>JBDSZH010000179.1:0-8386 GCA_039925225.1 Candidatus Limnocylindrales bacterium | reverse complement strand
CGCCCGTCATCTACGAGCGGGATGGATGGCCGCGCCGAGGCAATTCGTGCGTCATCCAGCCATGCCTCGCTCACGCCGCTGCTTATGCCAAGCTGGTTCTCCACGCTGATTTCGTAGCGGCTGGAGCGGTGTCGGTACGAGATCTCGTAGCCGCGCCACGACCGGGGGATGGCCGGCTCGATCTCGAGCTTGGCACCCCGAATGCGAAACCCGAGGATCGATTCGAGACCTGCCTGGTACATCCAGCCCGCCGAGCCCGTGTACCACGTCCAACCGCCCCGGCCGACATGCGACGGCTCGGCGTAGACATCGGCGGCGATGACATACGGCTCCACTTTGTACCGATGCACGCCAGCTCGCGTCGCCGCGTGGTTGATCGGGTTCAGGATCGAGAACAGTTCCGTCGCCTTGTCGCCCTCACCCAGGGCCGCAAAGGCCATCGCGGCCCAGATCGCACCGTGCGTGTACTGGCCGCCGTTCTCGCGGATGCCGGGGAGGTATCCCTTGATGTAGCCTGGATCGACGTCCGACCGATCGAACGGCGGCGTGAACAGCAGCACCAGCCCGTCCCCGCGACGGACGAGGTATTCCTCCATCGCCGCCATCGCCTGTCGCGCGCGGCCCGGTTTGGCACCTCCGGACAGCACGCTCCAGGACTGTGCGATGGAGTCGATCCGACACTCGGTGTTGACTGCCGAGCCAAGCGGGGTGCCGTCGTCGAAGAACCCACGCCGGTACCAGTCACCATCCCAGCCGTGACGGTCGAGCGCCGAGCGGAGCGCCTTCGCGCGAGCCCGCCAGCGTGATGCGCGATCGGCCTCGCCGCGCGCGTCCGCCAGCGGCAGGAAACCCCTGATCGCCGCGTAGAGGAACCAGCCCAGCCAGACACTCTCGCCGCGGCCCTCGTTGCCAACCCTATTCATGCCGTCGTTCCAGTCCCCCGTGCCCATGAGCGGAAGGCCGTGGCTGCCAGCTTCGAGGCTCACATCGATCGCCCGCGCGCAGTGCTCGAAGAGCGACACTCGGTCTGTGGATCGCTCCGGTTGGAAGTACGAATCTTCCTGATCCTGGCGCAGCTCCGGCCCCTCGAGGAATGGCACCTGCTCCTCCATGATCCCGAGATCCCCCGTCGCCACGACGTACCGGCTGGCAACGAAAGGCAGCCACAGCCGATCGTCCGAGATGTGGGTCCGTACCCCGCGACCGGACGGTGGATGCCACCAATGCTGGACGTCCCCCGCCCGGAACTGCTGCGCGGCAGCCCGCAACAGCTGCGCGCGGGTCAGGTCCGGCCGAGCGGTCGTGAGGGCCATGACGTCCTGGAGCTGGTCGCGGAAGCCGTACGCACCCCCGGCCTGGTAGAGCCCCGTCCTCCCCCACAGGCGGCTCGAAACTGCCTGGTACAGTAGCCACGAGTTGAGGAGGACGTCCATCGAGCGGTCGGGCGTACGCACCTGGACGGTGCCCGCGAGATCGAGCCAGACCTTCTTGGCCGCTGCAAGGACTGCCCAATGGTCCGCGGCGCGCGTCCTCCCGATGATCTCCGCCGCGGAAGCCGCGTCCGGAGCTTCGCCCAGGAGCACCACGACGTCGGTTCGCTCGCCATCGGCCAGCTCGAAGCGCGTCTGCAGCGCCGCACACGGGTCGAGGCCGGAACCGGCCTCCTGACGAAGGACGTTGCCGCGGGCGAGCGCAGCCGGCCGCTCGAGGCTGCCGTTCCGCCCAACGAACTCAGTTCGATCCGCGGTCCAGCCCGTCTGCCGTCCGGCGAGATCGAGGAACGCGACCCGCCCGGGAAACTCGGAGTTCCACGCGTTGCGCGCCAGCAGCGCGCCTGTCCCGGGCTGAATCTCCGACGCGATATGCGGAGCCGCCGAGCCGCGCTCCGTCCCGAGCACCCATTCGACGTACGCCGTGACCGACAGGCGTCTGGCGCGCCCTGATCGGTTCTCGATCGACAGGACCGAAACCTTGACGGGGTCGTCCGCCGCCACGAACTGGACGAGCTGGAGCGCGATCCCGTCACGTTCGTGATCGAAGCGGCTGTAGCCCATGCCGTGGCGGGCGAAGTACGTTGATCCTTCCGATCGAACGGGCGACGCCGTGGGTGTCCACACCTCGCCGTCGTCGTCATCGCGGATGTAGATCGCCTCACCCGGCGGGTCGCCGACGGGATCGTTGGCCCACGTCGTCAGCTTGTTCTCGCGGCTGTTCTCGGACCAGGTGTACCCAGCCCCTGATTCCGAGACCTGGAAGCCGAACCGCTCGTTCGCGATCACGTTGATCCACGGGGCCGGCGTGGCTTGGCCGGGAGCGAGCGCGACGACGTACTCGCGGCCGTCGTCGGCGAACCCACCGAGGCCGTTGAACAGCTCAAGGTCCGGACGGGCGGGCGCGGCCTGCGGCACGATGCTTCTTGCCGTGGCGCGCGGTGGCGTGGGCACGCTGAGCACGGGTCGTTCCAGGCGCAGGACCTGGTCAGCCAGGCTGCCGCCACGGCTCAGGAGCACGGCGCGGGCCGCAGCCTGAAGCACCATTCTGTCCTCCGCGGGCAGCCGGTCCCCGCGCAGGACGTACACCCGGCCACCCGGCGAGCCCGGGTCCCGCCCGAGCACAGACTGGCTCATCCGCACGAGGGCACCCAGCGCGTCGTCGAGATCCTGGGCGTACGACGCGCCGTGCTCATTGATGATGACCAGATCGACTTCGAGAAGCTTCAGTCGCCAGTATTCGTGGGCTCGGAGCAGCTGGCGAATGATGTCCAGGTCGGCGGACTCGTCGATCCGCACGAGCACGATCGGGAGATCGCCCGAAATGCCATGGGGCCACAGCGCAGGGGCTCCCCGATCGTTCTGCGCCAGGACGCTCTCTGCCGGCCGGAGGGTCGGATCCGAGTACAGGATCCGATTCGCGAGGCGCTGGAACAGGTGGGCCTCGTCCGCATCGATGCCCAGGTGGCGCAGCTGGACCTGGGCCTGCGTCCAGGCCAGGGTCGCCGCTCGCTCGTACGTTGCCGCCTCGCGGTACTTGTCAGCGAGGTCGAGGACGGCGTCGCGTGAATCCCCGACGACCGTCGAGAAGACCACATGCGCCGTGCCGCCTGGCGGCACGACGACGCGGCAGCGGAGGCTGAAGATCGGATCGAGGACCGCGCCAACGGTGTTGGACAGCGGACGCCCGTCGATGACCGAGACCGGTGAGCGCACGGAGCGCCCGCGGCCGAGGAACCGGGCCCGATCGGTCTCGTACTGAATGTGGCCGATGGGCCGCTCCTCCAGCGCCATCACGTGTGCAGCCCACACCTGACGCTCGACCTTCGACCGCGGCCGACGCGTCGCGACGAGCGCGCCGACGTCGGAAACGAACTCCGTCTGCACGAACAGGTTCTGGAACGCCGGATGGGCGACGTCGGCCGCCTGTGTCGCCAGGACGATTTCCGCGTATGACGTGAGCTCGATCTCGCGGGACCGCGAGCCAACGTTGGTGAGCGACACCCGCCGGATCTCGGCGTCGTGCTCAGCCGATACGACGATCGTCATGGCCGTGGTGATCGAGCCGTCGCGGCGCGAGAACTCCGCGTGCTCCTCGGAGTACCGAACCTCGTACGAATCGGCCTCGCGCCCGCTCGGCTGGTGGCCTGCCGACCAGACCGCCCCACCTTCAGCATCGCGCAGGTACACGTAGCTGCCCCACGCGTCGCGCGTGACGTCCTCGCGCCAGCGGGTCACGGCGAGGTCGCCCCAGCGGCTGTATCCGGATCCTGCCGCGGTCACCATCACCGCGTACCGGCCGTTCGACAGGAGATGTGTCCGCGGTGTCTGGTCGTGCGGCGATCGAAACCGGCGCAGGACCGGCGGCACGAGGTCGCGGACGCCTGCGACGCTTCTGACCTCGTCGGCCCGCGGCCGAGCGACCAGGACGTCGCGCGGCATCCGTTCCTGCAGCAGCAGCTCTGTTGCCTGGACGATTGCGCTGGCGTGGAACCGGTGGACCATCGCCGACTCGTTCAGGACGTTGCCGATCGCGACCAGGACCATCCCCTGGTGGTGGGCCATGTAGCTCTTGACCACCGCGACGGTGGTGCCCTCGGGCAGGCGTTCCGGGGTGTAGTCGAGCGCGTCGTGGAGTCCGTACTTTCCGGCCGCGCCGGCAGCATTCAGGCGAGCGATGTTCGCGACCGCCGCCTCGGGCCGGATCAGGGCCGCGAGCACCGTCGCGTACGGCGCGATCACGACGTCCCCGGCGAGGCCCCGCTTGAGGCCGAGGCCCGGCACCCCGAAGCTGGAGTACTGGTAGGTCAGCTCGACGTCACGGGCGTTGAACGCCGACTCCGAGATCCCCCATGGGACGCCTCGCTCAGCCGCATAGCTCATCTGGCGCCCCACCACGAGCCGGTACGTCTGGTCGAGGAGGCTCCCGGCTGGTGCGTGCATGACCAGGGCCGGCATCAGGTACTCGAACATCGAGCCCGACCAGGAGATCAGCGCCGAGCCACGCCCCACCGGCGTCAGCGATCGGCCCAGCCGGAACCAGTGCTCAGCCGGAACGTCGCCCTTCGCGACCGCGAGGAAGCTGCCCAGCCGCGACTCTGACGCGAGGAGGTCGTAGTAGCTCGGGTCCAGCGTGACGTCGGCGACGCGATAGCCGATCGAGAAGAGCTTCCGGGTGGGATCGAACAGGAACCCGAACTCGGTCTCGTTGAACAGTCGCTCGGCGAGGTCGGCGAGCGCTCCGAGTCGGTGCGAGAGCGCAGGCGGCGGCGAGAGATCACGCTCATGGCTCTCGACCGTTTTCACCCCTGCTTCCGCCCAGGCCACGAGCTCGGTCCCCACGCCCTCTCCACGCTCGGCGGTGAAGGCCCACGCTACATCGGCGAGCGTCCGCGCATCCTTGGCCAGGGTCGCAAGCTGCCCAGGCCATCCCGCCTGGCGAGCATCCGAGTCCTCGTGCGCGAGGGTGTCGTCCGTGGCCGCGCTGCGCGCCGACGCCGCGAAACGCTCGAATGCCTCCATCAAATGCTCCCGCCCCAGCGTCTGGGTTCGCCGTTCGTCCCCAGTCGCCGCCGCGGCGAGCCGCGTCAGATCGAGGACGTCTTCGAGGCCCGTCAGGGCGACTGACATCGGGATTGGCTGCTCCTTCATCTGGCGACACGCTTCGGCCACGACGAGCAGTGCGCCGCACAGATTCCCGCTATCGACGGACGAGACGTACTGCGGCTCGAGCGGACGAAGCTCGCGCGTGTCGTACCAGTTGAAAAGGTGACCCCGGTAACGCGCCAGGCCGGCAACGGTTTCGAGCGTCGCCTCCAGGCGTTCAATCGCTTCCACCGTCCCGATCCAGCCGAAATCGCGCGCGCTCAGGATCGACAGCAGGTACATCCCGATGTTGGTCGGCGATGTGCGGTGGGCGATGACGGGTGCCGGCTCCTCCTGGTAGTTGTCCGGAGGGAGGCCGTGATCCTCCGCGCCAACGAACGCCTCGAAGAACCGCCACGTCCGGCGAGCGACGAGGCGGAGGTCGTGAGCTTCGGCCTCGGAGAGCTCGCGGACGGAGGTCGCCCGAGGTGGGGCACTGAGGGCACGAGCAATCGCCGGAGCGAGAAGCCAGAGCACCACAAAGGGCAGGGCGATTGGCAGGGCCGCCGGTTTCGCCAGGGTTACGACGACCCATGTCGCGCACGCGATCACCACGCTCCCGGCCATCAATCGGTAAAAGCCCACCAGATCGAGCCCCACGCTCCCTTTCGTCTGGGAGGCGGTCGTCCACTCGAGCAGGCGCCTCCGCGTCACGACAAGCCGGGCGAGGGTTCGCCCGATGGCGTCGGCCATGAGCGCGGCCGTATAGGCAAGGACCGTGACATCCAGGCCGATGCGCGTCGTGGCGAGCGTGACGTCCGATGCCACTGCGCGGAGATGGCTTCGTTTGGAGATGCCACTTCGGCGCGGCAGGAGACCGGCGGCGACCGGCAGCGCAGCCGGGATGAGCCACCCCAGGAGCACAAGCATGGTCCACACCGGCGCCGACACGCCGGGCAGCGACCACGCCGCGGTCAGCGTGGCGAGCGCCAGTGGGGCCGAAAGCGTCCGGCGCAGGTTGTCCAGCATCTTCCAGCGAGCGAGCGCGGGAATGGTGTCCCGGGCCCGCTCACCTGATGGTCGAGACCGGCCCAGGATCCATGGCAGGAGCTGCCAGTCGCCCCTGGCCCAGCGATGCTGGCGGGCCGCTGCTTCGAGGTAGTTGGCCGGATGCTCCTCGAAGAGCTCGATATCGGTGACAAGCCCGGCGCGCGCGAAGCTCCCCTCGAAGAGGTCGTGGCTCAGGAGCGCGTTCTCGGGTACCCGGCCGTCGAGCGCCTGCTCGAAGGCGTCGATCTCGTAGATGCCCTTGCCGGTGTAGCTGCCCTCCGCGAACAGGTCCTGGTACACGTCGGAGATCGCCGACGCGTACGGGTCGATGCCGGCCGGACCGGACGAAATCCGTTGGAACGGCGAGGCGTCGCGCTCAGCCGGGAGCGTCGGCGTGATCCGGGGCTGGAGAATGCCGTACCCGCCGGTCACGCGGCCCGTTCGAGGGTCGACGCTCGGGTGGTTCAAGGGGTGCGCGATCGTCCCGACGAGGCGGGCCACTGCCGACCGCGGCAGGCGCGTGTCTCCGTCAAGGGTGATCACGTAACGGACGCCCATAGGCGGTACGGATGCGGCCAGCGATGTCCGCAGGTAGTCGGTCTCTGCGGATCCGCGAAGGAGCGCATTGAGCTCGTGGAGCTTGCCCCGCTTCCGCTCCCAGCCCATCCATAGGCCCTCGCCCTCGTTCCAGCGCCGACGACGATGAAACAGGAGGAACCGGGGTCCGCCGCCGGGTGCCTCGCCGTGGCGCTCATTGAGCGTGCCAACGGCCGCGGCGGCTGCCGCGAGCAGGTCGTCGTCATCGTCGAGCTGCTCTGTCGCCGCGTCGCGCCAGTCGGAGAGCATGGCAAACCGCACGTCACCATCGGGATTGCTGAGGAAGTGGATCTCGAGGCTTCGGACCTGCACTTCCACGTCGTCGCGGTTCATCAGCAGGGTCGGGATGGCCACCAGGGTTCGGTGCGATGTCGGAACGCCGTCCTTGAACTCCAATCGTGGGAACTTCGCGGGGCCCACCACGGCCGACGCGAGCCGGTTGACGAGCGCGATCGCGAGATCTGACGCGGGGCCCAAGGCCAGCGCGCCCACGAGCAGGACCGCCACCAGCGGCGCCGCCGAAGCTCCGATGGCGATGCCCAGCGCCACGACAAGGGACGTCAGGAGCACGATTGCCCCGAGGTACAGCCGCGTCGAACCGGCGGTCCGGCGGATCCGAGTGGAGACCGCTTCACGCGCTCCAAGCGACCTCGCGAAGTGCCCCCGCCCGGAGCCGATAAGGTGATACCCGGGATCTGACAACCGGTTCCGCTCGGCTTCCACGCTGGGTGCATCTCCCGCAGCGGCAGACCCGATTGCATCGGCCGCACCGGCGCCCGCGGCGATTGCGGCTCGAGCAACTTCGACTTCTGGTCGGTTCGTCGCCCGCGCGAGCTTCTCGACCGCGTGTCGGTAGCGATCGCGCGTCGCGAAGTCCATCTCGACGAAGAGCGGATAGGTGCCCAGGGTCGCTTGCACGAGGCTCGTGCTCTCCACGAACGTTGCCCAGTCAAACCACGACAGCAGCCGCATGCTCGTGATCACGTTCCGCACGGTCACGTTCATCTCGGCCTGACGCTGGTGCTCCCGCCGAACGGTCTCTTCAGCGGTCGTGCCCTCGGCAGCCAGCCGGTCCTCCAGCCAGCGGAGCGCCGGGGTGGTCGTCGGGTCCTGGTCGCGGAGGCGCTGAAACAGCTGGACACGCGCCGCCGTCGGGAGCTTGGCGTCGTTCAGACTGTCCAACGCCCGGTCGGCAGCCTGCGGCGGTGCGCCGCCGATCCCGAGCAGACGATCGGCAAGGCTGTCGGCCGTCTCGCGTGCCGCGCGCCCGCGCACGATGCGGTCGGCGGTTCGGCGAAGGTTCTCCACGAGTACGATGCGGAGGCTGATCGCGATCGCCCAGAGCTCGCCCAGGGTCAGTGGCTCCACGCGCTGGTACGCGACGACCATCCGACTCAGGCTTTCGGCGTCGAAGCGGCTATCCGTGTGCGCCACGTATGCCCACGCGATCCCGAGAACGCGCGGGTACCCGGCCAGGTGACCTTCGACAAGCTTGGGCAGCTCACGGTAGTACTCGTCGGGCAGGTCGTCGCGGATTTCCCGGACCTGCTCCTCGACGATGTGGAAGTTGTCGACGAGCCATTCGGCGGCAGGCGTGATCGAGCGCTCTTCCCGAATCGTCTCGGCAAGCGTTCGATAGGCGTCGAGGAGGGCCCGACCGTTGT
>JBDSZH010000178.1:0-6721 GCA_039925225.1 Candidatus Limnocylindrales bacterium | reverse complement strand
AGATGCTCCCTCGCCTGGCAGACGCGGCGGACCCGGACTTCGCGGACCTTGTCGGACATCACTGGGCCGGTCCTCCGGGTCGCCCGATCGTCTGTGTCCACGCGTTGGGCGGATCGCAAGCCCATTGGACTTCCGTCGGACCCCGGTTGGCAGCACTCGGCCCCGTGTTCGCGATCGACCTTCCGGGGTTCGGGAGGAATCCGCGAGGACCTGGACCGGCGACCCTCGAAGCTGGTCAGCGGCAGCTCGCGGACACGCTCAGATCGGTGGGTCCATCCGTCGTGATCGGCTCGTCGTTCGGCGGCGGCGTCGCGATGCTGCAGGCAGCCTCCGAACCCGCCACCGTCCGCGGTCTGGTCCTGACGGGCTCGATGCTGCCGGACGGCCATGGGACGCCGAGCCAAGTCAGGATGCACGTCGTTCGCCGTCGACTGCGGCAGCGCGGGCACGACGCGATGGCCGCTCTGCGGGCACTGCGAAACGGCGATCTGCGACCGAACCACGCCTCCGTCCACTCGTACCTGTTGCGTGGCAATGCAGCAAACCCGGCCACGGTCGACGACGCCGTGGTCGCGGCGAGCGTTCGGGCTTCCAGTGGCCGCCCTTTGGTCAGCACATGGAAAACGACGCTTGAGGCGGGTCGTAGCTCTTTCGCCTTGATGACCGCCCCGGCCAGATTCAAGTCGGTAATCTCTGCGATCACGTGCCCAGTCCTGGTGATCCACGGAGCCCTCGACCGGACGGTACCGGTCTCCGCTGCACACTTGGTCGGACTTGCGCGGCCGGATTGGACCGTGGAGGTGCTCGACGGCGTTGGCCACCTGCCCCATCTCGAGGCCACCAACCGGTGGCTTGACCTCGTGACGGCGTGGATCACAACCGTCTGATCGGTCGGTTTTGAACGGGAGAATTGGTCGGGGCGAGAGGATTTGAACCTCCGACCACCAGTCCCCCAGACTGGTGCGCTACCAGGCTGCGCCACGCCCCGACGCGAGTATCCAGTCTAGCAGGGGCCTTCGGGGGTCCCCGTGGGATGCCATCCTGTGGTCGATGCTCCAACAAGCCCGAATCGTGGCGACGGTCGCCCGCGACTCCACTCTCGCCCGCATCGAGCTCGCGTTCCTCGGGTTCAACATGGCCGAATACGCGACATGGATCGCGATCCTCGTGTACGGCTACGGCGAGGGCGGGTCGGGGTTCGCGGCGCTGATCGCAGTCGCTCAACTCGTTCCCGCCGGGCTGGTGGCCCCGTTGATTGCCGGGTTGGCCGATAGGTTCCGACGTGATCGTGTCCTGTTCGCCGGGTACCTGTGGCAGGCGGGGTCATTTGGCGCGACGGCTGCGGCGCTGTACCTCGACGCGCCGATCGCGCTGACGATCGTCGCGGCCGCGGTCGCCGCAACCAGCGTCACGATCACCCGGCCCGTGCAAGCCGTCATCCTGCCGAGCATCAGCCACTCGCCGGCTCACCTGACCGCCGCCAACGCGGTGTCTGGCCTCGCCGAAAACTCCGGCATCTTCCTGGGTCCCCTGCTCGCCGGACTCCTGCTGGCAAGATCCGAGCCGGGGGACGTGTTTGCTGTGTTCGCCGTCGTATCGCTCGTCAACGCAGTCCTGGTGTCGCGCCTGCCCCCAAGCTACCCGCCCGGCCGCGTCGACGACCGAACCCGCACCTGGCGCGACGGCCTCGCTGAGACCTTCGGCGGCTTTGGTGCCCTCCGGCGGGAGCCGCGCGCGCTCCTCCTCGTGACGATCCTGACCGCCGTGATGATCGTCTTCGGCGCGCTCGACCTGCTGTTCGTCGCGGTGGCCATCGACCTTCTCGGACTCGGGGAATCGTGGGCCGGCTACCTCAACGCGGCTTTTGGACTCGGCGGTGTCGCAGGTGCGGTGGCGACCGTCGCGCTCGTCGGCCGGCGCAGGATGACGCCCGCCATTGCCGGCGGCGGTGCGCTGTACGGGCTCCCGATCTCGATGATCGCGGTCGCGCCCTCGCCCGTGATCGCATCAGGCCTGCTCGCAGGGGCCGGGGTCGGGTTCAGCATCGTCAACGTGGCCGGACGAACACTCCTCCAGCGAGTCGCTCCCGAGGCGCTGCTCGGCCGTGTCTTCGGCGTCCTCGAGGGCTTATCGATGTTCGCCCTCGCAGTTGGCGCCGTCCTCGCGGGCACGCTGATAGCCGCCTTCGAGGTGAGCGGGGCGCTTTTCGTTGTCGGGTGCTTCGTGCCGATCGCGGTCGCGCTGGCGTGGCGCGGCTTGGCCGCCATCGATCGCGATGCCCGACCGGTCGACGTTGAGGCATTGGAGCTCCTCCGTCGCCTCCCGATCTTCGCGCCGCTCTCCGCGCTGGCGATCGATCGGATTCTCATCGACCTGGTCCGCCTGGAGGTCCCGGCGGGCGAGGTCGTCATCCGCGAGGGTGATGCCGCCGATCGGTTCTACGTGATCGTGGAGGGGCGGGTCGAGATCAGCGTGGCAGGGACGGCGGTTTCGAGCCAGGAGGCCGGCGACCACTTCGGGGAAATCGCGCTGCTCCGGAGCGTGCCACGGACGGCCACCGTCACTGCCCTGACGCCGCTGCGCCTGATCGCGATCGGCCGGGAGCTGTTTCTCGAAGCCGTCACGGGGCATCCGCTGAGCCAGATCAATGCGGACTCGGTTGCCGACGAGCGCATGGCGGCTGCCCACCACTGAAATGGGGCCGGTGCACCGGCTTTCTGGAGCGCGAGCAGGTCAGTCCGGCGAGGTCGAGCCGTCGATCCGATCTGGCGAGGGTTGGAGGCCGGCGAGCTCGTCCTTGGACTCGCGGGAAAGCAGGTCGATCAGGCAGCGCTGGACGCTCTTGCCCTCGAACAGGGCGTTGTGGACCTCCTGCGCGATCGGCATCTCCACGTCGTGGCGCGCCGCGAGCGCGAGCGCCGCATTGACCGTGTAGGCACCCTCGGCCACACCGGGCAGGTATTGCTCAATGTCCGCCCAGGGGCGGTTGTTCGCGAGCTCCTCACCGAGTCGATGGTTGCGCGAGAGCTTTGAGCCACACGTCGCGATCACGTCACCCAGGCCCGCGAGGCCGGCAAAGGTCAAGGGATTGGCGCCCATCGCGATCCCGAGCCGCGTCATCTCCGCGAGGCCGCGCGTCATCAGCCCGGCTTTGCCGTTGTTCCCGAAGCCGAGACCATCCGCGGCCCCCGCCGCGATGGCGACGATGTTCTTGAGCGCCCCGCATAGCTCCACGCCGAGCAGGTCCGGGTTCGTGTACAGGCGGAATTCCCGCCGGCTCAGTCGCGCCGCAATCCGCTCCGCGACGGCGGCGTCAGTCGCGGCGACGACGGCGGACGCGGGCAGCTTGCGGGCGATCTCCATGGCGAGGTTGGGGCCGGACAGGGCGGCGATCCGCGACGCATCGATGTCGCCCGCTTCAGCGATGACCTCCGTCATGCGGTACAGAGTCCCGGACTCCAGGCCCTTGACGACCGACAGCACGTCCGCGGTTGCCGGGACGTGGCGACCGACCCTGCCGATCATCTCGCGCAGGTGCGCCGACGGGACGGCCACGATCACGAGGTCGGACGCCAGGCCGAGCATCCCCGGATCTGCAGTCACGAACACATTCGGCGGCAGGTGCATCCCGGAAAGGCGCTTCTCGTTCAGCCGCGTCTTCGCGATGTGCTCCGCCGTTTCGGCGGAGTGGCTGAGCAGGATCACCGGCTCGTTGCGGGCAACGATCAGGGCGAGCGTCGTGCCCCACGCGCCTGTGCCGACCACGGCAACGCTGGCGGATCCCGGGGGCCGGCTCGGGCTGACCGCGAGGGTCATCCTCGGCGGGTGGCTCGCGCCGTCTTGGCGCCGCTCGGACGGCCCTTGCCGATCGGTCGAATGTCGCTCGTCGTTCGTTCAGGCGCGCGACCGCTGGCCGCCGCAGCCTTGCGCCCGCCGCCGCTCTTTTGGCGCGGCAGGCGGACCGTGGCGCGCTCCCGGAACACGAGCCGGATCGGCGTCCCGATGAAGCCGAACACGTCGCGCAGCCGATTCTCGAGGAAGCGCCGGTAGCTGAAATGCACCGAGCCCGCTTCGCGTGCAAAGAAGATGAAGGTCGGCGGCGCGACGGCGACCTGGGTCGCGTAGAACAGCTTGGGCCGCTTGCCCTTGACCATCGGCGGCTCCTGGCGGGCCGTGGCGGCGCCCACGATGCGGTTGAGCTCACCAGTCGAGACGCGGCGGCGGCGCTCCGCCCAGACGTCGACCGCCAGCTCGAGGACTCTCGGCACGCGCAGGCCGGTCAGAGCGGAAATGCTGACGATCGGCGCGAACTCCAGGAACGGGGCCTCGTGGCGGATCCACTCGACGTACTGGTCAAACGTGGTGCCGGTCTTCTCCTCCACGGCGTCCCACTTGTTCACGGCAATGACCAGTCCCCTGCCCTCGTCGACCACGAACCCGGCGATGTGCATGTCCTGGGCGGTCAGCCCGTCCACGGCGTCGATAAGGAGGACCGCGACGTCGGCGCGAGAGATTGCACGGAACGAGCGGAGGGTCGAGAACTTGTCCGCGTCCGCGCCACCGGCCACGCGGCCGCGACGCCGGATTCCGGCCGTGTCGATCAGGACGATCTCCGTGCGGCCCCACGGGAGCCGGGTATCGATCGCGTCGCGCGTGGTGCCCGGAATGTCCGAGACGATCATCCGCTCCTGCCCGAGCAGGGCGTTGAGCAGGCTGGATTTCCCGACATTCGGCCGTCCCACGAGCGCGATCGCGGGCGGCTCGTCGTCCGATTCCGCCGCGATCATCGCGTCCCACTTCCGGGCGGACTCGTCGGTGATGTCGCGTGCTTCGGCGCCATCGTCGTCGGTGCCGTCACCTGCTGCCTCTTCGGAGCCTTCCTCGCCGACGACGAGCGGCTCCAGCCGGCCCGCCTCTACCTCGCGCGAGAAGTCGTCTGCCTCCACCTCGCGCCGCTTGCGCGCGAGCTCGCCCTCGGATTCGGGCGGGAGCGCGAGGACGACCTCGTCGAGCATGTCCGCGACACCGCGGCCGTGGACCGCGGCGATCGGGAAGGTGTGCTCCCAGCCAAGGGCGTAGAACTCGGCCGCCTCCAGCTCGCGCTTCGGGTTGTCGCTTTTGTTCACCGCCACGAGGACCGGCGCCTTGGTGCGCCGCAGGATCGCCGCGGCCTCCTCGTCGGCGGGGGTCAACCCGGTGATCGCCTCGACCACGAACAGGATCACGTCCGCCTCGGCGATCGCGATCCGCGCCTGGTCCTGGACGCGCGCCTCGATCGGGTCGCGTGGGTCCAGCTCCAGGCCGCCCGTGTCCACGATCATGAACCGCCGGCCGTTCCAGTCGCCCATCCCGTACAGCCGGTCGCGCGTGGTCCGGGCCCGATCCTCAACGATCGCCGCGCGCTGGCCCACGATCCTGTTGAAGAGCGTGGACTTGCCGACGTTGGGTCGCCCCACGATGGCGACGATCGGAAGGCCCGCGCTCACAGCCGCCATCAGCCGGCACCGTTCGAAGGAAACGCCGCTCCGGTCCGTCCTTGTGGGTTCAGGCGCCACAACCAGGGAACAAGCGCCCGCCCTGTGGGTCCTGAAGCGACAACGGAGGAAGAAGGGCCTGCGTGGCGTCCGCGAAGGCGGTTGGACGCGCCTTCCTCCGCTGAATGGTGCGACGACGGGGCCAAACAGCGTCGGAAGGCCGAATCCGCCGATCGACGGGAACTGTCCTTCGACACTTGTAGATCCAGGGCCAACAAGCGGGCCCTCAGCCCGCGGCCGCGAGTTTGGTCGCGATGGAGGTCGTGCGGCCGGCCGGGGTTGCCGCCAGCGCGAAGGCCGCGTCGGCCAGGGCCGCCGCGTTCTTGCGAGCTGCGGCCGTCCCGGCCATCTCCAGGATTCGCTGGGCGACCGAGTGGAGGTCTTCGATCGGCGTCGAGGTCCCGCCGGTCACGCCCACGACCTTCGCGCCCTCGAACGCAGCCGCGTCCGTGAGGTCCCGAACGGACTCGATCTGGATCGCCCGCGTCCCTACAATCCCGCACAGGCGGGTGAGCTCCTTGGTGTTCGCCGACGAGCGACCACCGACGACGACCATCAGGTCCACCTCGCGCGCCGTCTCGAGCGTGTCCTCCTGGCGCCGGATCGTCACGGGACACACCGTGTTGACGATCTTCAGCTCGTGGCTTCGCGAGACCATGAACGCGGCGAGCTTCTCGAACTTCCATGGCGGCTGCGTTGATTGCGAGATCAGCGCCATCTTCTTGCGCCGCGGGATCAGCTCCCAGTCCTCTTCTTCGTCCACCACGATCACGTTCGGGGCGAAGCCGAGCAGGCCCACGACCTCCGGATGCTTCGGCGTGCCCAGGAGGACGATGGTGTAGCCCTCGTCGACGAGCTTGACGATCTCCTTCTGCTCCTGGATCACCCATGTGCACGTGCCGTCGATGACCTCCAGGCCGCGCGCGCCGGCGCGCTCCATCACGTCCGGCCGGACACCGTGCGCGCGGATCACGACGGCCGCGCCGTGATCGACGTCATCGAGCGTGTCGACCGTCTCGATGCCGAGCTCCTGCAGGTCGCGAATTACGCCCTCGTTGTGCACGACCTGGCCGAGCGTGTGGGTCACCTTGCCGGCGGCGCTCGCTTCCTTGGCCTTGTCAATTGCCTCGCGCACGCCGTAGCAGAACCCGGTTCGCTTGGCGATCCGGATCTCCGCGACGGTGCCG
>JBDSZH010000177.1:0-15657 GCA_039925225.1 Candidatus Limnocylindrales bacterium | reverse complement strand
TTCGACAACGTGCTGCTGATGGCCGAGCGCGGGCCGGACCGGATCAGCCCGTTCTTCATCCCGATGGGCATCGCCAATGTCGGGTCGGGGCAGGTCGCGATCGCGTTCGGGATGCTCGGCCCCAACTTCGCGACCGTGTCTGCCTGCGCGACCGGCGCACACGCGATCGGAGAATCGTGGGAGACGATCCGCCGCGGCGACGCGGACATCATGCTCGCCGGTGGCACGGAAGCGGCGATCCACGAGGCCGTCCTCGGCGGGTTCTCGTCGATGAAGGCGCTGTCGACCCGCAACGACGATCCGGAAGGTGCGTCGCGCCCGTTCGACAAGGGCCGTGATGGGTTCGTCATGGGCGAGGGCGCGGGCATGCTCGTGCTCGAGGAGCTCGCCCACGCGGAGGCCCGCGGTGCGGAGCCGCTTGCGGAGCTGGTGGGCTACGGCGCAACGGCGGACGCCTCGCACATCACGCTCCCCGCGCCCGGCGGCGCGGGCGCGGTTCGCGCCGGTCGCCGCGCGCTCGAGAAGGCGGGGATGCAGCCCGAGGAGATCGACCACGTCAACGCCCACGCGACCTCCACGCCCGAGGGCGACAGCGCGGAGCTCCAGGGCCTCGCGACGCTCCTCGGCGAGCACGGGCCGCGCGTTTCGATCACGGCCAACAAGTCGATGCTCGGGCACACGCTGGGCGCAGCGGGCGCCATCGAGTCGATCGCCACGATCCAGGCGATGCGCGAAGGCGCGGTGCCGCCCACGATCAATCTCGTCGACACGGACCCGTACACGGACGGGCTGGATCTCACGCCGTTGAAGCCGACGCATCGAGCCATCAACGCGGCGCTCAACAACTCGTTCGGGTTCGGCGGGCAGAACGCAGCTTTGATCTTCCGGCGATGGAACGGATGACCAAGTCCGACGAATCCCTGCTCGCGCTCATCGACCAGCTGGCGCTCCTGCTCGACCGCACGGAGCTGACCGAGCTGGAGGTCCAGGTCGGCTCCACGGGTCTGGTGCTGCGCAAACCATCTGCACTCGCCCCGATGATGCCCGCGACGGTCGCGGTCGCGGGCGGAAGCAACGGCGCAGAGGCCCCTGCCGCCAGGTCCGCTCCCGCTGCTGACGCCGGTCCGCCGGCGCGGCCTGCCGTGATGGCTCCCCTCAGCGGCATCTGGTATGGCGCGCCAGCCCCGGGCTCGGCGCCGTACGTGAACGTCGGTGGCGAAGTTGCCGTCGGGCAGGTGATCGGGCTGATCGAGGCGATGAAGCTGTTCAACGAGATCAAGAGCGACAAGTCCGGCCGCGTGGTCAAGGTCAACGCGGAGGACGGCAAGCTGGTTCGGGCCAAGCAGCCCCTGATCGAGGTCGACCCGCTATGAGTGCTGCACCCCCGCCGATTCGCGCGCACGTGACCGGCTGGGGCCGGTACGTCCCGAGCCACGTCCTCACGAACGCCGACCTCGAGAAGATGGTCGACACGAACGACGAGTGGATCGTGACGCGCACCGGCATCCGGGAGCGCCGCGTCGCCGCTGCCAATGAGACGACGGCGTCCATGGCCGCGGTCGCGAGCCTGCGGGCGATCCGCGCCGCGGGCATCAGCCCGGACGACATCGACATCATCCTGCTCGCGACGCTCACGCCGGACTACTGGATGCCCTCGACCGCAGCCCTCGTGAAAGAGGCGATCGGGAATACCCGCGCCGCGGCCATGGATGTGTCCGCCGCGTGCTCCGGGTTCGTGTACGGGTTCGCGACCGCGCAGGCGTGGATCACGTCCGGGCTCGCGAAGCACGTGCTGGTGATCGGCGCGGAGTTGCTCACCCGCTTCCTGGACTACACGGATCGCGGCACCAGCATCCTGTTCGGGGATGGCGCCGGCGCGGCCGTGCTGTCGGCCTCCACGGAGCCGGGTGGCGCGATGGGCGTGGAGCTCACCACGGAGCCCCAGGGCGCGTACATGATCTGGCTGCCCGCGGGCGGCGCGAAGAGCCCGCCCTCCGCCGAGACGATCGCGCGCGGCGAGCACTACATCCGGATGGAGGGCAAGGAGACGTACCGGTTCGCGACCCGGACGCTCGCCTCCACGGCGCTCGAATCCGTTCGCAAGTCCGGACTCGAGCCGTCCGACATCAGCCTGTTCATCCCGCACCAGGCCAACATCCGGATCATCGAGGCGGTGGCCAAGGGCTTGAACCTCCCTATGGACCGCATGTTCACGAACGTCGATCGGTACGGGAACACCTCGGCCGCCTCCGTGCCCATCGCCATGGCCGAGGCGGTCAACGAGGGCCATGTCAAGGTCGGCGATCGCATCACGATCGTGGCGTTCGGCGCTGGCTTCACCTCCGGCGCGGTCACGATCGAGTGGACCGCCGATCCGGCCCGTGGCGCGGATGCCGACACGGCGATCAGACCGGAAGACGTCCACGTTCGACTGCCGGTCGACTGGGATTCGGTCGATCCGATCCCGCCCGCGCTCGCCGAGCTGATGGCGAAGCCCGGCAAGGTCAACCCGCCGCTCGACGATGTCGTCCCGGACGAGCCCGCGCCCGCGTCGATGCCAGTCGGAGGCAGCAGGTGATCGATCTCTCTGGAAAGTCGGCCGTCGTCACAGGTGGATCGCGCGGCATCGGACGTGCGATCGCCATCCGGCTCGCGATGCAGGGTGCCGATGTCGCCTTCAGCTACCGAGGGAACGAGGCCGCGGCGAAGGAGACTGCGGCCGCGATCGAGGCACTGGGCCGCCGCGCGCTGCCGGTGCAGGGCGACGCGTCGGATCCGGAGGCGGCGAATGGGCTCATCAAGGCCGCACTGGACGCGTTCGGCAAGGTCGACATCCTCGTCAACAACGCGGGCATCACGCGCGACGATCTGATCATGCGCATGTCGCTGGAGGACTTCCGCGACGTCCTCGAGACGAACCTGTTCGGTGCGTTCTATGCGATCAAGGCGGTCACCCGCCCGATGCTCAAGGCCAAGGGCGGCCGGATCATCAACATCACCTCGGTCTCCGGCCAGGCCGGCCAGACGGGCCAGGCGAACTACTCCGCGGCGAAGGCCGGCTTGATCGGGCTGACGAAGGCAACGGCCCGTGAGCTCGCTTCCCGCGGCATTACCTGCAATGCGGTCGCGCCCGGCTTCGTGCTGACCGAGCTGACGCAGGATCTGCAGCAGCCGCTCCAGGACCAGATCACCGCGGCCACGCCGCTGGGGCGCTTCGGGACGACCGACGAGATCGCCAACGCCGTCGCGTTCCTCGCCAGCGACGAGGCCGCCTTCATCACCGGCCAGATCCTCGCCGTCGACGGCGGCCTGGTGATGATGTAGCGGTCGGAATCCCGTGGCGCAAACGCCACGCCGATTGCGCGGGATCGGTGGACGCTGAGGGTCCGACGCCCCATCCTTCGGGCATATCGTGAGCAACGTCCCGCCGCCTCCGCAGAGCCGTCAGGGACCCGGGGATCCATCCATCCGCCGAACGTGGTGGCTCCTCGCGGGCGCCTTTTTCCTGCTCGCCGTCACGAACGGAATCCGGCTGATCAACGAACGTCAGCCGATCGATTGGCTCACGGTCGGGCTGGTTATCGTCGCGGCGGTGGCAGCGATCGCGCACCGCAACGCCGTCGGCGGGTTGGAGTCGCGAGGTCGTGGCGAGGCCGAGAGCTTCGCCCGGATCCTGCGCGGCCTTTCGCACTCGGTGTCCGCGGACGCGATCGTTTCGGCCATTCTTGACGACCTGATCGACGCCACGGCGGCGGATCACGTCGTGCTCGTTCGCCGGCGCCAGGACGGCGTCGCGCTCGACGCCACGCTGGTCTCGCGCCGCGCCGGCGTGCCCACGACGACGACGGTCCTGCCGCTCGCCGTGCTCGATGCGCCGCCCGATGCGGTCGAACCGATGCCGGTTGCAGTGCCGATGGGGGAGTCGATTCCGGTGCCCGCGGCAGTCGAAGGTGCGGCGACTGACGAACTGGTCGCCATCGCGTCCATCGCTGCGGCACCGTCCGGCACCGTCGACCGGGCGGTCGAAGCGCCAGATTCCTCGGTCGCGCCTGCTCCTGCGGCGGCGCCGCGTGTGGCACGGCGCGCATCGGACGTTGGTGGCGGTCTAACGCTCATCAGGCGCGTGGCCGCCGAGGCGCTCGCGCTGCTCCGGGACGTCGGGCTGCCGACGCCGGACCTGCTCGGGGCACGCGGCAGGGCGAAGCCATCCGAGGTGCTCGCGCGCGGACCGGAGGCGCTCGTGGTGGAGCGGGTCGCGGATCGCGTTCGATCGGTCTTCGGGTTGTCACACACGCTGACGGCGCCGCTGCGCTCGGAGCGCGGGGTGATCGGCGCGATCGTGCTGTCGCGACGCGACCGGGAGGCGTGGCCGCAGAGCGCCCGGCGCCTCGTTCGGGGTGCCGCCACCGAGACCGCTGCCGCGCTCGAGCGCGCCAGCTCGCAGCGCGAGGTCGCTCAGAGCGCCTCGACTGACCCGCTGACCGGTCTCCCGAACCGCCGCTACTTCGACGAGTTCTCCGCGCTGCTGACGAGCCGGCGCCGTGCGGGCGACGCGGTGGCCGTGCTGATGATCGACATCGACAAGTTCAAGGGGCTCAACGACACGTACGGGCATCCCGTCGGCGACGAGGTGCTCCGATCCGTCGCGGGCGCGATCACGGCCGCCGTTCGAGACCAGGACGTGCCGGCCCGAATCGGCGGCGAGGAGTTCGCGGTCCTGTTGCGCAACCCCGGTCCCGCGGTCGCGCTCGAAGTGGGGGAGCGCGTGCGCCTGGCCGTCCGTGACCTCGATCTGCGCGCGTTCGGCGTACCCGTCGTGAGCGTCTCGGTCGGCGTCGCGAGCGCCACGACCACCGATGAGCCGATCGATTCCCTCATGGACCGCGCCGACCGCGCGCTCCTCCGCGCCAAGCGTGCCGGCCGGGACCGCGTCATCGCCGGCTAGCCCGGCACGTGGCGGGGTCATCGCCGGCCAGGGCGCGCGCCCGGACTGGGGCGTCGTGAGGGCTGGCTACCATTCCCGTGATGGAAGAACCGCCGATCCCGATCGATGAGGAGGGGGCCGCAGAGCTCGGCGGCCAACCTGAAGGCGTGGACGCTGATGCGTTCCCGGGCGGCGTTCCACTCCTTACGAACGGGCAGCTGGCGCAGGTGTTCCACGACATCGGGGACCTGCTCGAGGTCAAGGGCGAGCTTGTGTTCAAAACCGTGGCCTATCACCGGGCCGCGGACGCGATCGGGCGGTCGCCTGTCGAAGTTGCACGGGCGTTTCGGGACGGCAAGCCGCCGGACATCGCCGGCGTGGGCAAGGCGATCGCCGACAAGATCGCCGAGCTCGCCACGACTGGCCGCTCCGGGTACCGCGACAAGCTCCTCGCGGAATTCCCGACGAGCCTGCTGGAGATGCTCCGGCTACCCGGGGTCGGGCCCAAGACCGTCCGGTTGATCTACAACGAGCTCGGCGTCAAGAACGTCGATGAGCTCAAGGCCGCCGCCGAATCCCGACGCATCCGGACCCTCCGCGGGCTGTCCGAGCGCACGGAGCAGCTGATCCTCGAGGGCATCGCGAAGCTGGACAAGCGGGATCGGCGGATGTTGCTCAACCGGGCCAAAGCGCTGGTCGACGAGCTGACCGCGTCGCTCGTTCCCATTCTCGGCGTCGGGCGGATCGTTCCGGCCGGGTCATATCGGCGCCGGCGCGAGACGATCGGCGACCTGGACCTCCTGGCCGAGACCGACGATCCGGAGCGGGTCGTCGAGACCTTCGCCGCGCTGCCGTCCGTCGAGACCGTGATCGGCAGGGGAGCGCACAAGGCGGCCGTGCGGCTCGGCGGACGAGGACCGCAGGTCGATCTGATGGTGATGCGGCCGGAGCAGGCCGGCACCCACATGATCCACTTCACGGGCTCCAAGGCGCACAACGTCCGGCTCCGCGAGCGGGCGCGCGACATGGGTTGGAGCCTGTCCGAGTATGGCTTCCTCAAGATCGATGATGACGGCCAGGTCATCACCGACGTTGCCGAGGGGGGTGAGCTCCGAACGTTCGCAACGGAGACCGAGGCGTACGGATTCCTCGGAATGCCATTCATCGAGCCGGAGCTGCGCGAGGATCGTGGCGAGATCGAGGCGGCCCTGGCGGGCACTTTGCCGACACTCATCTCCGAGGCGGACCTGCGGGGCGACCTCCACTCCCACTCGGACTGGTCCGACGGCAGCCAGCCGGTTGAGGTCATGGCGGAGTTCGCGCGGCGTCGCGGCCACGCATACCAGGTGATGACCGACCACTCAGTCTCGCTGGTCGTGGCGGGCGGCCTCACGCCCGAGCGAGTCGCATTGGAGCGGACGCTGATTCGGTCCCTGAACGCGCGATTCGAGACCGAGGAGGCGGCGGGGACCGTGCCGCCCGGCGCCTCGCCTGAGGGGTTCCGCCTCCTGCACGGCTGCGAGCTCGAGATCCGTCCCGACGGTCAGCTCGACTACCCCGACGACCTGCTGGCGACGTTTGACCTCGTGGTGGCATCGCTCCACGTGTCTCGTCGCCAGCCCCGTGCCGAGCTCACGCAGCGGGTGCTCAACGCCATCGAGAACCCGCACGTCGACGTCATCGCCCACCCGTCGGGTCGCAAGATCGATATGCGCGATGACCTGGACCTCGAGTGGGAGGCGGTCTACGCGGCGGCGGCGCGAACGGGCACGGTCCTCGAGATGAATGGCTCGCCGCCCCGACTCGACCTGTCCGTCGAGCGTGCCCGCCGGGCGATCGAGGCCGGCTGTCTCATCTCGGTCGACTCGGACGCGCATCACACCTCGGAATTTGAGCACCTGGCGTGGGGCATCTCGCAGGCACGTCGGGCGTGGGTGACTCCGGTGAACGTGCTGAACACTCGCTCCCGTGCCGACCTCATGGCGTGGCTCGCGATGCCCAAGCCCCGCGTACCATCCCGCCCGTGAGCGAACGGGTATGAGGCGCGAGACAAACGGATGAAGGGCGAGAGTGGCGCACGCGACCTCGCGATCGCGGTGGGCATCGTGGTTGCCTTGTCGCGCTTCGCGCCGGATGCGTTCGTCTGGCCGATCGCGGTGGTGCTCCTGGCCGGCGTGCTGCTCGGCGGGCTCCAGGTCGTCGCCGAGGCGGACCCTGCCGCTCACGGCGCGGGAGTGCCGATCGAATCGCTGATGCTGCCCGGCGCCGCGGCGCTCGCGGCGCTCGGCGCCGTTCGGCTTGTTCCCGTCGGGATCGTGCTGGCGCCCGCATTCGTGCTTACGGGCGGCCTCGTCGGGCTCGCGCTCGTGACCGAGCTCCGAATCGCGCGAGCGAGCGGGCCGCCGTCCAGCCCGGACCGCACTGCCGTGCTCATCGAGGTCCTCGTCATCGGCTTCCTCGGCTTCGCGGGCGTCGCCACGCTCGTGCCCGGCGGGCTGCCCGTGCCGGGCGCGAGCGGGGGCGCGATCGGCTCGAGCGCCCTCGAAGTCATTGCGCAGGCCGGCGGGGACGCGCTCATCGCGTTCCTGCTCGCCTATCGCGTTGCCGCGCTCCGGTCGTCGAACCTGCGCGACGTCGCGTGGTTCGGGTTCACCGGCGCTGCGGTCGTAGCGATCGCGGCGGTGGCCCTCCGCTCCATCGAGATCCCGCGCATCCTGGGGCCGGCGCTGCTCGTGCTCGTGTTCTTCCTGTGGGACGCGATCCACAGCGGCGGCGCGGCGCGCCGGCGAGATCCGTTGCGTGTGTGGGAGACGGCGGCACTCGCCGTCCTCGCGATCGTCGTTATCGGCTGGAGCGCCGGCATCCGCGCCTGACCAGCCGCGGCCCCTGGAC
Source organism: Candidatus Limnocylindrales bacterium (assembly GCA_039925225.1). GTDB lineage: Bacteria > Chloroflexota > Limnocylindria > Limnocylindrales > CSP1-4 > UBA5189. The sequence goes on along the minus strand of JBDSZH010000177.1, from coordinate 7,841 downwards.
CTCGTTGAGCGCGCTTTCCGCGGCGGGTTTCAGTGCACTTGCTGACCTTCCGGGCGCGAGGCCCCATACTTGCGAACCGCATCCGTGCCCGACGGACGTCGATTGCCTGCCCATTGAGGAATCATCTGTGACCTTTTCCGAGACCGAAGCGAACACCAGCCCCGCCGCGGCGACGCGCATCAAACGCACGCTGGCGGAGCAGGCCATCGCAAGCGCCGCAGCCGGCAAGTGGTCGGAGGCCGCCGACACGAACCGCCGCCTGCTCGAGATGGGCCCGGAGGCCGACACCGAGAATCGCCTCGCCAAGGCGCTCTGGGAGCTCGGCGAGCTCGGCTCGGCGCGCGAGCACTACCAGGCCGCCCTCGCGCTCGACCCAACAAACCGCATCGCCGAGCGCAATATCGATCGGCTGCGCACGCTCCTCGTCGCGGCAGGCGAGAAGACCGTGCCCGCTCAGGACGGCAGCAAGGCCCCCGTTCGGATCTTCGTCGAAGAGACCGGCAAGACCGGCTTCGCGCACCTGATCGACCTGCCCGAGGCCAAGAAGCTCGCCCAGGTCAACCCGGGCGACTCGGTGGAGATGACGGCGGAGGGCAATCGACTGATCGCGTTCAGCAACGGGATGCGCATCGGCGTCGTGGAGCCGCGCGTCGCTGCCCGCCTGCTGAAGCTCATTGCCGAGGGCAACAAATACCTCGCCGGCGTCACCTCGCTCGGCGCACAGGACGTCCGGATCATCATTCGCGAGATCTACCAGGACCCGCGCAACTACGGCAAGGTCAGTTTCCCGACCGCAGCCAAGTCTACGGACCTCCGCCCGTACACGAAGGGCACGCTCCTTCGCGAGGACGAGGAGCTGGAGGAGGATCTCGAGGAGGACGTCGAGGACGAGGGGATCACGGACCTGGACCGCGTCCTCCCGCCCGAAGACACGACCGACGAAGCCTTCGAAGAAGAGCCCGACGAGAACGACGAGCCGTAATCGGCCCGCGGATGCGGCCGTATCGCCGCGTTGTCGCCTCCGCGCGCTCGCTCACGCACCTAGGGGTGCGCTCGCTCTCGTGCTCGGCTCCGCCTTGCGCTCCGACCACCTCCGCGGGCCGAGGTAGTGGACGACCCCGCGGCCCGTTCGCCGCGTTGTCGCCTGCGCTCCTCGCTCACGCACCTTGGGGTGCGCTCGCTCCGGTGCTCGTCTCCGCCTTGCGCCCGAACCACCTCCGCCAGGCGCTAGTCCCAAGCCGGCCCGCCGATGCGGCCGTTTCGCCGCGATGTCCGCCGGCCACCCGTCGCTCGTCATCTCGTGGGGGTGGTCTGGTGGCGGCGCAACCCTGAATCTCGCGATCGAAGTGACCTGCGACAATCGGGGCGATGGCGGGGCGACTGCTGCTCTCGCGGGCTGAACCGGGCTTCACGCTGCCCGCGTTCGAGCGGATCGCGCCGCCGCCGCCGCCGGAGTTGGTCGGGGCTCGGCTGGAGGCGAACTCCGCTCCGGGCGACATCGTCGCGGACCTGTTCGGGCGGGGCGGCTGGATTGTGCGCACGGCGGTTGATCGCCAGCGCCGGGCGTTCAGCCTGGAGTCGAGCCCGCTGACGCGGCTGCTCGCGGAGCTGGTGTTGCGGCCGCCGGACCTGCGCCACCTCGATGCAGCGTTTTCCGCGCTGTCCGCGTCGCCGCACGGCGATTCGAGCCTGCGCCTCGCGATCGCGGAACTGTTCGCGATGAAGTGCCCGACGTGTGGGCGGAACATCACCATCGACGAGCTCGAGTGGCAGGCAGGCGAGATTCGGCGGATCCACTACCGATGCCCGCTCTGTCGCGATCAGCAACGGCGGGCCGAGCACCAGACGTCGGAGGCGACAGACGCCGATCGGGAACGCGCCGGCGCCGATCTCGGTGCGGCGGACGTACGTCGCCGCCTTCGCGAGCGCTTTCCGGTACCGGACGGCGGCGACCACCTCGTGGACGCGATCCTGGGGCTCCACACGGATCGCCAACTGGTCGGACTCGCGGCGATCCTGGGCCGGATCGAGGGCGACCTGCGCGCCGCACCGGTTGAATCCGCGCTTCGGCTCGCGTTTCTGCACGCCGTCCTGCCGGCGAGCCGGTTGGGCCTTGCCGGCCCAAGGATCCCGGCGCTTCGCATCGCCGGCGGCGCGATCAAGAGCGTCATCCCGGATCCGTGGCGGGAGCGCAATCCGTGGCTCGCGTTCGAGGATGGGTACCGGCAGGTTCGCAGCTTCGTACAGCGGCTCGAGAGCAACGCGTTGGGTCCGCTCGAGGCGAGATTCGGTGGCGACCTCCGGAGCCTCGTTGAGGGCTCGTCGAACGCGGTCGTTCGCGTGATGACCCCGAGCGCCCTGGACACGCTCGCGGGAGAGGGCCGCGAGGGCCGGGACCCCCGGGACACCCGCGAAGCAAGAGATCCCCGCGAAGCTCTCAGAACACCGCGGATCACGCTGGTCCTCGGACAGCCGCCGGCGCGCTTCAGCCAGGAGCGGCTCGGGGCCGCGTACCACGGGACGAGCTGGGCACTCGGGCGCGAGGCGGCAGCCCTGCTCCCGCTTGAGCCGCTGCTGGGCACGGCGGTGCGCGCGTCGTGGTCGTGGCAGGCGGCGACGCTCCGCCGTTCGCTCGAGGCGATCGTGCCGCATCTCGCTCGCGAGGCGCGCGTGATCCTCCTGCTGGAGCACGGGGGCCCAGAGGCACTCGCGGCGGCGGTCCTCGGCGGAGTCGGCGCCGGCTACCGGCTGGCCGAGGCACGACTTGCCGATCCGGACGATGAGATCGGCGGCGTGGTCGAGTTGATCCCGCCTGGCGGCGTCCTGCCGCCGGGACCACGGAGCCGGAGCAACGTCAAGCTGGAGCACGGACCTGGCAACCGAGGCGACCCGGACCTCGTGCCCGGACCGGGCCTGTTCGCCCCGCCAGAACGCATCGAGGCCCGGCCCTTCTCGGCGCGCGAAGCAGCTGCCACCGTGCTCGACACCGCCGTCGACGTCCTTCAGGCGCGCGGCGAGCCGGCAAGCTACGAGCGACTCCTCGGCGAGATCCTCGTGGGCCTGGACCGGTCCGGACAGCTCCGGCGGCTCATCGCCACGGACCCGCCAGCAGGGGACGAGCTACCAGAGGTCCCGATCGACGACCACGGCCCGGGCTTCGACGCCGGACCCGGCATGCTCGGCACCGCTGCGCCGCCCGAGCCGAACGCGACTGGCCGCTCGGGGACGCGCGCCAGCGCCGCCGCACACGCAGCCGGCGGGGCAGCTCCACCGTTCACCCGAACACGGACCTTCGCCAAACCCCCGGAGCCCCGCGACCCCGTGGAGCGCGTCCTCGCGCTGGTGAACAGTGAGTTCGGTCGGGCGGATCAGCACCGCGTCGTCGAGATCGAGCCCGGTCGCTGGTGGCTGGGCGACCGGCGCGACCGCGAGGCCGCGGCTATCCCGCTCGCGGACCGCGTGGAGTGGGCCGTCTACAGCCTCCTGTCGACGGCGGGTCCGATCGCCGAATCCGCGTTCTTCGAACGCGTCGCGGCCCTCTTCTCCGGCCACGATTTGCCCGACGAGACGCTCGTCCGGGCCTGCCTTGCGAGCTACCGCAGCCCCGCCTCGACGGCCAGCCGCCTCATGACCAGCGAGGACCTGCGCCGGCGAACCGAGGAGCACACGGAGCTGCTTGCACACCTCGCCAACGGCGGCCATCGGATCGGCATGCGCGTGTGGATCGGCCGCCGCGATCAGGCACGCCGGATCGGCGACCGGACCCTCGCCGACTTCCTGGACTATCGCGAGCGCGAGCCGTGGTTCCCGACGATCTCGCTGGTGCCCAAGGAGGACGGCGAGGCCATCGACTGCATCTGGTATCGGCGCGGAGGCTCCGCGTTCCTGTTCGAGGTCGAGTGGACCGCGATGCTCGGAGACGTGCTCCTGCGGCGACACGCGAACATCCCGCCGGACGACGGGATCGTCCGCTTCCTCGCCATCGCACCCGAGCGGCGCGAGCTGGCCCGCCACAAGCTCGAAGCTTCGCCGATCCTGCGGGAGACGATGGAGGCCTCCAACTGGCACCTGATCCTGTGGCCGCACCTGCTCGCCTGGCTGGCTCGCGAACCATTGGACCTCGCGGACATTGAGCCATACCTGGGCCTCGAGCCCACGATCGAGCGGCGCGCCGAGCAACTCGACCTGTTCGGGTCGTGAGCGAGGCGACCCGCTACCCTGCGGCGGGGGTTCCCCTCGACGACTCGAACGGGAGAAGAGAACGTTGTCCGAGCAAACTGCGGTCGACAAGCTTGCAGATGGGTTCTGGGAGCGCTTCAAGGCGCTGAGCCCGATCAGCGCGACGGTCAACGGCGATACGCGCTACGACGGCAAGCTGCCCGATCCCAGCCCTGCGGGGCGCGCCGCTGAGCGACAGTTTGCCCAGGACATGCGCGATGCGGCGGCGGCCCTCCCGGACGAGGGCCTGTCGGTCGAGGACCGGATCACCCGCGACGTGTTGCGCGTTATCGGCGAGATCTTCATCGTCCAGGACGACCAGCGCATCGACACGCTCCAGGTCGTCGACCAGATGGGCGGCCCGCAGCAGCTGCTGCCGCAGCTCTGCCAGTTCCAGAGCGCCGACACGCCGGAGCGGCTGGAGCTGTTCATGGCCCGGCTCCACGCCTACCCGCAATACATGGCGGACAACATCGAGCTCACGCGCGAGGCACGCGCGAGCGGACTGACGGCCCCCCGGATCGTGGCCGAGCGCACCATCGCGCAGCTCGAGCGGATGCTCGCCACGCCGATCGAGGAGGCCGTCATTCCGTCGCTCGTCACCGTGGCGCGCGAGGAGGATCGAGAGGCGATCCGCGTCGTGGTCCGGGACGAGGTCCAGCCGGCCATTGCCGCGTTCCTCGAGGCGCTCAAGGGCGACTACCTCGCGGCGACGAGGCCCGAGAACGGCCTCTGGTCGGCGCCCGATGGTGACGAGCTGTATCGCACCCAGATCCTGCGCTGGACGACGCTCGATCTGGACCCGCAAACGGTCCACCAGACGGGTCTCGACCAACTGGAGGGGATCGAGGCCGAGCGACGCGCGATCTCGAACGCCGCCGGGTTCGGCGACGACACGGTTGCGTACCGGGCCTCGCTTGCCGCGGATGCAGAGAACCAGGCAAAGTCGCAGGCGCACCTCATCGCCCGCGCGACGGACGACATCGAGCGCGCCTTCGAGCTGGCCCCGGCGATGTTCCGGCGCGCGCCCGTCTCGCTCTGCCGCGTGATCCCGGTGGAGGAGTACAAGGAGCGCGACGCGCCGTTCGCGTACTACTACCCGCCATCCGCGGACACGACCCGGCCGGGCACCTACTACGTGAACACCTTCGATCTGCCGTCACGGACGTTCTCGCGCCTTGCCGCGACGACCTACCACGAGGCGATTCCGGGCCACCACTTCCAGATCTCGCTGGAGAGCGAGAACACGGCGCTCAACAACTTCCGGCGCTTCGCCGCGCGGTACGCCGGTGGCGCGTACGTTGAGGGCTGGGGCCTGTACGCGGAACGCCTCGCGGACGAGATGGGCCTGTACCGGAACGACGCGGAGCGGTTCGGCATGCTGGACGCGCAGGCGTGGCGCGCTGCCCGGCTCATCGTGGATACGGGCATGCATGCCCTGCGCTGGACGCGTCAGCGGTCGATCGACACCCTCCTCGCCGCCGGCCTGACTGATACCGACGCCGTCATCGAGACGGACCGCTACATCTGCTGGCCCGCGCAGGCGCTGACCTACAAGGTGGGCCAGTTGGAGATCGAGCGGCTGCGGCGCGAGATCGCGGCGAGGGACGGCGACGCGTTCGACCTCCGCGAGTTCCACGACCAGCTCCTGGGCCACGGCTCGCTGCCCCTCGCGACCCTCGCCCGCGAGCTGCCGAACTGGGTGACCACCGCCGTCTGAATCCCGCGCATCGCCACGGTCCGGCGAATCTAAACCGCGTGATTCGAACCGAACCGCCGTCAACGCTGCGAATCGCGCTTTGACGAGCCAATCGGGCCGTGGCACGATTCAGCCTCCACCAGCCGCGACCTCGCGGCAGCAAGGAGCCCAATGCCCGCCCAACAGCCGCCCCCGCTCAAGCGGCAGCGCCAGCTCGATCTGTACAAGCGCGCCCAGCTCACGATGCCCGGCGGCACGGACTCCAACTTCCGCGCCTGGGGCGACGACACGGTGTACGTCGATCGTGGTCAGGGCGGCAGGGTCTGGGACATCGATGGCAACGAATACATCGACCTGCGAATGGGCTACGGCCCGGTGATCCTCGGCCACGGCGACCCGCGCGTGGACGATTACGTCAACGAGCGCATGCGGCGCGGCGTCAGCTTCTCGCTCACCTCGGAGGACGAGGTGGAGGCGATGGAGCTGTTGAAGGAGCTCACCGGGTGGATCGGCAAGGCGCGCATGACCGTCTCGGGCACCGAGGCGACGATGCACGCGATGCGCATCGCCCGCGCATACACGGGCCGCAACAAGATCGTGAAGTTCGAGGGCCAGTACCACGGCGTCCACGACTACGCTCTGGTATCGGTCACGCCCAACGACATGGCCGAGCTCGGCGACGAGGACAACCCGGTCGGGCTGGCGTGGGGCCGCGGCATCCCCGAGGCGGTCACCCGCACGATCATTCCGGCCCGCTACAACGAGATGGAGGTCCTCCGCCGGATCTTCGAACGGGACGGCGCGGACATCGCGGCGATCATCGTGGAGCCAGTGCTCGGGAACGCGCAGGGGATCATGCCCCGTCCGGGCTTCCACGAGGAAATGCGCGCCCTGACCCGCGAGTTCGGGTCGTTGCTGATCTTCGACGAGGTCAAGACCGGCTTCCGGTTCGCCCGCGGCGGCGCGGCGGAGTACTTCGGCGTCACGCCGGACCTCGCGACTTTCGCCAAGGCGATGGGCAACGGCTACCCCGCGGCCGCGTTCGGTGGCTCGGACGAAGTCATGTCGGTTCTGCCGGACAAGGTCAGCCACGGCGGCACGTACGCTGGAAATCGTGTCGCGGCAGCGGCATCCGTCGCGACGCTGAAGATCCTGCGCGATACCGATGCGCTCGAGTCGATCCACCAGGTGGGCCGAGCAGTCCAGGCAGGCCTCGCGGAGGTCATCAACGAGCGTGGATTGCCGTACGTGTTCACCGGCCACCCGGTGATGTTCGGGATCATGTTCACCGACAAGATGCCGACCGAGTACCGCGATTGGGCGAACTCCGACCACGACCTGTACGACGCCGTCGCGGTTGGGATGCACGCGCGGGGCGCCATGCCTGAGCCGGACTCCCGCGAGCCGTGGTTCTTCTGCGAGGCCCACGCGCGGGAGGACATCGTCGACCGGGTGGTGACGATCTTCGGCGACTCGCTCGATGCGGCGCTGGATGCGCGTGTTCGAGGCGCAACAGCCGCTGCGCCGCACCTCGGGCTCGGCAAGGAGATCGGCTGACCGTCGAAATGACGGAGGGTTCGGCCGACTAGCCCTTCCGGCTCGGCTACCCTTTCCGCATGCCCGATTTCGGGAAGCCCCCCTGGTCCACGCTGATCGAGGTTGTCCGGGAGTACGTGCTCCCGGTACTCCTGATCGTCGTCGTCGCGTTCGTCCTGCTGCGCGCCTCGCGACTGTTCATCCACGGCGTCGTCAAGGCGCTGATGGACCGCGAGGCGACCGAGGGGACGGCGCAGGAGCTGTCCGCGGTCGAGCTCAAGAAGCGCATGGACACGCTCGACGGGCTCGGGGCGAACGTCCTCCAGTTCTTCATCGTGATCATCGCGGGGCTGATGGTCCTGCGCTCCTTCGGGCTGGACATCGGGCC
>JBDSZH010000176.1:0-7187 GCA_039925225.1 Candidatus Limnocylindrales bacterium | reverse complement strand
CGCGGCGCTATCGAAGGAACGTCTTCGCGCAGGTCCCGTCGCAGACGACGTACACGGCATGGAGGTCGATCGCATACCCGGCCGCGTGGAGGAAGCCGCGACAGCCGGCGGTCGGGCACTTCCAGGTCCACCACCGCTCCCGCTCGTCGAGTGGCGTCGTCTCCGCGGCCAGCTTCTCGGCGAGGCCCGCCTGGGCGCCGACGAGCGCCTCGATGCGCGAGGCGCGCTCGGCCTCCGTCTCGCTCGAGTAAGGGTAGTTCTGCCCGACGTTCGAGGTCACGCGGTTCTCCGGTCGAACGAGAGGTGGAAGGCCGGTGACGGCTTCGTGTGAGCGCGGCGCGCCACCGGTGCCGGGGAGTATTGCACAGCCTGCGCTCCCGTCCAGACGTTCAATCGGGTCAGTTGAGCGTCGCCGGAGTGCCCGGGCCGCTCAGGTAGTGCTCGGTCTGGCGCAGCTTGCGAAGCGGCAGGAGTGCGAGGGCGAGGATGACGCCTGTCCCGATCATCAGCCCATCCATGCCGCGCCACTCTGCGGCGAACCCGCCCAGCAGCGCGCCGCCGATCTGGCCGACTCCGAGGAACACGGAATACAGCCCCATGATCGCGCCGCGGTCACCCGGGAACTGCTCGGATACATCCGCGAGGAGGCCCACCGCGGCCGGCGTGGCACCCGCGAGCACAAACAGGCCGGCTGCCACGACCAGTAGGCAGAGAAGCACCAGCCCGATCTGGAGCACGTTGGACCCTGCCCCGACGGCCGCGTGATTCACGAGCATGCCGGCGGCCGCGAGGGCAATGCCGCCGTACACCCCGAATTGGATGATCGTGGTCCGCCGGTAGCGGTCAAACCGGTTGCCCCACCAGAAGATGCCCGCGCCGAATATGAGGGCGATGCCGAGCGCGCCGATCGTGATCTGGTTCGCGCTGAAGCCCTGGAGCAGCCACTGGTCCGCGAAGCGAGGGTCGGCGCGCTGGAACTGGAACAGTGACTGGCTGAACCACAGCCCGATCGCTGCATTGACCGCGATCCACGTCGGCGCCAGGAGCCAGACGTGCGAGTGGGTCACCAGCTGGATGTAGCGCTTGAGCGTCGTGTGCTCGCGCGCGACGGCCTCGCGCTCGCCCGTTGGGTCCTTAACGCCGAAGAAGTAGATGGCCAGCGAGCCGCCGTAGAAGACGGCGTTGAGCAGGAACGCGTTGGGCCCCAATGCCTCGAAGAGTTTCGGCGCGACGATGAACCCGAGGCCGATCCCCGCGAGGGTCGCGGCCTCGAAGCGAGATGCCGCACGGCCTCGGAGCGCCTCGTTGCCGGCCGTCGCGATGGCGATGTAGCCGAGGATCGACGGAATGGAAGCGGCGGTGGAGCTGCCCTCCAGCAGGCGAGTGGCGCCAAGCACGACGAGGTTGCCGCTGAGGGCGGTCATGACGACGGCCACGGCGCCGAAAATCGGGCCCCAGAGCATTACCCGGTGGTGCCCCAGTCGATCCGACAGGATGCCGAAGAACGGCGACAGGACGAGCTCGGCCAGGTAGAACGTCGCAGCGAACACGCCGACCGTGAGGGCCGAGACAGGCGCGGCCTCCGGGTGGTAGTCGGGTAGTTTGGCGAGGTACGTCGCCAGCATCGCGCCGGTCAGGCCCGTGCTGAACCGGAGGGTGAACGTGCCCAGGAGCACCGACCAGAGCGAGCGGTCCATCGTGGGTCAGGGTAGCGGCGAGAGAGGATCACGGCTGGACCGCGGCCGTATCATCCGCTGACCACTCAGGGCAGCGATTTTCAGGGAGGGCTACCCGTGAGCCGTGTTGCGGTCGTCACTGATTCCGCGTCCGACTTCGATCCGGCGAGGGCTGCCTCGCTGGGGATCACGGTCGTGCCGCTCATCGTGAACTTCGGGAAAGAAGCATTCTCTTCAGGTTTGGACCTGTCGCGGGATGAGTTCTGGGAGAAGTTGAAGGCGCCCGGCTCCGCCTTCCCGACCACCGCGGCGTGCAGTCCCGGCGCGTTCCAGGTGGCGTACCAGCAGGCTTTCGACGCGGGCGCCGACAGCATCGTCTCGGTCCACGTCGCCGGGACGCTTTCCGGCACGATCACGTCGGCCGAGATCGGCCGGGCCATGTTCAAGGACCGCGACATCCACATTGTCGATTCGATGTCGGCATCCATGGGCGAGGGCATGCTCGCGGAGCTCGCGGTCGAGATGGCTACGGCCGGTTCGTCGGCGGCGGAGATTGCGACGACCCTTGAGCGCCGGCGCGGCGACCTACAGGTCTACCTGGCCCTCGAGACGCTGGAGTACCTCAAGCGGGGCGGCCGCATCAGCGGCGCGCAGGCCGCGATCGGCACACTTCTGTCCGTGAAGCCGATCATCGAGATCAAGGATGGCAAGGTCGAGACGACCGAGCGCGTCCGGACTCGCGGCAAGGCCCGCGAGCGGCTCATCGAGCTGTTGATCGCTCGCCCGATGGACCGCCTCTCGATCCTGCACACGACGAACGCGGACGTCGAGGAGTTCGCCGAGGCGCTGATCGCGCGAGTGCCGGGCGGGATCGACCGATCCAAGGTCACGATCGACCTCGTCGGCCCATCGGTCGGGCCGCACCTCGGCCCCGGCTGCGTGGGTGCCGTGGTGCTCTACCGCGAGGCCTGATCGGGCGGATCTCGGGCGCGGCACCTGAACGTTGCGGTCAGGTTGCGAGACGGTACCAATGGCGAGCCCGCAGGGCGGAGGCTCGGCTATACTTCGGCCCCGAGCACGGAGCCGATCCGCGCACAATGACGCGTGGAGCGGAGCCGAACCATGACATCAAGACACCAACAGAACGAGGGACCTCACACTTCCATGACCACAGAGAACGTCGCGGCGCCCATCAATCCGTGGGCGGTCGCGCAGCAGCAGTTCGACCTCGCCGCGGAGCGCCTGAACCTTGACGAGGGCATGCGCCGCGTCCTGCGCGAGCCACGCCGCGAGCTGACCGTCCACTTCCCCGTGAAGATGGATGACGGGTCGGTCAAGGTCTTCACCGGCTACCGCGTGCAGCACAATCTGGGCCGCGGGCCGGCCAAGGGCGGCATCCGCTACCACCAGGACGTGAGCCTCGATGAGGTCAAGGCCCTCGCGATGTGGATGACCTGGAAGTGCGCGGTCGTGGGCATCCCGTACGGCGGCGGGAAGGGCGGCGTGATCGTCGATCCGAAAAAGCTGTCGATGAAGGAGCTCGAGGCGCTCACCCGCCGGTTCTTTACCGAGATCGAAGTCCTGATCGGGCCGGAGAAGGACATTCCGGCGCCGGACGTGAACACGAACGGCCAGATCATGGCGTGGATGATGGACACCTACTCCATGCACATGGGCTACACGGTTCCGGGCGTCGTGACCGGCAAGCCGGTCTCGCTCGGCGGTTCAGAGGGTCGCAACGAAGCGACCGCCCGCGGCACCGTCTTCTGCATCTTGGAAGCTGCGCGCCACCTCGGCATCGAGCTGGACAAGGCAAAGGTCGCGATCCAGGGCTTCGGCAACGCCGGCTCCATTGCCGCCACGCTGATCACCGCAGAGAAGGCGACGGTCGTCGCCGTGTCCGACTCCACCGGCGGCATCCACAACCCCAACGGGCTCGACATCGCCCGCGTCATCCAGTGGAAGCAGGAGCACGGCACCGTGCAGGGCTTCCCGGGCTCGAAGGACATCAGCAACGCGCAGATCCTGGAAGTCGAGTGCGACATCCTGATCCCGGCGGCCCTCGAGAACCAGATCACCGCCGCGAACGCCGGCAAGGTCAAGGCCCGCCTGATCGCCGAGGCCGCGAACGGCCCCACCACACCCGAGGCCGATGAGATCTTCTGGAAGGCCGGGAAGTTCATGATCCCGGACATCCTGTGCAACGCCGGTGGCGTCACAGTCTCCTACTTCGAGTGGGTCCAGGACCTCAACCGCGACCACTGGAGCGAGCAGGTCGTCAACGACAAGCTCCGCGAGATCATGGTCAAGGCGTTCCAGGAGACGCTCACCATCGCGCGCCGCGAGAAGTGCTACATGCGCACCGCCGCGTACCTGCTCGCGGTCAAGCGTGTCTCGGAAGCGACCCAGCTCCGCGGCCTCTACCCGTAATCCAATCCGCTATGCAGCGAAGGCCCGGCTTCGGCCGGGCCTTCTTGATTCTGCCAGGCCAGCTCGACAGTACCGGTTCCGCCATCCACGGTGACGCGCATCCCCGTGCGAAGGCGCTGGGTCGCGTCGCCGGTGCCGACGATCGCGGGAATGCCGAACTCGCGCGCGATGAGCGATGCGTGTGCGGCCGCGCTCCCGACGTCCGTCACGACGCCGGCCGCGCGGGAGAACAATGATGTCCACGCAGGCGCTGTCAGTGGCGCGACGAGAATTTCGCCGAGCTGCAGGTCGCCGAATTCATCGGCCCCGCGGATAACGCGGACGAGCCCGGTCGCTCGGCCCGCCGAGGCGGGCGTCCCGGAGACGAGCGCCCGATCCGACTGCCGCGCGCCCACGGTCTTGGTGAAGCCATGCAACATCCGCGCGACCAACGGGGGTACGTCGCCGAGAAGGAGCGGCGGCACGAGGCGCGCCTGCTGCGCGTGCAGGGTCCGTCGAGCCTCGATGTCGACCTCACCCGCCGTGGGGCCTGCGAGCCCGCCGAGCACCTCCTCGCGCGTGAGGAAGAAGATGTCGTCCGCAGCGGAGATCCGACCGAGCGCAACGAGCTCCTCGCCCAGGCGGACGACCGCCCGGCGGAGCACCGGCCATGGCAGCGTGAGCTCCTGCGTCTGCTCCTCCCGAATCGAGATGAGATGCTGGGCCTCGCGGAGGAGTCGCCGAAACTGCCGGAGTCGGCGCGGCGACCCCTTCAGGGCGGCCTCCGAGGCAGCCTCGGCTGCGTGCCGTTCGGTGACAACGCGGGGATTCGTCGATCGGCGTGTGCCGCCATCTGGACCCGCCGCCAGTGGCTCGTGCCACCAATCGAGCGAAACGACCGCCGGACCCTGTGCACCAGCAGGAGGGTCGAATCCGGCCAGGAGGGGCAGGTGGCTCCAGCCGACCGAATCGCGCAGGTGCGCGGCGTAAAAGCTTGCGAGGTTCAACTCGAGCTTGTAGGCCGCGCCGGAGAGCGCGGCGATCGACGTGAAGTACTCGCCGGCAAGGCCGGCCAGGTCATCGATGAGCCCGGGCAGCTCGCCGACGACGTGTCTCTCGACGCGAGCTTCGGCAGTTGCGACGGCCGCTCGATACCGAGGTTGCAGCTCCGAGCGCCAGTCCTGTTCGAAGACGCCAACGCTGTGCCGGGCGGTTGCGGGAAGGATCCCGGCAACGCGGCGGGGATCACGGATTGCCTTGAGGAGCAGCCGCGGGAGGTTGCGCGCCACTGTCTTCGGCGAGGCCCAGTTCACCGAATAGAAATACCAGCCATGCACGACGACGTGATACGGCTGTGGCGCGACCTGCCCGAGCTCCTTGCGAAGGATCGCGTGCAGGCGATTCTCCATGCCCGATAACAACCATGACTCGAAGAGCGGCGTAACGGGTTCGGCGATCCATTCGCCGAAGCGGTAGGAGCGGCTGAACGCGCCGGGCGCCGGCGCCGTCCACGAGACCTCGGGTGGCAGCGCAGTCATCGGCCGCGCTTGCACGATCCAGAGGAATCCGTCCCGTCCCAGCGCCCACTCGACATCCTGCGGCGAGTCCCGGAGTTGAGCGATTCGGCGCGCCACATCGGCCACGGCCAAAGCGGTCTCTGCGTCGATGGCATTTTCGAGCCGCCGGGTGAGGGTCGCTCGGCGGTCCCGGACTCGCCACTCCTCGCCCGGGACCTCGCCACCAACGAGCGGCGCCCCCACGCCCTTCACCGCCGTGACGACGCAGGTCGAACGATCGCCGGTCACGGGATCTGCGGTGAGCGCTACGCCGGCGGCAACGGCGTGGACCATCTTCTGGACGATCACAGCCATCTCGTCGCTCGAACCGGGGTCGTACCGATCCACGGGCGCGTTGCGAACGCTGCCAACTACGGTTTCGAACGCGCCCCCGAGCTCCGATGCCCGCACGTTCAGGACGGTCTCGTACAGGCCGGCGAAGGAGCGATCTGCTCCATCCTCCGAGACACCGCTCGACCGAACCGCGAAGCTCTCGCCGCCAAGCTCTTCGGCCGCCGACTGGAGAAGCGCCTCCCGGTCGGCAGCGGGGAGGGCTGCCGCGGCCCAGTCCAGGACGACACCGTCCGGCACTCGCACGCCCGCGGCAATCAGCTCTCCGAGCATCGCGGCTTTGTTGCCGATCCGTGGCGCATCCGCGAGTCGGACGTCACGCAAGCGACGAACGAGCGTCCCCTTCACGACGAGCCCGACGAGCGCGACGATGCAACGACTGCCTTGAGGATCCACTCGATCTCATCGATCGCCTCGTCAACAGGGACGCCGAGGTGATCGCGCCACATCCGCAATGACGCAGATGCGGTCAGGACTGTGAGGAGTCGCGCAACCCGCTCCCGCTCGATGGCCCCGAGGCCCGGAGCGATCCCGTCGGTGACCTGGCGGGTCATCGCAATGCGGCGCTCCATGGTCGCGTGCCGGATCTCGTCGGCGCCCGCACCCCCCATTGCCGCCCGCGCCATGTCGTCCAGGGAATCGACGTGGTCGAAGAGGATCCGCAGCCCGTCGCGAAGCTCCGGGTAGGAAGTCGGCTGCTTGAGCTCGGGGAGATTTGCCCGCCGGACCGAATAGGGGTGGATCGCCTCGAACAGGGCGCGCTTGGTTCCGAAAATTCGATAGACCGTTGGGATGGACACGCCGGCCTCCCGCGCCACGGCCGGGATCGACACGCCAGCGACTCCCCCCGTAAGCACGCGAAGGGTCGCCTCGAGGATGCGATCCCGGGTGGCGTCGGCCTGCTCCTCGCGGAGCTGGCTCCGGTACGACCGGCTTTCCCTATTGACAAGAGGTTTCATATTGTGAATATAGTATCCATGTCAAGCAACTATAGAGACAAAGGAGACGGATCGATGACCACGTTGCGGCCCACGGCCGGGGCAGGCCTGATCCTGCGCGCGGCGATCATCGGGCTCACGCTCGCGACCGGCTGGATCCACCTGACGCTCGGGAGCCTGCTGTTCACGCTCAACGGCGTCGGCTACGTCGTCGCGGCGATGGCGCTGGTCGCGCCCATCGGGTTGGCGATCCGGTT
>JBDSZH010000175.1:0-15504 GCA_039925225.1 Candidatus Limnocylindrales bacterium | reverse complement strand
GTCCGCTATCACTGGCTCCAGCTGCCACCCGGACCTGACACGTCGGGTCCGTCCGACCTGATCGCCATCGCGCCAGCGCTGGATCGCGTCGCCTGGATGGATCGCGGCCCTGGTGGGTCCGTGTCCGACACGATTCACCTCGCGACCGCCGCCGCCGACAAGGCCGTGGCCGTCCAATTGCCAAACAACAACGAGGGCCGCTGCGGGGACGCGGATGATTCGAACCTCGGCGCCTACACAGCCTCCGGATCGCTCTTGTACGCCCTCAACCGGCCGCTCTCGTCAGACGCCAGCCTCGTGGTCCTCGATGGCGAGGAGGTGCGCTACTCGCTCATTGCGTCCGAGAACGGCTGGCCCTCCGGGGAGGGTCCGGCGATGGCCGTCTGGTCACCGACCCTGGACACGCTCTACTACCGCATCGGTGGGGACGTCTGGCAGTGGACGGCGGATGCCGGGGCGACCAGGTTTCTTCCCGGCGTGAGGTGGTCCTTCCCGACCATCTCGCCGGACGGCACCTACCTCGCGTATGCCGTGCTCGATGCGGCTGGCCTGTCTGACGTGTACCTCGTTGACCTCGCCAACGGCACCGATCCGGTGCGGCTTGGCACGGGCCGGCGGGGCCTGCCCGCCTTCCTGAACAACGATCAGCTCTGGTACACGGCGATGGACGCCGGCCCGGGATGTGAGGGAGGCGGTACGGCGACCCCGTACATTTACGACCTCCGATTGGAGACCGAGAGCCCGAGCACGATCCAGTCGGTCATCGCGACCTGGCCGGCGACAGCTCGAACCGCTAGCGGGGGCTCCGGCTGGGGCGCCATAAGCGGCCGATAAGCGCTCGTCACTAGGGTGGCGAAGTGCTCGCGACCGTCCTGTCTGCCACGCTCGTTGCCCTCGATGGGCGGGTTATCCGCGTGGAGGTGGACGTGGCGCCCGGGCTGCCCGGATTCACGATCGTGGGGCTTGGTGATGCCTCCATCCGCGAGGCGCGGGAGCGGGTTCGGGGAGCGCTTCGGAACGCCGGATTCGTCCATCCGCCGCGCCGCATCACGGTCAATCTGGCGCCCGCCGACGTGCCCAAGACGGGGTCTGCGGCGGACCTCGCCATCGCGATCGGGATCCTCATCGGATCGGAGCAGTTCACTGCGCGCGCGGGACGTGCCGCGCTGATCGGGGAGGTCTCGCTTGGAGGCGAGATTCGGCCCGTGCCGGGGCTCCTGCCGATGGTCGCGGCGCTCGCGCGCCGCGGCCTGCGCCGGGTAATCGTCCCCGCCGAGGGCGCGTATGAGGCTCGGCTCGTCGGCGGCCTGGAGATTGTCCCCGCGGCGACGGTGTCGGAGGCGGTAGACGCGTTGCGCTCGCGTCGGCGGGTGGGTCCCACACCACCGGCACGCGTGGAGCTCGCGACCGGTGGGGCAAGCTCCATGGCGACCATGACTCCGGTGCTCGCCGAGGCGACATCGGTGCCGGACCTCGCCGACGTCCGAGGCCAGCTGGAGGCCAGACGCGCGTTGGAGGTGGCGCTCGCGGGCGGGCATGGATTCCTCATGATCGGGCCGCCCGGGACGGGCAAGACGATGCTCGCCCGGACGATTCCGGCACTCCTGCCACCACTCTCGGACGAGCAGGCGCTGGCCGCGACGATCGTCGCCTCGGTTTCGGGCGAGGGCCCGCTCCACGAGCTCGTTCGCACGCCGCCGTTCCGCGCGCCGCACCACACCAGCTCCTATGCAGCGATCGTCGGCGGCGGTCGTGGGCCGGTGCCGGGCGAGGTCACCCGGGCGGATAACGGCGTCTTGTTTCTCGATGAGCTCACGGAGTTCTCGCGCGACGTCCTCGAGGCGCTCCGCCAGCCGCTGGAGGATGGACGAATCTCGATCGCCCGGGCGACCGGGTCCGCCACGTTGCCCGCGCGGTTCCAGCTCGTCGCCGCGACCAACCCATGTCCGTGCGGCCATGCGGGCGAGGGCGACCGCTGCAGTTGCGCCCACGGCGTGCCAGAGCGATACGTCGGCCGGATCTCCGGGCCACTCCGGGACCGGATCGACATCTGGGTGACGCTCGTCCGCATGAAGGCCGCCGCAATGGTCAGCGGTCCCGACCTGGAAGGGTCCTCGGCCGTCGCCGCGCGCATCGCGGAAGCGCGCGCTGTGCAGCTGGCGCGACTCGGCGGGCGGCTGAACTCCCGGGTTGGCGGACGGGCGCTGCGTACGATCGCGCGACTCCAGCCGATCACGAGCCGCCGTCTAGCGGACCTCGCCGATTCCGAGCACCTCTCCGGACGCGGCACGGAACGGCTCCTTCGCGTCGCACGGACCGTCGCGGATCTGGCCGGCGCCGAGGCGGTCGAGATCGAGCATCTCGAGGAGGCTGCGCGCTGGCGCCCGCCCTCGAGCCGCCCGCCCGTGGCCCTGGCGGTCTGAGGTGCTGGGCGTGGGTTCGAGCGGGCCTGACGGACCGGGCGGTGGTGGCACCGGCAGGCAAGCGGCCCCCGTATCACCCGGAACGCCGGAGTGGGATCGCGAGGCGCTTGCCGTGCTGCTGTCGGTGACCGGCCTCGGCCCGATGACGCTCGGCAGACTTGTCGAAGGGCTCGGTTCGCCCTCGGCGATCCTCGATCACGCCGGCCGTCCCGGCGCGATCCAGCGCCTCATCCAGGCCAGTCGCGCGCCTGACGGACTCGGGCATCCGATGCCCGCTGCCGTTGCGAAGGCGATCGTCGAGGTCCTGGACAGCGCTCCCTCCATTCTTCGCGAAATCAAACAGTGCGAGCTTGCGGTCATCACCCCGGCCGATACGGTCTATCCACGCCGCCTCCTGGCCATCGAGGTGCCGCCGCCGGCGCTGTTTGTGCGTGGCAGCCTCGTCCCGCTGGCGAGCGAGCACGTGATTGCGGTGGTGGGGACCCGCCGTCCGTCGCCGGGTGGAAGACGGGTCGCGAGCCGCATTGCTGCGGCCCTGGTCCGCGCCGGCGCAACCGTCGTGTCCGGGCTGGCCACCGGCATCGACGGCGCGGCGCACGCCGCGGTAGTCAGCGAGGGCGGGGCGACGGTCGCCTACATCGGCGGCGGGCACGCGCGCCTGTTTCCGAAGGCGCATGACAGGCTGGCCGACGCGATCGTTGATGCGGGTGGGGCCGTGGTTTCGGAGTACGCACCATCGGTCGAGCCGTCGAAGGGCACATTCCCGCAGCGCAACCGCCTGATCAGCGGATCGTCCGACGCGGTGATCGTCGTCGAGGCAGGCGCGCGCAGCGGTGCGCTCGTGACCGCGTCATGGGCCCTCGAGCAGGGACGTGAGTGCTTCATCGTGCCCGGCTCCATCGACGAGCCGACTGCCGCCGGCTGCAACGGGTTCCTGCGCGACTGGCCGGACCTCGCAAGGATCGTCTCCGGCATCCCCCAACTCCTGGACGATCTCAGCCTCTCGGGCGCCGCTGGGCTGCCCAGGGTGGCAATTGCCCGGGAGTCGAGGGGGGTCGACATCACCTCGCGCGTCAAGCCGCCTTCGGCCGCGGCGATGCTGTCGGGCCGCAGCGCTGCCGAGCTCGCCGTCGCAGAGGCGCTGGTCCATGGCGCAGTCACGGTGGACGAGCTGGTCGCCGTCACACGCCTGAGCGTGGGCGCCGTCCTGGGCGCGGTGACCCGCCTGGAGGCCCTCGGGCTTGTGCATGCAGCGCACGGGCGATATGAGCCCGCAGGCCCGCTCGCGACCACCGATCCCGTCGCCGCCTGACCGCTCCACAGGACCAACGCCGGGGCCGCCGGCCTCCCGTGACTGCTATGGTCCGGCCGTGAACCGGGCCATCCTCCACCTGACGAACGACCAGCCGCTCGTAGTCGACCTGCTCGAGGAACCTTCGCCGCAGGACATCGCGATCGTGTGCACGAACCCGCGCACGATCGATGGCAAGAAGCCGGTCTTCATCGACTTCGCGAGTTCCACCTTCGTGTTCCCCATGTCCGCGATTCGATTCGTCGAGGTCCTCCGCATGGGCGAGGACGGCCAGCAGCTGACGGCCATGGTCAGTGACGCGGCGGCGGAGCCCGAGGACCTCGAGATCGACGAGGACTTCCTGCGGCGCGTGCGCGAGGCCTGACGCCGCTAATTCGCCGGTGATCGGGAAATAAGGCACCCGTGCGTATACTCCGCCGCGATGCCGAAGCACCTCGTGATCGTCGAGAGCCCCGCCAAGGCACGGACGATCGAGCGCTATCTCGGCCCCGATTACCGTGTCCTTGCCTCGTACGGGCACGTCCGCGACCTGCCGGATAACCCGGGCAAGGGCAAGTTCGGCGTGGACGTTGAGCACGGCTTCACTCCGGAGTACGTGATCAGCGAGGACCGGCGCAAGCAGGTTGCGGATATCGAGAAGGCCGCGAAGAGCGCAGACACGGTCTACCTCGCCACGGACCTGGATCGCGAAGGCGAGGCAATTGCGTGGCACGTCGCCGAGGCCGCCCACGTGCCCGCCTCCAAGACGAAGCGCGTGACGTTCTCGGAGATCACGCAGAGCGCGATCCGCGAGGCATTCGCGCATCCGCGGGACATCGATACGAACCTCGTGGACGCCCAGCAGGCGCGCAGGATCGTGGACCGGCTCGTCGGCTACACGCTCAGCCCGCTGCTCTCGCGCAAGGTCCGCGGCGGCCTCTCGGCCGGGCGCGTGCAGTCCGTGGCCGTCCGCCTGGTGGTGGAGCGGGAGCGCGAGATCGATGCCTTCGTCGCGCGGGAGTACTGGACACTCCGCGCGCTGCTCGCCACGAAGGCAGGCGCGACGTTCGAGGCGGAGCTGGTCAAGATCGATGGCAAGGCCATCGAGGTCGGTGACGGCACGACGGCAGAGCACCACGCCGAGACGCTGCGCGGACTGCGCCCGCGGGTGACCTCGATCGGGACGAAGACCCAGAAGCGGAGCCCCGCGCCGCCGTTCACGACATCGACCCTTCAGCAGGAGGCGAGTCGCAAGCTCAGCTTCAGCCCCAAGCGGACGATGTCGATCGCGCAGCGTCTGTACGAGGGCACGGAGACGCCCGATGGGCACGTGGGCCTCATCACCTACATGCGTACCGATTCCGTGGCGATGGCCGGCGACGCTATGGGCGAGGCCCGCGACGTGATCCGTGAGCGCTTTGGCGAGCCGTACACGATGCCCACGGGCCGGGTCTACAAGACCAAGTCAAAGGGCGCCCAGGAAGCCCACGAGTCCATCCGTCCCACCTCCTTCCGGCGCGATCCGGACTCGCTCGCCAAGTTCCTCAAGTCCGACGAGCTGCGCCTGTACCGGCTCATCTGGCAGCGCGCGCTGGCCAGCCAGATGGAGGCCAAGGAGCTCGAGACGACGACCGCGGAGCTGACGGCCGCCCCGTACGAGCTCCGCGCGTCCGCCACGCGGACCCTGTTCGATGGCTTCTCCCGCGTCTATACGGAGGGCCGCGACGAAGGGCGCGACAGCCGCGACGGCGCAGAGGCCGCCGACGACGAGGACACCTCGGGCCGGCTCCCGGCGCTCGCGGAGGGCGATGAGACGACGGTCTCCGACATCACCACGACGCAGCACTTCACGGAGCCGCCGCCGCGCTTTTCCGAGGCGTCGCTGATCAAGGCACTAGAGGAGCACGGGATAGGCCGCCCGTCGACGTATGCCGCGACGATCTCGACGATCGTGGATCGCGGCTATGTCCGCATCGAGGAACGGCGCCTCCATCCCGAGGAGGTGGCGGGCATCGTGATCGACCTGCTCGTGGAGCACTTCGCCGACTACGTGGACCTTGAGTTCACCGCGCGGATGGAGGAGGATCTCGACGAGGTCGCGAACGGCACGAAGGCGTGGGTGCCGCTCCTCGAGGCGTTCTACGAGCCGCTCCGGATCCGCGTCGACGAGAAGCGGAAGGAGCTCAAGCGCGCCGACTTCACGACCGAGGCGACCGACGAGGTCTGCTCGCTGGGCCACCCGATGGTGATCCGGCTCGGCCGGAACGGCCGGTTCCTGGCGTGTTCGCTGTACCCGGAGCACAAGGAATCTCGGCCCCTGCCCGGCGACGAGCAGCCGCCCCAGGCCGGGGAAGGCGAGACCTGCCCGGAGTGCGGCACGGGAACGCTGGTCGGCAAGCGCGGTCGGTTCGGGCCGTTCGTGGGCTGCGATCGCTATCCGGACTGCGGCTATATCAAGCGCGAAGGCCCGGAGCCCCCGCCGCCGCTCCCATTCGATGTGGTCTGCCCCAAGAACGCGGACGGCAAGCTCACGGCGCGTCGCGCGCGGCGCACCGGCAACGTCTTCTGGGGGTGCTCCAACTACCCGAAGTGCGACTACACAACGAATCACGAGCCGATCGGGGCGCTCCACGACGCGGACGACGGCCCCGTCGCGAAGCGCGGCGAGGCATACCTGTGTCTGAAGTGCGGGGCGGCGATCGAGGTGCCCGAGGACGACTCGCCGGTTGGCCTGCGGCTCCCGGGTGGGCCGCCCGACCCCGCTGCCCTCGCGCCTGCACGCCGACCCGGCGGGCGGCCCGGTGGTCCGCGAGGTGGCGGCCGGCCGTCGAGCGGGCCGCGCGGACCGCGGCGAGGCGGCCGAACCCCGAAGACGCCCGCGCGGACCTGATCCTGCAACGGCGCGCGGGGTAGCCTCCGCACGTGGAAACCCCGCTGGACCGGTTTCTCCTGAGCCTCCGAGCACGCGACGCCTCCGAGCACACGCTTCGCTCTTACGCGACCTCGGTCGGCGCGTACCTGGAGTGGCTTGAAGGGCGCGGCGCCGACTGGCGAACGCCGGCGCGCGGGGACCTCCGCGGCTACCTCGCGAGGCTCGTGGGCTCCGGGGCGCGCACCTCGGTGAGCCAGCGGCTCGCCGCGATCCGCTCGTTCCACCGGTTTGCGGCGCGCGCGGGGCTCGCGGCGGGCGACCCGTGGGGCTCGATCGCGACGCCGCGCCTGCCGCGGCGCCTGCCCCGCGTGCTCGAGGTGGACCAGATCGAGCTGTTGCTCGCCGCCATAGACGCGGACGACGCCGCCGCCCGACCCGCACCCGGTGCCGCGGCGGGTGCTGGAGTCGGTGGACGAGCCGGTGCGCGCCCGTCCCCACACGCGCGTCGGCGCAGTCCGTCGCCCGTTGCCGCCGAGATCGCGATCCGGGATCGGGCGCTGATCGAGGTCGCGTACGCGGCCGGTCTGCGGATCAGCGAGCTCGCCTCCGCGGAGCTCGGCAACCTGGACCTGCGACGTGGCGAGATTCGCGTGCTCGGCAAGGGCCGGAAGGAGCGGATCGGACTGCTCGGGCGACCCGCGATCGTCGCGTTGGAGGCGTACCTCGACGACGCCCGGCCTGCGCTGGCCGTTCGTCGCCACGAACCCGGCCCGGAGCCCGACACGATCTTCCTGAACCACGACGGCGGCGCGCTCGGCGTGCGCGGCCTCCGCTACCGCATTGACCGGCTGTGCCGGCTCGCGGGCCTGCCAATCGGGGTGTCGCCGCACACGCTGCGGCACTCGTTTGCGACGCACCTCCTCGACGGCGGCGCGGACCTGCGCGTGGTCCAGGAGCTGCTCGGGCACGAGAGTCTGGCGACGACGCAGATCTATACCCACGTGTCGGCCGCTCGCCTCCGTTCCGCATACGTCGACTCCCATCCGCGCGCCCGAGCCGCCCGCCCCAGTGCGACGGCGGAACCCACGGCATGACGGAGGACGCTTTCGAGGAACCGGCCGGACCCGAGGCCGCGTATTCACCGCCGCGGAGCTCGGCGGTCGCACTTGCGAAGGCCGGTCTCGTCGTGTCGGGCGCCTATCTCGTCGCCCGTGTGCTCGGCTACGTGCGCGTCGTCGTCATCGGCACCACCTTTGGCGCCGGCGAGGACCTCGATGCGTTCTTCGCGGCATTCCGGATCCCTGACCTGATCTTCCAGCTCGTGGCCGCGGGTGCGGTGGCATCGGCCGTCGTGCCGATCGTGAGCGGGCTTGTCGCGAACGACGAGCGGTCACGGGCCTGGCGGGTCGTTTCGACGCTCATCAACCTGATGCTCGCCGGCCTGCTCGTCTTCGCCGCGATCGCATTCATCTGGGCGCCCCAGCTCGTGGCGGCGATCACGCCGGGCTTCAGCGGCGCAATCCTCGATCAGACCATCGAGCTGACGAGGATCATGCTCGCCTCGCCGATCCTGCTCGCGCTCGGCGCGATCGTCACGGCGACCCTCAACTCGGAGCGGCGCTTCGCCGCGTCCGCTGTCGCGCCCATCGTGTACAACCTCGCGATCATCGCCGCGGCGGTCCTGCTGAGCGACAGCTTTGGCGTCACCGGGCTCGCGCTGGGCGTCGTCGCCGGCTCATTCGGCCTGCTGGTTGTCCAGATTCCCGCGCTCCGAACCGTCGGCTTCCGCTATGCACCGCGTATCGACTTCTCGGACGACCAGGCGCGCAACCTCCTGAAGCTCTTGGGGCCGCGCGTGCTCGGCCTGAGCGCGAGCCAGATCACGATGGTCGTGATGACCTCGCTCGCGACCGGCGTGGGCCTTGGCGCCGTGACCGCGTTCACAATCGCGTTCGCGCTGTACCAGATCCCGATGGGCGTGATCGGCATCCCCCTCGGGATCGTGATCTTCCCATCGATGTCGCGCGAGCTCGCCGTCGGGCGCACCGGCAGCTACCTGGAGCTCGTGGCTCGCTCGGTGCGGATCCTGCTGTTCGTGATGCTGCCGATTGCGGCGATCGGCATCGCACTCAGGGTTCCCGCCGTGGATCTGTTGCTCGGGTACGGCCAGTTCGACGAAGCGGCGGTCGCGATCACGGCCGGGACGCTCCTGCCACTCCTTCTCGGGCTGACCGGCCACGCCGTGATCGGCGTCTTCGCCCGCGCCTTCTACGCGCGACAGGACACGCGAACGCCGGTCATGGCCGCAATCCTCGCGGTCGTCGTGAACACGACGCTTGGCTTCGCGCTCGTCGGGCAGTACGGGCTGCCGGCGCTGGGTTTGGCGATCGCCATCGCCGCCTGGATCGAGGCAGGCGTGCTGCTGATCGTGCTGCGGCGGCGTGAGCCCGAGCTCGACGTCAACGGCATCCTGTGGGTCGGCGCGCGCTCGCTCCTCGCGGCCGTCGCGGCCGGGTTCGTTGCGCTCTTCACGCTCGAGGCGCTCATCGGACAGACACCAGGGGACAAGGTGTCGTTCCTGCTGGGGTCGGCGGTCGCAGGGCTGCTCGGCGCTGCCGTCTACGTCGGGCTGGCATTCGCGCTGCGAATTCCCGAGCTGCGATCGATGTCGGCAATCCTGCGCGACGTCGTGCAACGCCGGACGAGGGGCTGAGGACTACCGTGCCGCCAATGAGCTGGACGATCCACGACGCGACCCTCGACGAGCTCGCCGACTGGGATGCGCGGACCGTCGACGTCCCCGGCGGCGACGTCTTCCAGTCGCGGGCGTACGGCGAGTATCGGAGCCGCCACGGCTGGCGCCCGCACTTTCTCGTCCTCGATGACGGCTTCCGTGCGCTCGCCATCTCGCGACCGTGGCCGTGGGTCGGCGGTGGCGGCGCGTATCTCCCGCGCGGGCCGGTCGCCGCCGGCGAACCGGTCGAGACGACGGCGGATCGACTTCGGACCATCGCGGACTACCTCGCCGCCCAGGGCATCGATGTCGTCTCCGCGGACGCCGAGATTCTTGCCGAGACGGGCTATCCAGCGCTGCTCGTCACGCGTGGATTCCGGCAGATCGAGGAAATCCAGGTCGCTCGGCATCGGGTCGGGGTCCCGCTCGGCAGCGACGAGGAGGCGCAGTTTGGGCTCATCGGCCAGACGTCGCGCAATCTGATCCGGCGCGCGGAGAAGCAGGACGTGAAGGTCGTTCGCTTCGACGCGCGGGCGGCTGTTGAGCCCGGCGCGGGCTTCGAGGTTCCGGCCGCGGACGCCCTCAACCCCACGGTCCTCGAGCCGGCGCTGCGGCGCTTCTACGCGGCGCTCGGAATCACCGCCGACCGACGTGGATTCCGGGGCCTGCTCTACAACGTCGACACCTTCCTCGACTGGTCGATGCATGCGATCGCCGCTGGCCTTGCGATCTATCTCGAGGTCCGGGCGCCCGACGATCGGATGCTCGCCGGCGCGCTCTTCCATCGACATGGCGAGCGGCTCACCTACGGCTACGCGGCGGACGTCTTCGAGCTGCGCGACGAGTTTCCCGGTGCGGTTCGCCTGCTGATCTGGCGGGGGATGCAGATCGCGCTTCGCGAGGGCCGCAGGGAGATGGACCTCGGCGGCGTCGACACGCCGGCCGCTCGGCGCAAACCGGTGAAGGGTGAGGAGATGCACGGCCTGTTCGCGTTCAAGGAGGCCTTCGGGGGCGAATGGGTGGAGCAGGCGGGCAACCACGAGTGGGTCGCGCGGCCGTGGCGCTATGCGCTCGGGCGCGTGCTGGCCGCCGTTTCGCGCAGGATTCGACCACGATGACGACCACCGCTCGCGCCGCCGATGCGGCAACCCTGCGCACCGATGACCAGGCCTGGAACAAGTTCGTCGCCGAGTCGTCCGCCCCCAGCTTCCTCCAGGCGACGCCGTGGGCTGCCGTGAAGCGCCCGAATGGCTGGCGCTCCGCGCGGATCGTGGTCGATGCACCCGGCGGTCCGGTGGGCGCGCAAGTCCTGGTGCGGCACCCGCGGCCGCTTCCGAAAGGCTTTGGCTACGCCGCGCGCGGCCCGATCGGGGCGGCCGCCATGGATGCGGCGGCGCTGGGCTCGTTCACGGACGCCGTGCGGAGTGCCGCGAGCGGTCTCGGCATCGCGCACCTGCGCATGGACCCCGAGCTGGAGGATCCGGACGGGTCCGTCGCGAGCACGTTGCGCGACCTTGGGTGGACGGCGGCGCCGGAGATCCAGCCACACGCCACGCGCATCATCGACCTGACCCGGGCCGAGGACGAGTTGCTCGCCGACCTTCGCAAGAAGACTCGGCAGTCGCTCCACAAAGCGCAGGACGATGGCTCGACGGTCATCTCGGCGGGTCCGGATCGGCTTCCGGACTTCCACCAGACGCTCGCCGGGACGATGGACCGGGTCGCGCTCCCGTTCCGATCGGTCGGGTTCTTTCGCGATCTCTGGGACGCCTACGCGCCCGCCGGGCATGCGATGCTGCTGCTGGCGGAGACGCCGGGGGGCCATGTGACCTCGGGCACGTTCCTGGTCGGTTGGGGACCGCGGATCGTCGCGCTGTATGGCGGGACGACCGAGGAGGGCCGCAGGCGGAATACGAAATATCTCGTCAATTGGGAGGCGTTGCAGCGCGCGAAGGCCGCGGGCTACGAGGTCTACGACCTGTGGGGCCTGCCGAACGAGGGCATTACCTACTTCAAGGCCGGCTGGGGCGGCCGGGAGGTCCAGTACGTGGGCTCCTGGGATCTCGTCGTGGATTCGCTGGGTGCGCGCGTGTTCGAGGCCGCGGTCGCGGCGCGGGCGACGATCGGCCGCTTGCGCCGGATTGGCCGCGGCGGGTCCGGCGGCGGATCCGGCGGCGGGTCCGGCGGCGCGGCGCCCTCGGAGGCCGCGTGAGAAGGCCCTGGCCGTCCACCATGCTCTCGCCGACCACGATGCACTCGCCGACCTCCGCGACTAATGTCAGATGCGCCAAAACCTATGCCATTCGCTGCATAACCCGGCCCGGCGGCGGCCCTGGGACGTCGAGCTATGCATCGAATGGCATAGATTCGGGGACCCGGGGACCGCGAGATGACATCGGGACGGCGAGATGACGTCGAGCACCGCGACATGACTTCGGGCACCGCCGGAGCCGCTCGGCCCTTGAGCGCGCTGGTCGAGCGCCTCCGGGACGAGAGTCGGCTGGCGACCGTCGCGGGTTCTGTCGACCGGGCTGGCGTCGAGCTCACCGGCATTGCCGATGACTCGCGACGTGTTGAGCCAGGGAACCTCTTTGTCGCGGTCCGTGGGTTGCGGACGGATGGCCACGAGTTCGTTGTGCAGGCGATCGAGCGGGGCGCGGCGGCAGTTGTTGTCGAGGAGTCCGCCGGCGACGTCGCGGTGCCCCAGCTCGTCGTCGATCGGGGAGCCGCGAGTCTCGCTTCCGCGGCGGCTTGGTGGCACGACGACCCGAGCCACGAGCTTGTGACCGTCGGCGTGACCGGAACGAACGGCAAGACCACGACATCGTTCCTGGCGGCGGCGGGTCTCGCGGGAGCGGGATTCGCGACGGGGCTGATCGGCACGGTCGGAATTCGCGTGGGCGGCTCGCTGATCCGCAACGAGGAGCCCAACACCACGCCCGGCGCACTTGATCTCCAGCGGATCCTGCGCGAGATGGTCGATGCTGGGGAGCAGGCGGTGGTCATCGAGACGAGCTCGCACGGCCTCGCCGCAGATCGCGTGGCGAGCGTCGACTACGACGCTGCGATCTTCACGAACCTCTCGCACGAGCACCTGGACTTCCACGGGACATTCGATGCGTACAAGTGGGCCAAGCTCAGCCTGTTCGAGCGACTGCCGCAGCACGAGAAAGGCGGCCGGCCGGGGATCGGCGTGATCAACGCGGACGATCCCCACGCGAACGCATTCGTCGATGCGACGCGTGGCGCGAAGGCGTTGCCCGTGACGTACGGGACGCGTCTGGAGGCGGACGTTCGCCTGCTGAGCCTCAAGTCGAAGGTGTCGCGCTCGCGCCTGAAGGTCCAGGTGGGCGGCGCGATGCGGCAGGTCGATCTTCGCCTGCCCGGTGCGTTCAACGCGCACAACGCGATGGCGGTCCTCGGCCTGGCGCACGGCTGGGGCCTCGACCTCGATGCCGTCTCGACCGCTCTCGAGGCCGTCGATGGCGTTCCGGGCCGCATGGAGCGCATTGACCGGGGCCAGCCATTCATGGTCGTGGTCGACTACGCGCACACGTCCGCGTCACTCGATGCCGTGTTGCGCGAGCTCCAACCGCTCGCTGCGAAGGGTCGCGGGGTCATCACCGTGTTCGGCGCATCGGGCGAGCGGGACGTGGGCAAGCGCCCGCTCATGGGCGCATCCGCTGCACGACGGAGCGCCCTCGTGATCGTCACGGAGGACGATTCGCGCAGCGAGGACCCGGGCGCGATCTTCGAAGCAATCGCGGCAGGTGCCGAAGCGGCCGGCAAGCACCGCGGCGATGACCTTCTCGTCATCACCGACCGGCGCGAGGCGATCGCGATGGCCTTCCGCCGCGCTCAGCCCGGCGACATCGTCCTGCTGGCCGGCAAGGGCCACGAAACCTGGAACGTCGGCCCAAACGGACCCGAGCCCTGGTCGGACCGCGAAACCGCCGAGGAGCTGCTCTCCCGCTAAGCGCGATGGGCCCAGCGGCTGGTCGCCGGTCGGCGGTGGCCACTCTCAGGCCACTGCTAGACTTTGTGCACGATGGTGGCCCCGCGCACGCGGGCCGAGCGGCCCGCCGAGACACTCCCGGCCGCGCACCCGGCGCGGAAGGCGTCGCAGCGCGCGCCGAACGCCGCCGCGAAGCCAAACGGTACGACCGCGCTAAAGCACGCCGCGCCGAACGGCGACTCGACGAATGGCGCCGCTCCGAAGAAGACGACACGACCCCCCGGAGCGGCCAAGTCGATCGCGCGACCGCGGAAGGCGACCTCGCCGCAGGCGATGGGCGAGCAGCTCATCGCGTCGATCCTCAAGCACGATCCGGTCGCGGACGTCACGGACGTCCGCCGCGCCATCGACTTCGCAATCGAAGCCCACGGCGAGACGCGCCGCGCATCGGGCGAGCCGTTCGTCACCCATCCGATCGCCGCTGCGCAGATCCTCGCCGGTCTCGGCATCGACCTCATCGCCGTCCAGGCGGAGCTCCTCCACGACGTACCGGAGGACACCGAGTACGCCCTGTCCGACGTCGAGGAGCGCTTCGGCAGCGAGGTGGCGCTGCTCGTCGACGGCGTTACCAAGCTGAGCAAGTTCTCCACCCTCAGCCACGAACAGCAGCAGGCCGAGAACATCCGGAAGATGTTCCTGGCGATGGCGGACGACATCCGAGTCGTGCTCATCAAGCTCGCGGACCGGCTCCACAACATGCGCACGATCGCCCCGCTGCCGCCGGAGAAGCAGCTCCGCATCGCGCGCCAGACCATGGAGATCTACGCACCGCTCGCCGAGCGGCTCGGGATCTGGCAGATCAAGTGGGAGCTGGAGGACCTCGCCTTCAAGGTCCTCGAGCCCGTGCGCTTCCGCGAGCTGGCAAAGCTGCTGGACACCCGGCGCAAGGGCCGCGAATCGTTCATCGACCGGGCGATCGGGGAGCTCAAGCCCCGGTTGGCTACAGCCGGCATCGAAGCCGACATGCAGGGCCGCCCCAAGCACATCTACAGCATCTGGCGAAAGATGCAGCGCAAGAGCGCCGAGTTCGCGGAGATCTACGACGTCTATGCGATCCGGCTGCTCGTCGACGACGTCCGCGAGTGCTACGCGGCGCTCGGCATCGTGCACGCGCTGTGGCGGCCGATCCCCGGCCAGTTCGACGACTACATCGCGGTCCCCAAGAACAACCTGTACCAGTCGCTCCACACCGCGGTCATCGCGATGGACGGCAAGCCGCTTGAGATCCAGATCCGGACGCACGCCATGCACCAGGTCTCGGAGGTGGGAATCGCCGCGCACTGGCGGTACAAGGAAGGCTCCAAGGCGGAGCGCGAGTACGATGCCAAGCTCGCCTGGCTGCGTCAGCTCATGGACTGGCAGCGCGACGTCTCCGACGCGACCGAGTTCGTGGAGGGCGTCAAGCTCGACATCTTCCAGGACCAGGTGTTCGTCTTCACCCCGAAGGGCGAGATCAAGGACCTGCCCGCCGGCGCGACGCCGCTCGACTTCGCCTATCGAATCCATACCGACGTCGGCCACAAGACGATCGGCGCAAAGGTCAACAACCGGCTCGTCCCGCTGGATTCCAAGCTGTCGAACGGCGACATCGTCGAAGTCGTCACGACGCGCGCCGGGCATGGCCCGTCACGCGACTGGCTGAACGTCGTCCGGACCCAGCACGCGCGCGAGAAGATCCGGCAATGGTTCAAGCGCCAGGAGCGCGACGAGAACATCGTCCACGGGCGTGAGTCCCTGGATCGGGAGTGCCGGCGCCTCGCCCGCACCTCGAGCGCGGCGATCGGCCAGGACAAGCTGATGGAGGTCGCGCGGCAGCTGAACTACGACAGCATCGATGACTTCTATGCGGCGATCGGGTACGGCGCGGTGAGCCCGCAGTCGGTCGTCATGCGGCTCGGCGTCGTCGATGACAAGGAGCTTGCGCTCCCCACGATCGCGCCGCCGCCCTCGCCGGCCCGCGCGGGCGGCGTCCGCGTCAAGGGGGTGGGGGACCTCCTCGTTCGCTTCGCCCGTTGCTGCCACCCCATCCCGGGCGATCCGATTGCCGGATTCATCACCCGCGGCAAGGGTGTCACCGTGCATCTCCGCTCCTGCCCGACCGTCCTTAACGAGCGCGAGATCAGCAGGCTCATCGACGTGGAGTGGGAGGCGGCGCCCGAACAGACCTAC
>JBDSZH010000174.1:0-6954 GCA_039925225.1 Candidatus Limnocylindrales bacterium | reverse complement strand
CGCTGGAAGCACGGGATCCCGGCCCCAAGCTGAGGACTCGATGACCGCCGTGCTTCGCGGGCGGTTGCTGGGACGGTTCGAGTTGTCCGTCGACGGTCGAACGATCGAACGATCGGCGTTCGAGCGCCCGTCCGGCATGCGCCTGCTCAAGCTGCTTCTCGCGACACCCGGCCACCGGGTCCGGCGCGAGGCAGCGGCGGAGCTGCTCTGGCCGGAGACGGACCCGGAGCGGAGCGGAGCGAACCTACGAAAGGCCATCCATTTCGCGCGGCGGGCAATGGACAGCAACGCGTCAGAAGGTGACTCCCTGATCCGGGGGGGCGCCGATTCGCTGCGCATCGCCGACGATGCCGGCCTCGAGCTGGACCTCGATCGCCTCCGTGCGGCGCTCGATGACACGCGAACCGCGGATCGAACTGCGGATCGACCGGCCGAGTTGGCCGCCGCGCCGACCGCAGCGCTGGCCGCCGAGCCGGTGGCCGCGCCGGATTGGACGGCGCTCGAGACCATCGCCGACCTCGGCGGCGCGGAGCTCCTGCCGGAGGATCCGTACGAGGAGTGGCTCGTCCCGATCCGCGAGCGCCTCCGCCAGCAGACCCTCGCGGCGCTCCAACGCGGTGCCGCCGTCGCGAGCGCGGCCGGGCACACGGATCTCGCGTTCCGCCTGGTCGATGGGGCAATCGCCCTCGAGCCGGCCGACGAGGCCGCCCACCGAATCGCGATCGAGCTGCATCTGGCGGCCGGCCAGCTCCATGCCGCGCGGCGCCAGCTGCTCGCCTGCGCACGCGCCCTCGCCGAGACGTACAACGTGGAACCGTCCCCGGAGCTGGGCGCGCTCATCGAGGCGGCAGCGAAGGGGCGATCCGTTGCGGCGCCGCTCCTGGCCGGCGAGGCGCCGATCATCGGGCGGCGACGCGAGCTCGAGGGCGCGGACGCGGCGCTCGACGCGGTCGTGGCCGGCCGGCTGGGCGTGGTCATCTACCGGGGCGCGGCCGGCATCGGCAAGACGCGCGTTCTCCGGGAGCTGGCACGATCGGCTGCTTCCAGCGGCTGGCGGATCGTGGAGGCGCGAGGCCTGGAATCGTCGCCGGATCTCGCCTTTGCGGCGCTGGGTACGGGCCTCGCCACCGCCCTCGCCGGCGATCTGCCGATGGACCTCGCGGAACCGGGGCGCAGTGCCATTCTCGCGATCTCGCCGTCGTTTGCCGACCGACCCGCGGTGACGTTCGCGACGGACGCCGCGCTCCTGGCGGCCCTCGTCGAGGCGCTGTCGGCACTCTCGCGAGAGCGCCCAACCGTGCTCGCGATGGACGACATCCAGTGGCTGGACCGGCCCACCATCGAGCTCCTCGATCGCGCGCTGGTCGCCCTCGCCGACTCGCCGATCCTGCTCGTCGGCACAGTCCGCGACGCGCCCGACCCTTTGCCTCGTGCCGTGGTTGCGCTCCTTGATGACGTGGAGCGCGCCGGTGGGCGCGTATCCCGCCTCGGCCCCGTGGCGCCTCGTGAGCTGGAGCAGCTCCTCGAGCGCGAGCTCGCTGGCGGGCGGCTGGAACCCGGGCTCGTCGCGGCGATCGTCGAGCGGTCCGGCGGCGCGCCGCTGTTCGCGCTGGAGCTGCTGCGCGCCGCCCGTGACGACGGCACCATCGTGGAGCGGACGGGCGCGTGGCGTCTCGCGACGACGGAGGCGACCCTGCCCGTCCCGCCCGGCGTGGGGCTCATGGTGGAGCGCCGGCTCGAGGCCCTCCCGCCCGGCGTGATCCGGATCCTGACCCTCGCCGCGGAGGTCGGCGACCAGGTTCCGCTCGAGCGGCTCGTCGCCGCCGTCGAGGGCGGTGATCGCACGTCGCACGCCGCGGAGGTCCTGGATGCCCTGGATGCGGGGCTGGCCGCCGGCCTCCTCGTCGAGCGCGCCGGCGCCTACGCGTTCGCGCACCCGCTGTTCCGATCCGCGCTGCGAGGGTCGGTGCGGCCGCGGGCGCGCGCCGACCTTCACCTGCGAGTCGCCCAGGCGCTTGCCCGCGGCGTCGATCCCGCCGCGCCCGGAGCGATCGGCGCCGCGGCAGCCATCGGCCGCGACGTCGTGGGCATTGCGGCCCACGCGCTTGACGCAGTGGAGCTCGGTCGCGCCGAAGCGCTGCCGCTGGCAGTTGGCTTCGGATTCGTCGCGGGCGAGCGACAGGCGGCACTGTTCGACCACGGCGCCGCGATCGCAACGCTCCAGCGCGCCCTCGCGCACTGGACCCGCCTGCCGGTAGACACCGGCGCGACGTACCCCGCGTCCGGTGCGTCGCTCCAGCTCGGCTGGTCGCGGCACGCCCTCCGCGATGAACCCGGCGCATCACTGGCGTTCCGGGCGGCAGTCGGGCAGGCCCGGGATGACCCCGAGCGCGCGCGTGCCTGGCAGGCGCTCGCCTGGATGCCCTACCAGCACGGCCGGTTCGACGACGCAGACGCGATCCTGGGCGAAGCCCTGCCCTCGATCAGTGACTCGATCGCGCGCGCGAGCATTGAGGCGGACCGCGCCTGGATCATGGGTCGCCGCGGAGACTGGGCCGGGGCATACCGCGTGCTCACCACCGTCGTCGCGGTCATGGAGGGTGCCGCGTCGCCAGCGTTGCTCTCGCGCTCCCTCGACCGGCTCGGCGTGGCGATGCGGGACGCACTGGATCCCGATGGGGCGGTTCCGGTTTTCGAGCGGGCGCTGCGCCTCGCCCACGAGAGCGGCGACCCGCGGCTCGCGGCGACGGTCCAGATGCACCTTGCCGGCGCGTACCGGCAGATCGGACGGCTCGATGACGCGAGGCGGGAGATCGATGCGGCGCTCGTTTCGTGCTCCATGACCGGCGATCGATACATCGAAGCCGTGACGGTCTGGATCGCCGCCGAGGTGGAGCACGCCGGGGGTCGCTATCCGGAGGCGATCACGCTCCGGCGGCGCGAGCTGGAGATGCTTGGCGCCCTGGGCGGCAACGAGCACAACCAGGCGATGGCCCATGCACACATCGCGTTCCTTGCGCGACTGCTCGGTGATGCCGCCCTGGAGTCCGACGAATCTCGGGTGGCCCGGTTGATCGCGCAGCACTCCGGCCTGTCCCATCTGCCGGGTCGGATCGAGCAAGCGCTCGCCTCCGAGGCCTGGTTCATCGAGGATCCGCCGCGCCGCAAGCCGTAGAGCGCCCGGCGGGAACGTCGCGGGAACGCCGCCGATCGATCCTTCGCTCGTGAGCTCCGACGCCTACCGCTCGTACGTTGTCCGCGTTCGCCGGCGATTCAAGGATCCAGCGCCGGACGGCCACGACTCGGTGGCCGAGTTCGCCACTCGGCTGGACGTCGAGGACCTGCTCGGCGGCTCGACTGCCACGATATCCGGCGCCACGGCTGACGCGTTCGCCGACAGCCTGGAACGACTCGTGGATCTGTCATTGCCGCACGATCGCGCCATCGAACCGTGATCGCGCCCGCCTCGCATTTACCCGGTTGCGACATCTGCGTCCGGCGCGGGGCAGGATGTCGGTGGCGGAATCAGGAGAGCCCCGGCGACGCCGGGGCTCTCGAGCGGTTTGCGGCTGACTCGAGGGGTTACTCCAGGTAGTCCTTGAGCTTGCGGCTCCGGGACGGGTGGCGGAGCTTGCGGAGTGCCTTCGCCTCGATCTGGCGGATGCGCTCGCGCGTCACGTTGAACTCCTTGCCCACTTCCTCGAGAGTTCGGGCACGCCCATCCTCGAGACCGAAGCGCAGCTGGAGCACGCGGCGCTCGCGACCCGTCAACGAATCGAGCACGGATTCCACCTGCTCCTTGAGCAGCTGGTGCGAGGCGGCTTCGGCGGGAGCCAGAGCGCCGCGATCCTCGATGAAGTCGCCGAGGTGGGAGTCCTCCTCCTCGCCGATCGGGGTCTCGAGCGACACCGGCTCCTGCGAGACCTTGATGATCTCGCGGACCTTCTCAGGAGTGACCTGGACCTCCTGGCCCTTGGACATCGCCTCGGCGATCTCCTCGACCGTCGGCTCGCGGCCGAGCTCCTGGAGGAGCTGGCGGGAGACGCGGATCAGGCGGTTGATCGTCTCGACCATGTGGACCGGGATGCGGATCGTCCGCGCCTGGTCGGCGATGGCGCGGGTGATCGCCTGCCGGATCCACCACGTGGCGTACGTGGAGAACTTGAAGCCCTTCTCGAAGTCGAACTTTTCGACCGCACGGATGAGGCCGATGTTGCCCTCCTGGATGAGGTCCAGGAATGACATCCCGCGGCCGATGTACTTCTTCGCGATCGACACGACCAGCCGGAGGTTGGCTGAGGTCAGCTGCTCGCGCGCGTCGCGCCCAATGCGAACCAGCTCGCCCTTGCGGTGCGCGAGCTTGGTGTTCTTGGGGACCTCCGGGTCGTGGCCCATGAGCTTAAAGAGGTCCGCCTCCCGCTCGCTCATCACGAGCAGCTCCAGCGCCGGGAACGAGACGCCGTCGCGGGTCCAGTCGTAGATCGCCCGAAGGCCAACGTTGTCCCGCGAGTCGAGATCACCGTTGTGGACCGCGAGGTATGCCCAGTCCAGCAGCGTCAGGAACGCCGACGGTGCCGCGCGCTCAAGCGACTTGCCATTCGCGCCGTCGGCCTCGACCGCCTCGATGTAGGCGTGGACGAGCTTGCGCCCCTCCTTGAGGAGCTCCTTGGTGCCGTCCGATTGGGCGTCCTTGCCGGCGCGCGTCAGATGGAAGTCCGGCGGCGCGACGAGCAGGTGCTCGGCTTCGGGATGCGAAACCGCGTCACGCACGAGCCGATGCGCCTCGTCGCCGAGCGGCAGCCGATGCTGCTGCTTGAGCGTCCGGGTCTTGGTCTCCGTGTTGTGGGTGGTCCACTCATGGAGTGAGACGATCCCCTTCCACGGCTCATCAACGAGCTGCTCCCCGAGCTCGATCGCCTTGGCCAGGACGACCTCTTCCTCGGCGGTCAGCAGGGCGACCTTGCCGATCTCCTTCAGGTACATCCGGACCGGGTCGTCGATGCCGATCATGTCGGCCGAGAGGGCCTCCAACTCGGCGGGGGTAGGCTCTTCGAGCTCCTCCGCGTCCAGCTTGGCCGGGGCGTCTACGGGCAGCTTGGCGCGGGCCTCCGCGTCCTCACCAACGACCTCGACGGTCGCGTCGTCGTCGTCGCCGTCCGCCGCGTTGGCAGCATCGGGCTCGTCCTCGTCCTCGTCCTCGTCCTCATCGACGTCGTCGAGGGCGGCGCGGGATGGGCGGAGACCCGCGAGCTTGGCTTCCTCGAGATCCGCCTTGCCTCGCCGCGGGCGGGTCAGGACGGCTTCGACGAGCTGCTGGTCGAGCGGATCGATTGGCATGGTGGTGCTACCTCCGAGCGGTTGATGTGAGGAGATGGGTCTGATTGCGGCGCAGGTGCAATGACTTGCGCTGGTCGTTCATGGCCTGACTCTCGCGCAGGAGCTGGTCGATCGCGGGGCGATCGGCAGCCTGCTCTGCTTCTGCCAGGGCGGAGCTGATGTAATCGGCGCGCTCGTCAAGCGAGCGCTCCTCGAGATCGATGGTGAGGCGGTCCACCTCGTAGGCGAGATCCGCCTCGGACAGCGTTCGAGGGTTCGGATCGCGGCGCGCGATCACGGCCTGCGCGAGCGACGCGGTTTCCGGATCCAGCGCCTGGATCAACGCGGTCAGGCTGAACGGCGGGTGCACGCCCTCGTCGTTCGGCTCGCGGGCGAGCACCACGGCGCGGAACAGCTCGCGGGCGACGGTGCTCGGAAGCTGATCCGGCCCAATAGCGTCGACGATTCGCAGCTGGAGCTCCGGCACGAGCAGGAGCAGGCGCAGGAACTCCGCCTCCTGCGGCAGCACGCCGCGGAGAATCTCGCTCACGGGCAGCGAATCCGCGGATGTGATGACCGCGTCGGCGGTGAACCGGCCCTCGCGGGCAGCAGCGCCGCCATCGGAGCCACCGCCGAAGCCGGCGCCCTGCCCGTGCGAGGTGCCGGCGAGCCCGGATGCGCCGCCGAGGCGATTGCCGCGGAGCACCTCCAGCAGCACGCGCTCCTCGACGCCGGACACCCGATGGACGAGCTGGAGGTACGCGTCGCGCATCACGGGATTGGGTACGGCTCGGATCGTGGGCATGAGCGCATCCACGAAGCGCGCCTTGCCGCCGGGGGTCTTGAGGTCGTAGGTCTTCGCGTAGGTGTCCACGAGGTATTCGACGATCGGCTGCGCCGTACGGACCTCTTCGCGCCAGCGATCCGGCGTGTCGCGGAGGACCTCGTCGGGATCCTTTCCGTCGGGCATCCGGACGACGCGGACCTCGTCCAGCTCGATACCGCTTTCGGTCGCTGCGAGCTGGCCGATGAGGCCCTGGAGCGCCTGTACGCCGAACGTACCGGCCTTCTGGCCAGCGGCGTCGACGTCGTAGGCAAGCGCGATTCGCTTCGCGTACCGGGTCAGCAGCGCGACCTGGCCCGGCGTGAGCGCGGTCCCGAGCGAGGCGACCACGTTATCGAAGCCGGCCTGGTGCGCCATCAGCGCATCCGTGTAGCCCTCGACGATGACCGCCTGTCCGCCCTTGCGCAACGGGCCCTTGGCCTTGTCGATGAGGTAGAGCGAGCGGCTCTTGTCGAACAGCGGCGTGCCCGGCGTGTTGAGGTACTTGGGGCCGGTGTCGTGACCGCCCTCGCCCTCTGCGCCGAGGATCCGGCCGCCCATGCCGGTCGCCGCGCCGTTCTGGTCGCGGATCGGGAACAGGACGCGGCCGCGGAACTTGTCGATGACGCCGACGCCGCGCTGCGGCGAGCGTGCGGGCGACGCGAGCCCCGCCTCGACCAGCTCGTCCGGCTTGATGCCCTTCTTCTCGACCAGCTTGCGGCTCATCGTGTCCCAGCCATCGGGCGCCCAGCCGAGCTGGAACGTGGAGATCGTCTCGTCCGTGAAGCCGCGACCCTTGAGATAGTCCAGCGCCG
>JBDSZH010000173.1:0-6893 GCA_039925225.1 Candidatus Limnocylindrales bacterium | reverse complement strand
GCAGCCGGCCTGACGTGGGAGCTCCAGACCGTGGGCGCACAGAGCGATCAATGGGGCTTCGAGCAGGCCGGTATCCCGATTGGCGGCTTGTTCTCCGGCGCCAACGAGCTGAAGACCGCGGGACAGGCCTCCCGCTTCGGCGGGGTCGCCGATACGCCCAACGACGCGTGCTTCCACCTGGCGTGCGACACGGACGCGAACATCGACCCGGTGCTGTTGGAAGAGCTCGCGCGCGCCGCGGCATGGGTGATCGGACAGCTGGCATCCGGCGAGGTCGCCCTGGACTGAACGACCGGAGCGCGGTCCGCGACGGCTGAGGAATGGTCGGGGCGGCGGGATTCGAACCCACGACTTCTTCGTCCCGAACGAAGCGCGCTACCAGGCTGCGCTACGCCCCGACTGGGCGCCCGTTGTCAGGGCCCGCGGATCATAGCAGAGGGTCCGTGCGCGGCCGTCAGCGGTGGACACGATCGGCGACCGGCCCGAACATGGGACCAACGTGCTGATAGAAGCGATTGCGAGAGACGACGAGCTCCGGGCGATCGAGACCTTCCTCGACCGCCCGGCCGATCGCCTGCAGGCGCTGGTGCTCGAGGGCGAGGCGGGAATCGGCAAGTCGACAATCTGGCAGGCGGGGATCGACGCGGCTCGCGAGCGCTCGTTCCGGGTCCTCGTCTCGCGCCCCGCAGAGACCGAATCGCAGCTCCCCAACGTTGTCCTCGGCGATCTCTTCGGAGAGGTTGGCGCTCAACAGTTGGCTGCGCTCCCAGGCCCGCAACGTCGCGCCTTCGAATCCGTGCTCCTTCTGCAGGAACTGCCCGACCATCCGATTGATCCTCGTGCGCTGGGCATGGCGATCCTCACCCTCCTCCCGAGTCTGGCGGAGACAGGCCTGCTCCTCGTCGCGATAGACGACGATCAGTGGCTTGACCCGTCATCGACGGCAACGTTGCAGTTCGCGCTGCGCCGCCTGCGGGGCCAGGCGGTGCGGCTCCTGCTCTCCCGAAGGGTCGCAGACGCTCCGGCGCCTGGCCTCGAGTCTGCGGCCGATGCGGCCGCCATCGAGCGGCTGCGGGTAGGTCCCTTGAGCGTTGGTGGTATCCAGCTCCTGCTTCGGCGGCGGCTGGGGATCAGCCTGTCGCGATTGATGCTGCTACGACTGCATGAACAGTCGGGTGGCAACCCTTTCCACGCGCTCGAGCTTGCGCAGGCGCAATCGACCAACCGGCCGTCGGCCGCGATCGTGCCGTTCGTGGTCCCACCCAGCCTGGAGCGACTCGTCGACACGCGGCTGGGGGCGTTGGACACTCCGACGCGGCGAGCGCTGCTGCTGATCGCGGCGAACGGTCGTCTACCGGAGAGGTTCCTCGGCAAGCTCGGTGTCGCACCCGGGGTCATCGCTGGGGCGCTTGCGGAGCGACTGATCGAGCAGGATGGGGGCGCCGTGCGGATCACCCACCCGTTGCTCGCATCCGCGCTCTACCAGGGCGCAGACGCCGGGGACCGTTCTGCCGCGCACCGCCGGCTGGCAACGGTCGCCGACGACGTCGTCCAGCGCGCCCGTCACCTCGCATTTGCCGCGAACGCGCCGAGCGAGCGCGTCGCCAGCGCACTCGAGTCCGCGCTCGAAGCGGCGCGCAGTCGAGGCATGCCTATCGCAGCCGCGGAGCTCGGGGAGCATGCGCTGCGTTTGACGCCGCCTGGGGCGATCGAGGATCGACGTCGCCGGTCCGTCGCGGCCGCCCGGAGCCAGGTGGAGGCCGGCGACCGCGGTCGAGCCCGCGCCCTTGCCACCCAGCTCCTTCGCGACGTCGCAGCTGGCCCGAGAAGGGCGGAGGCGCTCGTTGTCCTTGCCGAGCTGGAGCCGCCCGGGCTCGCCGTGCCGCTTCTTGAAGACGCGCTTCGCGACGCCGCCGGCGTGCCAAACCTCGAAGCGACGATCCATGCGAGCCTCGCCGAGGTCGGACGATTCGTCATCGGGCCTGCGATGGCCGAGGGGCATGGCCGCGCGCTTCTTGAACTCGCGGAGCGACAGCACGACAATTCGCTGCGCGCCACCGCGCTCGCGACGCTGGCACTCCTGGAATTTGATAGGGCCGATCCGGGGGCGACGCGGCGAGCTCACGGGGCGTGGCAGCTCGCAGCATCCCTCGATGACCCCGCGGCGCTGGCCAACGCCGCCCTCGCGTTGGCTCACGTCCTGACCTGGTCCGGGACCATCGAGCCGGCGCGTGCATGGCTGGCGGGCCAGATCGAGGAGTGGCGCGATCGCGACGCGCGGGTGCTGGCGGAGCTCCTGTGGTATCGCGGCTTCGTGGAGCTGATGGGCGGTGACTGGGCTCGGGCGACTGATCTGGCCGCAGAAGTCAGGGAAAGTCGCGACCCTCTGCAGGACGACGCACCGTCCGGTCACTTCTTGCCCGCGCTGATCGCCCTGCATCGAGGGGCGTTCGAGGACGTGCGCGAGCACGCGCGCCTTGCGCTGGCCCGGCCGGGCATGGAATTCACGGAAGACTTTGTCGCGATGCTCGGAATGTGCGAGCTGTGGTCCGGCAATGCCGCGGCGGCGTTGGAGCACTTCGGGCGCGCCGAGCAGGCTGCGGCCGTCCATGGCCAGAACGAGCCAAACGCCCGCTATTGGCGCGCGGACTATGTTGAGGCGCTGCTCCAGATGGGCAGGCTCGAGGGCGCCGAGCGCCTGGTTGCCAGCTGGGAAGCCAGCGCGGCGTTGCTGGATCGCGATCGCGTGCTCGCCCATGTCGCGCGCTGCCGCGGCCTGATCGACGCAGCGCGCGGTGACCTACCGGCTGCGGCGGTCGCGCTCGAGCGGGCAGTCGAGCTCGGAGACGCCGCAGCGGACCCGTTTGGCGCTGCTCGTGCCCTGCTTCTGCTCGGCTCGGTGCGGCGCCGGAACCGGCAGAAGAGAACGGCCCGCGTCGCCCTCGAGGATGCCGTCAGGAGGTTCGAAGCCCTTGGTGCGACCAGCTGGGCGACGGCCGTCCGCGATGAGCTCGGACGGATCGGTGGGCGAACTCGAATCAGCGGCCTCAGCCCGTCCGAATTGCGCGTGGCGGATCTCGTCGCCGAGGGCCGTACGAACCGGGAGATCGCCGCCGCGCTGTTCCTCGGCGAGCGCACGGTCGCAAGCCATCTGACCCACGTGTACGCGAAGTTGGGTATCCGGTCGCGCACAGAGCTCGCCCGGCAGCGCCTGTCGTGGCAGCAGGAATCGGCGCGACCAGCAGGCAATATTCCGACATCCTGACGTTTCGTCGGTTGGTCCCGCGCTCCTAGCGTGGCGACCATGCCGAGCTACCTCGTCGAAACGTTCCTCGCAAATGGCGCAGCCGGCGAGCGCCTGGCGCGGGAGCAGCGGGCGGGTATTGCAGCCGAGGCACTGACGCGAGAGGGAACGCACGTCAGCTTCGGTGGCTCCATCCACGTTCCCGGCGACGAGCTGTGCTTCTTCGTGTTCGAGGCGGCTTCCGCCCGCGACACCGCACTGGTTGCGGAACGAGCGGGCATCGAGCCGCTGCGGATCGTCGAGGCGTCCTCGTCGATGCACCAAAAGGAGCACTGACATGCGACACGGTTTTCGCGCGATCACGACAACGGCAGCCGCAGGGTTGCTCATCTTGGCGGCAGCCTCCGCCGTCTCTGCCACACCGGTCGGAGACGGGTGTCCGTCGTCGGCGGCCAGGATCTCGGTTGCGTACCTCGAGTCAATCGGGCCCTACCAGGTGCCTGCAAGCATCGACGACCCGGCCAACGGCGGGAACGGCGACGGGTACGTCTGTGCCTTTGCCCTCCCCCAGGCAGTCTCCGACGCGTGGGTCGGCGGCGAGTTCACGGTCTACCAGTTCCTCGAAAACTCTCGCGCCGCGGGCCTCAACCGCTAGGCACCCGTCAACCGGGGCCGCACGCGCCCGGCTTGGCCTGTGGTTCCGCAACCTAGCCCACACCAAGAATGGAACCTTTGCACCCCGGACCATCCACTTCGTGTGCAGGTTTCGACAGCCGATTCAACCCTGAACATCTCAAGGAGAAGACATGCTTCGAAATACCGTTCATCGCGCCCTGGTCCTCGGACTCGTGGCCGCGATGGCCTCGATCGGTATCGCCGCAGCGACGCCCGGGTCGGGCGCGGCCGGAACGATCCTCTCGGTGGGGACCCTCCCGGCTGGGGTCAAGCTCAAGACGCCCGCCCTGAAGCTCTCGACGCGGGACGACGTCCAGGTCGTCACCCAGACCATCAAGATCGTTCCCGGCGGGCACACCGGCTGGCACAGCCACCCCGGCCCGGTGATCGTGACCATCGCGGCCGGGACGATGACGTTCTACGACGCCGACGATCCTACCTGCTCCGCCGGGACCTACGCGACGGGCGACTCGTTCGTTGACCGCGGGGGTGGTCACGTCCACATCGCTCGCAACGAAGGCACCGTCGACCTGGTCCTGTACGCCACGTACCTGATCCCGGTCGGCGCTGGGATCCGAACGGACATCCCCAATCCGGGCACGTGTCCATTCTGAGCAGCTGATCGCCATGAGCTCCGAGCGCGGCCAGCCCATGGCTCGGAACCTGAGATTCCGAACGGGCCCCCGGGTCCGAGACCGCCGCCGGCACCAGCCGGCGGCGGTTCCTTGTCCTGGACGTTGCCCCGGCCGTATCGGCGATCAACACGACGGCGGCGGTCCAGCACGGGCGATCCGTGGTCGGTGGCGATCAACCTCGGCGCAGCCGTCAATTCGGGCGGCAACGAGACACGCTCGTCCTTCTCAGGGATGGTCGGCGGCTCCACTTCGCGCGCAGCGGCGACATACACGTCAGCTCGCGCTGACCCGCAGCAGCTCTCGTCGCACGGAGGATTCCTGAATTCTCAGTCCGCGATGACGTCCACGCGCGCGCCGGCAGCCTCCAGGGCGTGCCGAGGTGGATCCTTGACCGGGAACATGATCACCGCGGCGACCAGGTACGAGGTGGCCATGAGCCCGAACACGATTGGCAGGCCGGCGGGCTCACCGAGAGCTTGGATCACGGCACCGTAGACCGCGGTCCACAGTGAGCCCACACCGAACGCCAGCGTGAAATACAGCGCGAAGGCAACGTCGCGGACACCGGTAGGGACCGTGTCGGCGAGGAGCGCCTGGAGCTGCGGGCTCTCCGCGAATGAGAACAGACCCATGATCGCAATCCCGATCCATAGGCCGAGCAGGCTGGAGCCGGCGGTGATGAACGTGAG
Organism: Candidatus Limnocylindrales bacterium; assembly: GCA_039925225.1. Classification (GTDB taxonomy): domain Bacteria; phylum Chloroflexota; class Limnocylindria; order Limnocylindrales; family CSP1-4; genus UBA5189. The sequence continues at coordinate 1,650 of JBDSZH010000173.1, read as the reverse complement.
GAAGCCAATCGCGCCGCCGATGTAAGCCCCGAGGATGATCGGCCGCCGACCGACCCTGTCGGACAGCCAGCCGGCGACGAGCGGCATCGGGACCGAGAGGACGATCAGGCCGGCATACATGAGGTTGGTCGTCGACTCCGGCAGGTCCAGCACGTGGGTCACGTACAGCAGCGCGAACAGGTTCGCGACGCCCAGACCCCGCCCTCCGCCCCCGAAGACCGAGGCGACGTACGTGCGACGGACCCGATGATCAGCCCAGACGAGGCGCGCCGCCGCGCGCACAGTGCCCTGCTGGATCGCGGCCAGCCGGTCCGCACCCGTCTCGCGAATCCAGCGGAACATCGCCAGGGCGATGAGCGCCGCCGGAATGCCGAAGACGATCGAGGCGCCGCGCCAGCCCGCGACGGCGAGAAGCGGCGGGCCAGCAAGCGCGGCGATGACCGTGCCGACGTTGCCCCCGGAGATGTGCGCGCTGATCGCGAATCCGCGCCGCTCCGGCGGGAATTGCTCGGAAAGGAGTCCGTTACCTACGGGGTGCTGCGGCGACCCGCCGACGCGGGAAATGACGTTCGTCGCGGCAAAGGTCACGAACGAGGTCGCCAGGGCCTGTGCCGCGAAGCCGAGCCCGAATAGCAGTCCGCCCGCGGTGAGCAGCAGGCGCCGCTCCACGTGGCGAGTCACGAATGCATAGCTGGCCTGAATCAGCCCGGACGCAATCGCCCCGGCCGCGGCGACGAGCGTGACTTCCTGGACCCCGACGCCGAACTCATCGATGATCTTGAGGAAGATCAGCGGCAGCAGCACCGCCTGCGCGTGGTTGACCGCGTGGGCGATCGAGAGTAGCCACAGCGTCCGCTCGGGATGGATGCCCGGCGGCGGGGTGGTCGCAGTTGGTCGGTCGAGGGCCACCCCGCGCCGTCAGCCGGGCCGGCTCAGCCGGGCTTGGGCGTCGCGCTGCGGCGGCGCCACGTGCTGAAGTAGCCGTCGCCCAGCCGGATCGCCCGCATGTCGTAGATGCCGCCCACCCATTCGCCGCCCGTCACCGCGTCGGCGACCTGAGCGCCGGCCTCGTAATACGGCACGCCGGTCTCGACGACCTCCTGGAGGGTGTCGAAGAAGCCGCTGGACCGGAACTCCGGCAATAGCTCGCCCGTGATGAGCCCGATCATCGACTCGCGTGGGACGCCCGCCCATTCGGCGGTCGCCTGGTTCACGAACTCGAGCCGAAAGTCGAGGATGCGGTCGTCGCGATCCCGGATGGCGGTGGCGATCGACACCGGCTCGTCGATCGCGTCGAGGAGCGCCAGCAAGCGGGCATCGAGGGCTGGGGCTGGGGTTGTCACAGGTCGGCGAAGCATAGGGTCGTGCGAGGAATCGGACGTGGCCTCCGTGGTTCAGAGCCTGCGCCCGGCCTGAATCGGAAGCGGCCGGGAAAGACCCGGCCGCTTCGTTCGTTGGTGCGGGGGATTGGCCCGCCGAGATGGTTGCCTAGAACTGCTCGAGGTAGCGCTCGACCTCCCAGTCGGAGACCTGGGTGCGGTACTCATCCCATTCCTCGCGCTTGGCGGCGACGAAGTGGCTGAACACATGGTCCCCTAGGGCCTCGCGGATCACGTCGTCCTTCTCGAGCTCGTCGAGCGCCTCGCCGAG
>JBDSZH010000172.1:0-4841 GCA_039925225.1 Candidatus Limnocylindrales bacterium | reverse complement strand
GCCGGCGGCGCCGCCCTTGATCCCGAACACGGGCCCGAGGCTCGGCTGGCGAATGCACACCGCGGCCTTGTGCCCGATCCGGTTGAGGCCCTGTGCGAGCCCGACCGTCGTCGTGCTCTTGCCCTCGCCGAGCGGCGTCGGGCTGATCGCGGTGACGAGGACGTACTTGCCGCGCGGCCGCTCGGCCTCCAGGCGCTCGATGCCGGCGAGCGTGATCTTCGCCTTGACCGAGCCGTACAGCTCGATCTCGTCGTCGTGCAGCCACAGCTCCCGGGCGACGTCCAGGATCGGGCGCGGCGTTACCGAGCGGGCGATATCGAGGTCGGACTTCGCCGCCGACGGCATCGTGCCGGCGGGGGTGGCGCTGGGGCCGGTGGTCATGCCTCGAATCGCTCCTTTGCCTGGTCCTGGCGCTGTGCGGCGCGCATGAGATGACTGAGCAGCAACGCGTTGGTGAGCGGTCCCACGCCGCCGGGAACCGGCGTGATCGCCGACGCGACCAGCTCCGCCGAGGTGAAATCGACGTCGCCCACGATGTGGCCATCGACCACGTTGATCCCCACGTCGATGACGACCGCGCCGGGCTTGAGCATGGCGCCGGTAACGAGCCCAGGCCGTCCGGCTGCCACGACGACGACGTCGGCGGCTCGCACCTTGGCTGCGAGATCGCGCGTCTTCGAGTGGCAGACCGTGACCGTCGCGTCCTCCTTCGTGAGCATGAACGCGAGGGGCATTCCAACGACGGGCGATCGACCGATGACCACCGCGTCGGCACCACGGAGCGTCACGCCGGCGCGATGGATCATCTCAAGCGCCGCGTGCGCGGTGGCCGGGATGAAGCCCTCGTAGCCGAGGCGCAGGAGGCCGGCATTGAGCGGGTGGATGCCGTCGATATCCTTCAGCGGCTCGATCGCGTCGACGACGGTGCGCAGCCCGACGCCCTGGGGTAGCGGCATCTGGACGATGATCCCGGCGACGTGCGGGTCCGCGTTGAGGCGGAGGATCGCCGCCGTGAGCGCGGTGGCCTGCGCGGTGGCGTCGTCACCCGGGACGTCGACGAGCGACCCTTCTATCCCGACCTGCGCGCACGCTTTGAGGATGCGCTCGAGGTACACCATCGATGGCGCGCTGCGCCCGCAAACGACGACCGCGAGTCCGGGTGGATAGCCATGCGCCGCAACATATTCTGTGACATCCGCCGCCACCCGATCCCGAATCTCGCTGGCGAACGGCGCTCCCTCGAGTCGCCGCGCCGCGCTCGTCGGAACTGGGGCGGTTGGGCTCAAGCGGACAGCTCGGGCAGGTTCGCGAGGGGCTCGCGACGCTCGCCGCTCGCGACGATGTCGTGCACCTTGCCGGCGGTGAACACCAGGTCCTGGAGCAGCACCGCAACTCTCGCCTTGGCGTCCTGCGTCCAGTCGGTCGTCCCGATCAGCGGCAGATTGACGAGGACGTTCTCGGCCGCGCCGCGACCTGCGGCCTCGGCGAGTAGGGCGGCAACGCGCAGGTCGGACGACGCGTTGACGTTGGAGCGTCCCGCAAGCGCTTCGACGAGCAGGAGCACGTCATGGCAGCGCTCGACGGACCGGAGCGGCACCTCAGCCGCGACCTGCGCCGTCTCGCGGATCTGGCGGTCGCGAAATTCCTTGTCCGAGAAGGCCTCCCGCGGCAGCTTCAGTGCGAAAGCGCACGCCGCGTAGGCGGCCGCATCCTCGTCCGCGAGCGCGAACAGCTCATCGGCGAGGCGAGTGGCCGCGAGTTGCGCCGAGGCATGCAGGTCCGCGTGGTCCGCGTACTTGGGCCGCCCCAGCGACAGCGTCGCGACCATCGCCACGAGCGACGCCGCAAGCGCGGCCGAGACCGCCGAGGCACTGCCGCCGCCAGGGACCGGGTCCGACCCGGCGAGGCGCGCGGCAAACTCGGTGAGCGTAAGGTCGCGGAAGGAAGGTGCTCGCACGGCCCCGATTATGGCGACCGAGCGTCGCAGGGGTTTGGCGTGGGGGAGCGCGGTACCGGCGCACTCCCTCGCGCCGATGTCGACCTCAGCCGGGCTGGAGGCACCGGTGAGGTCTGGCCGGCCCTGGCACCGAGCCGGCGCCGTCTCGCACCTGCCGAGCCGATACCGGCGTTGTCGACCTCCGCGAGGCCGATCACGCACTGACGTGCGCTCACTGCCTTGCTCAGCCGACGCCTTGGTCTCGGCTCGGCATGCGTGAGACGGGTATGTAGTGGCCGCCTGGGTCTAGGCGGCGCGATGTGCCTCGACACCCTCGATCGTCCAGCGACGAGATCGGTGGCGGAACGCCAGTTGGAGGCGGGCGTCCGCCGTCTCGATCTCGAAGAGCGTGCGCGGCCCGGTCACCACCGGAAACGCCGCGCTCTCGTCCCTGACGCCGATGACGTCCAGGACGCGGAGGCGCCGACCGTTGAGTGTGACCTCGCGCGGTCGGCCGTCGAACCAATCGGCTCGTACCCGGACTTCGACCGGCTCGACTCGGATCATCGCCATTTCGCAGCTCCTTTTCGGGGGCGCTATTGCGAGCTCCGGTCACCGGGCACTGGTGCCGTGAACGCCTGTTCGGTTTCGACCCAGAGACTAGACCGAACACCTGTTCGATGTCAAGACCTGGCTACTCGTCGAACGCATCCTCCGATGGGGCCGTGTCAGGTTGTGTGTCACGACGCTTCCGGCGCCGCGCCAGCCCGCCATCGAGGTCCTCGGCGTGCTCGCCGCGCCGCTCCACAGCTGTACCGAGATCCCGCTCGAACGGCGCCGGGATCCCCGTTCGAAGCAGTCGCGCCCGCGTGATCGCGCGGGTCCCGAAGCGCTCGCGCACCTCGTCCGCCGCGCGCACCACCCGCCGCTGTCGGTCATCGCCCCCCTCGAACAGCCCGAGCTGCTCGCGCTCCCCGAACCCCGACGCCGTCACCCCGAGCAAGCGGATCTTCTTGCCCTTCATCTCGGGTCGGGCCAACTCGAGCGCGACGCGCCAGATCGCCTCCGTCATGTCCGACGGCTCGGCGAGCCCGCGCTGACGGGTTATCGTGTTGAAGGCGGTATCCCGGATCTTCACCGTCACGGTGCGCGCCCTGAGACCGGCATGCCGCAGTCGCCCGGACACGCCCTCGGCCATCGCGAGCAGCGTTCGCTCGAGCACCTCCGGATCCGACGAGTCCTCGTCGAACGTGTGCTCGTGCCCCACCGACTTGGCCCCGTCCGGATCGTCGACGGGGTCCGCATCAACGCCGTGCGCGCGATCGACGAGCGACGCGCCGTGCTTGCCGAATCGGCGGACGAGCGCGGATCGATCGAGTGCCGCGAGGTCACCGATCGTGACGACCTTGAAGTCGCGCAGCGCGGCGGCCGTCGCCGGCCCTACGCCCCACAGGCGTGAGATCGGCAGGGGAGCGAGGAATCCCGCCTCCGTGCCGGGTGGGACGACGACCAGGCCGTCGGGCTTGCGCAGGTCACTGCCGATCTTCGCGACCAGCTTCGTCGCGGCCACCCCGACCGAGATTGTCAGCCCCACCTCGTCGTGGACCGCCGCCTTGATCAGCCGCGCGATCGTCTCGCCATCGCCGAACAGCGCGCGCGACCCGGTGACATCCAGGAATGCCTCGTCGATCGACACGGGCTCCACCTGGGGCGTGAACCGCCGCAGGATCGCCATGACCTCGCGGCTGACGCGCTGGTACTTGGCGCCATCGACCGCCACGAAGATGCAGTTGGGACAAAGGCGGCGCGCAGTCCGGATCGGCATCGCGGAGTGGACGCCGAACTTGCGCGCCTCGTACGACGCCGCGCTCACGACGCCGCGGTCATTGGCCCCCCCGATGCCGACCGCGACCGGCTTGCCGCGCAGCTCCGGATGGTCGCGCTGCTCCACCGACGCGAAGAACGCGTCCAAATCGACATGCAGGATCGTCCGCGCAGGCGCTGCCATCTCAAGTCGATTGTGACCCGCGCAAGTGCCAGCTTGGAAGGCGCGAATTGGTGCCGCTCTCGGCGCGGTTCTGCCTGGACTAGCCCTTGGGCTCGACGACCACCGTGACTTCGGGGGCGAGGCCGGCCAGGACCTTGATCGCGACCTTGTACGTGCCCAGCGACTTGAGCGGCTCCTCGAGCTCGATCTTGTGGCGGTCGACCTCGATGCCGCGGCGAGCCAGCGCCTCGGCGATCTCCTTCGACGTGATCGATCCGTAGAGCTTCCCGCCCTCGCCGACCTTCACGCCCATGGTGAGCGTGGTCGAGCCGATGCGGGTCGCGGCGATCTCGGCTTCGGCTCGCTCGCGGACGCGCTTGTCCTCGCGTGAGGCGATGTCGTGCTGCCAGGCTCGGTAGGCCCCGCCGGCAGCGGGAACAGCGAGCTGACGCGGGATCAGGAAGTTCGTGGCGTAGCCGTCGGCGACGTTCTTCATCTCGCCGGACTTGCCGAGCTTGTCCACGTCCTTCGTCAGGATGACCTTCACGCGGTCGAGTTCCTCCACTGGCCGGCCCGACGGCCGATCGACGATCTGGTCGCGCTCAGGCGTTCGAGCCTTCGCGCCCGAGCAAGCCGCGCAATCGCGGCTGCAGCCCGGATTGGGCAACGGCGTCGGCCGCGAAGCGGACTGCGCCGGGGATTCGTCGTGCGGCTCGGCGAAGCGGTCCCGGCAGGAGCCGTCGAACGCGCGCGACATCTTCATCGTACGCGGCGCGCGGGATCCCGGCTTCCTCGAGCTTCTCGTCGAGGAGCTCTTCGTCGAGGCCTTCGAGGAACAGCTCCGTCGCGAGGGCGACGACGACGAGGTCGTCGAGCTGGCCCAGGATGGGAATCCGATCGGGAACGATGTCGCGCCCG
>JBDSZH010000171.1:0-6126 GCA_039925225.1 Candidatus Limnocylindrales bacterium | reverse complement strand
CGGGCTCGCGCGAGCACCGTGGTGACCCTCGCGGGCGCATCCGTCCTCATGCTCCTGGTGACGAGCAAGGTCTACTCGATCCAGTACGTCGTCTGGATCGTGCCGTTCGCGACGCTCCTGCCCCGCCAGCAGTTCTGGCTCGCGCTCGCGGTCGTGGCCCTCACGATGCCGATTCATCCATTGCTCTATGGGGAGCTGGTCAACCAGCAGGCGCTGCCCATCCTCGTCCTGAACCTGAGGAACGCCCTCGTGGGCACGCTTACGGCCTGGATCCTCTGGGGCCTGGCGCGCCGACAGTAGCGCTCACGCGCGGCTCGCGACCTGATCTGCCGCATGGACTCGGGTTCCCATCAGGGGCGCCAAACTTAGCCGCGCTGCGCGCGCTCGTCGACCGCGAAGGTGAAGATGTCCGGGCGCGCGTAGTGCCCGACCGGGTCGAAGTCGAAGCGCGCCCCTGCGATCGCGTCGGGGTCGAGGTCGGCGTAGAGGATCCCCTCCTTGCCGTAGAGCGGGCCGGCCAGATAGTCGCCGAGTGGCGAGAGGATGGCGCTGCCGCCCCGGCACATATCCTCCGGGGCCGCCTCCAGGTCGGTCAGTGCCTCCGGACCGAGGTCCCGCGGGTACATGCTCTTCGTCACGTACTGGTTGCAGGAGAGGACGAAGCAGCGCCCTTCGAGCGCGATGTGCTGGATCGTCGACTGCCACACGTCGCGCGCGTCGGCGGTCGGCGCGAGGTAGATCTCAACCCCCTTGGTGTACAGCGCCGTCCGCGCGAGGGGCATGTAGTTCTCCCAGCAGATCAGCCCGCCGACCCGTCCCAGCGGTGTCTCGAAAACCGGCATGGTGCTGCCGTCCCCCTCGCCCCAGACCAGGCGCTCCGCCGCCGTCGGCTTCAGCTTGCGGTGCTTCCCCAGCAGCACTCCCTCCGCCGAGTAGTAGAGCAGCGTGCAGTAGAGCGTGCCACCGATCGGATCGCGCTCGATAACCCCGATCGCCAACCAGATCCCCGCCTCGCGCGCCGCTGCACCGAGTCGCTCGGTCGCCGCGCTCGGCACCTCGACTGCGTTCCTGGAGTAGCGAGCGAAGAGCCGCCGCCCCTCCGCGCTCCGGCTGCCGACGACAACCCCGAAACCGAGACCGCGCGGATAGGCCGGGACGAACGCCTCGGGGAAGACGACCAACGTCGCGCCGCCAGCCGCCGCATCCCCGATGAGCCCGATCGCCTTATCGATCGTCGCTTCGCGGTCGAAGAGCACCGGCGCGGCCTGCACCACAGCGACGCGCGCCGGAGTGCCGGTTTCGGGCATCTTCATCTCCTAGCGCTGGGTCGCCGATCGCGGATCATCCGAGCGGCCTACGGCCCGCAGGATAGAGCCGGGCTAGGGAGGAGTGGCGCGCCCGGCGGGACTCGAACCAACGACCTTCAGGTCCGCAACCGAATGAGTCTTCCCAAAGCCGATCTGGAAGCTGCCTTCGATCAGCTCCCGCTCCCTCGGTCAAAGAGCGTGGACGAAGCCACTACGCCGGTGCCGTTGCCACCGCCTGCGAAGAGCACCGTCCCGTCGAGCAGAACCGTGCCCTGGCCCCCGACGAAGACCCCGTCCAAGCTTGCGGTGGCGGTCCAGGTGCCGGCGATCGGGTCGTACAGCTCGGCCGACTCGCGCAACTCGGGCGACTGGGGAGTGTCGTAAGCCCAGGTCATCGCTACGCCGAGCACGCGGCCATCAGCCAGCAGAACAGCTGTTGCGCCGTCCGATTTCGCCTGCATGCTTCCGCTGAGGGTCCAGGTCCCAGTGTCGGGGTCATAGAGCTCAGTGGACGCCGCTAGGGGCTCGGGGGTGCCGACCAAGTGGCCGCAGATCAGCAGCACCTTGCCGGTGCGCAGGAGCACGCTGTCCACGGGACCGCAATGCGGTTCGATGACGTTCCCGGTGGCGCTCCAGATCCTCCGGTCCGGGTCGTAGAGTTCTGCTCGACCCGCCCCGCCGTCGGCCTCGCCCACGATCAGAACAGTCCCATCGGAAAGTGACGCGGCCGCATAGAGGGGAAAGTTCTCGATCATGTTCGCGCTGACGGTCCAGGTCCCGCGGACCGGGTCGTATCGCTCGGCCGCCGCTGGGTACGGTTCTCCGCCGTCGGTTCCGCCGACAACCAATACCGTCCCATCAGGCAGGAGCAAGGCCACGTGATCCCGGCGAACCGCGTGCAGGCTTGCGGTAACAGTCCAGGTCCCGCTGCGCGGGTCATACAGCTCGGCGGAAGTGAGCATGTGGCTGGGGAAGTACGTGAAGTCGCGAGCGCCCCCGACCACGAGCACCTTGCCATCGGGCAGGAGCACAGCCGCGTGACCGGTTCGCGCCTCGTTCATGCTGCCGGTCGCGGTCCAGGTCCCAGTGCGCGGGTCGTACAGCTCGGCGGAGGCCAGCGCCTTGCTGGCATCCCCACCAGTTTCGCCGCCCGCCACGAGCACCTTGCCATCGGCCAGCAGCGTCGCAGTGTTGACAGCGCGGGCCTCGATCATCGCCCCGGTGGCGATCCAAGTTGCGGGCACAGTCACCGTGGGCACTGGCGTGGCGCTGCGTTCTGGGGCCGCACTGTTCGATGGACTGGGAATTGGGGATGGGCTGACATCGGGCGTGCCAACCAACAGGCTCGTTCCGATGAGCAGCACGGCAACGACGACGGCCGTCGCGGCAAGCGCCACTGGCGCAAGCCGGTGCAGCTTCGCGCGGCCCGCCTGCGGCATCGGCTCGCCACCCAAACGGACGAGCCATGGCGGGCGGGGCCGGCTGTGGGCCGTGGCGGTCACGACCGACTCCAGCAGCCCCTGCGGCGCGTCGGACGGCGCCGATTCCTCAAACCACGATCGAAGCAGCGCGTCGAACGGGCGATCGGTGGTCATGCGATGCCACCATTCGAGAGCACCGATGCCCGGTCCTGGGCATCGAGCGCAGCCCGAAGTGCGTGTGTTGCACGGTTGAGGCGCGACTTCATTGTGCCGAGGGGCATGCCCATGATGTCGGCAGCCTCCGCCAGCGGCAGGTCGAGGTAGTAATGCAGCACGAGCACGGATCGCTCCTCTGTCGAGAGGCGCCGAAAGCCGCGCTCGAGCTGATCGCGAAGCAGGAGCCGGCGCTGGTCATCGTCGCCCGACGGCGATTCGTCCATCGGCATGAGCTCAACCTCCCGCGACGCGCGATGGCGCTGTGCGCGGGCCAGCCGGTAGCAGGCACGCACCGTCAGCCGATGCAGCCAGGCGTCGAATCGATCGGGGTCGCGCAGCCCTCGAATGTCCCGCCAGGCGGCCATCAGGGCGTCCTGGACGGCGTCGTTGGCAAGGTCGCCATCGCGCAGGATCAGATGGGCGACCCGGTACAGGCCGCCGATCGCCGCTGCTGCGAGCTGGGAGAACGCGGCATGGTCGCCGGCTGACGCCTGCACCACAAGGTCGTTCTGCATGCTCCTCACCCTACCCGTGGCGGCCAAGCTGACCGCTTAGGCTCGGTATGGGCACGGCGAGGGGCGAATGGTTCCATCTGGCGCTGGCTGGCTCTCACGGGTAATCGGACGTTCGAGTCAGCGAACGCGGGGTGAACCGGTATCTGAGCCCTGGAAGGAGTTGGCGCGCCCGGCGGGACTCGAACCCACGACCTTCAGGTCCGCAACCTGACGCTCTATCCGCTGAGCTACGGGCGCACTTGGTGCCGGCCCGGAATGCTACCGGGTACTGGCGGAGAGGGGGGGATTCGAACCCCCGATGGGCGTTAACCCATAGCGGTTTAGCAAACCGCCGCACTAGGCCTCTATGCGACCTCTCCGGACGAGGCGCGCGTCAGGCTAGCACAGGGGTAGGCTGCGACCCCAGGTCGAAAGGAGGATCAAGTGGTCAAGCGCCCCCGGGTCGGCAAAGCGACCGTGAGCGACGAGCAGCTCCAAGCGGTGACCGTCGGTGAGCGGAAGCCGCACAACGCACCGGTGATGCTCGCCGACTACGACCCCGGCTGGCCAGCCTTGTTCGAGCGCGAGGCGATGCGGATCCGCCGAGCCCTCGGCGACGCCGTGGTGCAACTGGAACATACGGGCTCAACGTCGGTGCCGGGCCTGGTCGCGAAACCGGTCATCGACATCACCCTCATCGTCCCGGACTCCGGCGACGAAGCGGCATACGTTCCCCAGCTCGAGGCCGAGGGCTACGCGCTCCGCATTCGCGAGCCGGATTGGCATGAGCATCGGCTCCTCAAGGGTCCAGACACCGACGTCAATCTCCACGTCTTCTCGAACGGCTGCCCGGAGCTCGCGCGGATGGTCGGCTTTCGCGACTGGCTTCGAACACATGACGACGATCGAGCGCTGTACGAGCGGACGAAGGGTGAGCTGGCTGCTCGGACGTGGCGCCATATCCAGCACTACGCCGATGCCAAGACCGCCGTCGTCGAGGAAATCATCGCCCGCGCGGGCCTGCCTGCCGGCACCCGGCTCGATTGACACTCCCCCACTCGTGCACTACCGTCGGGCGACACAGATGACCACCTATTTTTGGTACCGCAGCCCGGCATGACTTGAACCCGGTATGACCGGGTCCTCAGGGGAGTGTCGGGCGATGGCAGAGGCGCAGGACCTCTGCTTTTTTGTTTCTGGTTCAAGCAGCCGTCGCACAGCCAGGTAGACCGCCGAATGTTCGTCGTCATGCGCCAGGGCGCCACCGAGGCCGAGATCCTCGGCGTGAAGAGCCGCATCCTCGCGGAGGGTCTCACGCCGTACGAGCACGCGGGCGCGAACGGCACGGTCCTGGCGGTTGTCGGCGAGGTCGCGAAGCGTCGAGAGGGACTGATCGCGCAATTCGGCGTGCTGCCTGGCGTGGAGCGGGTCACCCCGATTCAGCGGCCATTCAAGCTCACGTCGCGCGAGTTCCGCCCCGAGGACACGGTCATCCACGTGCTCGACGCGGTGATCGGCGATGGCGGGCTGACGGTCATGGCCGGTCCGTGCTCCGTCGAGAGCCGCGATCAGCTCATGGATACGGCGGACGCTGTCGCGGCGGCGGGCGCGACAGTCCTGCGCGGCGGTGCGTTCAAGCCGCGAACCTCGCCGTACGCGTTCCAGGGTCTCGGCATCGAGGCGCTCCGCTACCTCTCGGAGGCGCGAGATCGGACGGGCCTGCCAACGATCACAGAGGTGATGGAGCCGAACCAGGTCGATATCGTCGCGGAGTACGCCGACATTCTCCAGATCGGCACGCGGAACATGCAGAACTACTCGCTGCTCAATGCAGTCGGGCGGGTCGCGCGGCCAGTGATGCTGAAGCGCGGCTTCGGCGCGACGGTCGAGGAGTTCCTCATGGCCGCCGAGTACATCGTCGCCGCCGGCAACCCGAACGTGATCCTGTGCGAGCGCGGCATCCGAACGTTCGAGACGTACACGCGGAACACGATGGATCTCGCCGTCGTGCCCGTCCTCCACATGCTCACGCACCTGCCGGTGATCGTGGATCCGAGTCACGCGACCGGCAAGCGCTGGCTCGTCAGACCGCTCGCGCTCGGCGGCGTCGCGGTCGGCGCGGATGGCGTGATGGTGGAGGTCCACCCGGACCCGGATTCCGCGCTCTCCGACGCCGAGCAGCAGCTTGATCTACCGGCATTCGCGGCGCTCATGCGCGACCTGGTGCCCGTGCACGAGCACGTGCGGCACCTGCACGACGACACCGAGGCCAGGTCGTCCGACGGCGCGTTGGCCGTCGGCAGTGGCGACGGGCTGAGCCGACATTGAACGCCGTGGACACGTCCGTGGCCGGATCCGAGACCGCCCGCCGGGTCGCGCCGACCAAGCGCCTCAGGGGTGAGATCGTCCTGCCCGGCGACAAGTCGATCAGCCACCGGGCGCTGATGCTTGCCCTGCTCGCAAACGGCAAATCACGCATCACCGGGGCGGGAGATGGCGCCGATGTCCAGTCGACCGCCGGCGTTCTCACGACCCTCGGCGCGAGCGTGACGCGGTCGCCCGGCGTCGCTGGCAACGTTGATTACGACGTGCGATCGCCGGGCATCGACGGGCTCCATCCGCCGGCGGAGACCATCGATTGCGGCAACTCCGGCACCAGCCTTCGATTGTTCGCCGGCATCCTCGCCG
>JBDSZH010000170.1:0-7903 GCA_039925225.1 Candidatus Limnocylindrales bacterium | reverse complement strand
AGCTCCTTCACGATGGCGAGACCCAGGCCGGAGCCGGCGCCCGCGCGGGCAGGATCGGCACGCCAGAAGCGCTCGAAGGCGCGCGATGCCACGCGATCAGGGAAGCCCGGCCCGTCGTCGAGGACGTCGAAGCGGACAGCGTCCACGTTCCCGGGGAGCCGCGCGGGCGCGACGGCAAGCACCACGGACCTCGCGCCGGTGCTCGGCGCGGCCCCGTCAGCTGTCGAACCACCCGCCGCCAGCGCGTTCTCGACCAGGTTGCCGAGCATCCGATCAAGCGCCACTCGGTCGGCGGCGATCGTCAGTGGCGCGTCTATGGTTATGTCGGTGACGAGCGTCACGCCCGCGGCCGTGGCGCGCGAGCCGAAGCGGGTCGCGGTGGCGGCGACCAGCTCGCCAGCATCGAGCAGCTCCGGGCGGATCTGCTCCTCGCCCCACCGGATCCGATCCACGGCCCCGACTTCCGCGACGAGCCGCTCCAGCCGCGCGGCCTCTTCCTCGATCGCCTTCGCTGCTGCCTCGGCGGCCGGCCCCTTTGCGGTGCCGTCTCGGAGCGCCGCCGCGAACCCAGTGATGACCGTGAGTGGCGTCCGCAGGTCGTGACGAAGGTTGGCAAGCAGCTCGTCCTCGCGAGTGCGTGTGGCGTCGAGCTCCGCGGTCATCGCGTTGAACGTGCCGGTCAGCTCGCGCACCTCCCTCGGGCCAGTCAGCGGGAGTGCCGTCGCGCGCCCTGCTGGAATGTCGGCCGTCGCGTCGGCAAGTCGCCGAAGCGGGCGGGTCACGCTGCGCGAGACTGCATAGGCCAGTGGGGCCGCGATCAGGAGGATCGCGAGGATGACGATTGGGATCGTGCGCGCGACGTCGGCGAGTGCGAGCGCGCCGGATCGATCGACCGCGAGGAACGCCACGCCGCGCGGAGTCGCCGTGCCAATTCGTCGAACCGCGGCTGCGACATACAGGTAGCGGGTGTTGTCGAGGCTGATCGTGCCTTTCACGATTTCGCCGGCCGCGAGGTCGGAAGTGAGGATCGCCGCTCCCGTGGGCGTCCCGCCGATCGGCCGGAGGCGGCCATCCGCGCCCACGATCATCACCTCGATGTTCCGGCTCACGAGCTGCGTCCGCACCTCCTCGAGCGTGCCGCGCAGCTCGCCATTGCCGACGCTGTCGCGGACCTGCGGGATCACGCTCCCTGCGACGTCCTGGAGCGCTCCGAACGTCGCGTCCTGGTGCAGCCCACGGAGCGCCACGAAGAGCGTGCCGCCCACGACGAGCACGATCACGAGCGCGAGAATCGCGAATGCACCGACGAGCCGACCGCCGAGCGAGCGCGGAATCATCCAGCCCGCCTCATCCAGCCCGCCTCACGCGGCTGAGGCTCATTCGGCCGCGACTGGCCCGCCTCATTCACTCCGCCTCACTGGGCTCATGCTCACTCGGCGGGGATCGGCTCGGGCGCCGGCAGGGGAGCGCGCGCCGGCGGCACCATCCGATACCCGTACCCTCGCGCCGTCTCGATCTCCGGCCCATCCGGCGCGAGCGCCTTACGCAGCTCGGCGATGTGGACGTCCACGGTTCGAGTCTCGCCCGGAAAGTCGGTGCCCCAGACATCCTCGAGCAGCATGTCGCGGGTCAGCACGACCCCGGGATCACGAGCCAGCGCGACCAGGAGGTCGAACTCGCGAGGCCGAAGCGCGAGGCGCCGCTCCCCGACGTATGCGTCGCGTCGCCGTGGATCCACTCGGAGGCCTCCGACCTCGAACGGCCGACCGCCCTTCACCGACCCGTCCGCCCGCCGCAGCACGGCCTTCACCCGCGCGACCAGCGCGCGCGGATTGAACGGCTTGGTCACGTAATCGTCCGCGCCAAGCTCCAAGCCGACGATCGCATCGACGTCGTCCCCGCGCGCCGTGAGCATGATCACCGGCGTATCGCCGCGCCGGCGGATCTCGCGACAAACCTCGAAGCCGTCCTTCTTCGGCAGCATCAGGTCCAGGATCACGAGGTCCGGCTCGTGCCGCGCGTGCAGCGCCAGCGCCTGCTCGCCATCGGCGGCGGTTACGACCGCCCAGCCTTCCTTCTCGAGGTACAGCCGGAGCAGGTCGACGATATTCCGTTCGTCGTCGACAACAAGGATCGATTTCACGGGCGCGAGAATACCCCCGGTCCCGCCGACTACCCGGCGCGCCTACGTAAGGGCCGTGTAAGCAGAACCTTCACCGCTCCCGCCACCTCCGGCGCACCAACGCCCACGCCCACGCCGACGCCGTGGCCTGTCCCTGCGCCCGGCTCCCCTTTCGCCCCACGCCACGCTCCGCCGTCTCACCCGCACGCCCCGCCGGACCTTCTCCCTCACCACACCCACTTTTGAGATGGTTCCAATGAAGCAGAACTATCGCGTGGAAGGCTCGAATTGGCCGGTCCGGCATCAGCCCCGGCGTCAGCCTCGGGCACCAGGCCGGGCGGCAGCCTCGGGCACCAGGCCGGGCGTCAGCCCTCGGGCATATGGGGCCGGCGTCAGCCCCGGGTCAATCATCTCGGAAGGCGCCGCCCCGATCCTCGCGTTCGAACGCCAGGGCTTTGGCATCGTGGCGGAGCCGATGCACACGCATCGGCGGAGTCCAATCGGGTCGAACGGTCGGTCGTACGTTCCGGAGGTCGACCCCCGCCAGCCAGGCAATGATCGGTTCCCGGATCGCGCGGTCGATGAAGTAGTCACGGCTCCGACCGTCAATCGGTGAGCGGCGCCACCGAACGAGCCCGACCTCGACGAGCAAGCTGAGTTGCCGACTCACGGCCGGTCGGCTCAACCCGATCGCCGACGCAATGTCGGCCGGATGCCACACGTGCGCGGCGATCAGGGCGACGATCCGACGCCGCGTTGGATCGGCCAGGAGCTCGATGCCTTCCGTCATGCGCCGTGGCATGGATCCACCTCGTTGAGCGGGCGGTCCGCGATGATCGCGCATGGAGATTGGCTGCGGCTTACTTGGAGCTTTGGGCGTCGACGCGCCGCCGCGGCCACGCGACACGGCGCCTCGCCGCGTCCATGCGACACGGCGCTCTGGCCCGATTGGTGGCCATTCTTCCGATGGTTCCGCTTCAACGGAACCATCTTGATTCGGGTCGGGGAAGGAAGGTGGACGGACAGCGGACCATAGCCGTCCAGTGGAGGAAGGGCGCAGCCAGCTTCGTTGGGCGGACCACCCACCCGCGAGCGAACTCGTCGCCCTACGATCTGCGGATGTTTGCGACGCTGCTTGGCGCGCTCCCGCGGCCCGACGCGGAGGGCGATGTCGGGACCCTGGTCGAGCTGGTGATTCGGGTGCAGGAAGATGCCGGTCTCGAGCCGATCACCGACGGGCGACTCCGCGATCCTGGGTTCGAGCGACTGGCTGCGGCCCTCGACAGGGACTCGATGCTGGACGCGACGACCGTCGAAGGCTGGCGGTTCGCGGCGGGCTTGACCGAGAAGGCCGTCAAGCAGGCACTTCCGGGTCCGTACACGCTGGGCCATCGCAAATCGGGCTCGCCCAAAGGGGTCGCCGAGGGCGCGAGGATGCTCATGGGATCGACCCGCAACGACCTTCGCGAGCGCGAGCGACGGACGATGGCCTACGCTCACGCCCTTCGGCGCGAAGTCGACGCACTTGCGGCCGCGGGCTGTCCCCTGATCGAGATCGAGGAAGCTGACGCCCACAGGATCGGCAGCTCGAAGACCGAGCGCGGGCTGTTCCGCGACGCGCACCACGTCCTCACCGAGGGCGTGATCGGGACCCACCTCTCGCTGTCCATCGTGGGCCAGGCCGCGGCAAGTGCTGGCGTCGAAACGATCCTCGCCGCGCCGTATGCGAGCCTCGCCGTCGACCTCATCGAGGGGCCTGACAATTGGAACCTCGTGACCAGGACTCCGGGCGATCGAGGCATCGTCGTCGGGGCGCTGGGCATCCGCGAGACCCACGATGAGCCGAAAGAGGTGCTTCTCTGGGCTGCGCATTACGCGGCATCGACGGCAGGGCGGGGTAACGCGCGGATCGGGATCGGCTCGGCGGGTTCCTACGCGAATCTCACCTGGGCGGCGGCACTCCGGAAGCTCCAGGCACTCGGCACGGCGGCGAGACTCGCCGCTCTCCCGCCGGGCGAGGAGCTGGCGAACGCAGTCGACCCTCGCTCGATCAGCGCCCGCCGCGCCGCGCTCGGCAGCATGGCTCGCCGGGCGACGCCACGGACCCCCGAGCCTCCGAAGCGATCGCCGCGTTGATAGGCTTCGCGATCCCATGACGACCCGTTTCTGGCACGGCTTCGCGGATATGCACGTAGTCAAGGACCGCGAGATCGTGATGGCGTCCGGCGACGGCGCGACGATCACGGACACCAACGGCAAGACGTACATCGACGCGACCGCAGCGCTGTGGTTCTGCAACGTCGGCTACGGCCGGAAGGAGATCGCCGACGCGGTCGCTGAGCAGATGACCCGGCTGCACGGCTACTCGTCGTTCGGGGGGTACACAACGGACGCGACGCTGCGCGCCGCGGATCGACTGACCGCGATGTCGCCGATGCCCAACTCGGTCGTGTTCCTGGCCTCTGGCGGGTCGGACGCGATCGACACCGCGGGCAAGCTCGCCCGTCGCTACTGGGACGTCGTCGGCAAGCCCAACAAGACCCTCATGGTGTCGCGTGAGCACGCCTATCACGGCATGCACGCGCTGGGTACAGCGCTCGGCGGCATGCCGATCATGCAGGCAGGCTATGGCGGCGAGCCGTTCATTAACGAGGTCGTGCGCGTGCCGGCGATGGACGTCGGGGCGACGGCGAAGCTGTTCGAGCAACGCCGTGATGAGATCGCGCTCTTCGTCGGCGAGCCGGTAATCGGTGCCGGTGGCGTCATTCCGCCGAGCGAGAACTACTGGCGCGATATCACGGCCCTGTGCCGGCAGTACGACGTCCTGCTCGTAGCGGACGAGGTCATCACGGGATTTGGCCGGATGGGCCGGATGTGGGGCTCGCAGCGGTTCGGAATCGAGCCGGACATGATCACGTTCGCCAAGGGCGTCACCTCGGGCTATATGCCGCTCGGTGGCGTTCTGGTCGGGGAGCGGGTTCGCGCGCCGTTCTGGGATGAGCCCATCGCCGGGGCCGTCTTCCGCCATGGCTACACGTACTCGGGGCATTCCGCGGCGGCCGCCGCCGCGATGGCCAACCTCGACATCATTGAGCGGGAGGGCCTGGTCGAGCAGGTGGCGACGCTGGAGCCGGTGCTCGAGCGCGCGGTTCGCCGGCTCGCTGGCGCGCCGATGGTTGGCGAGATCCGCACGATCGGGCTGACCGCTGCGGTCGCGATCAAGCCGGCGATCCTGGAGAAGGACCCCGTGACGCCCGACAAGGTAGTCGCCGCCGCCCTCCATCACGGCGTCGCGAGTCGCGTGCTGCGCGGCCACGCGATCCACATCTCGCCGCCGTTCGTGATCACCGAGCAGCAGATCGACGCGATGGTCGATGGGATCGGCAACGCGCTCGAGGACGTGGCCGCGGTAGGGGCGTGGAGCTGATCGACAAGGGGACGGGCGGCACGGAAGCGCGAATCGCGATCAACCTCGTCGTCAACGGCGAGCGAGTCGCGCTCGAGGTCGAACCGCGGCGGCTACTCGTCGACGTGATCCGCGATGACCTGGACCTCACGGGCACGAAGGTCGGCTGCGACACCTCTTCCTGCGGCACGTGCACGGTGCACCTCGACGGTCGCGCAGTGAAGTCGTGCACCGTGCTCGCCGTGCAGGCGGACGGCTCGACCGTCCGAACAGTGGAGAATCTCGCTCCCGACTCGGAGCATCTGCACCCGCTCCAGGCCGCGTTCGTGGAGCACCACGGGCTCCAGTGCGGGTTCTGCACCCCGGGGATGCTCATGACGGCCCTTGATCTCCTCGCCCGCGATCCGGACCCAGACGACGGCGAGATTCGCGACGCACTCCACGGCAACCTGTGCCGCTGCACGGGCTACCAGTCGATCGTGACCTCGATCCAGGAAGGCGCCGCGGTCATGCGCGGCGAACCGCCTCGCTCCTGGACCGAGCAGCACGCTGCACCGCGAGCCGACCAGTGATCCCGGCCGCCTTCGACTACACCCGCGCCGCGACACTCGATGAGGCACTGGACCTGATCGCCGGCGCCGATCCATCGATTCGGGTGCTCGCCGGCGGCCAGAGCCTCATCCCGTTGATGAAGCTGCGGCTCGCGCGCCCGGAACGGCTCATCGATGTCGGAAGGCTTCCGGAGCTGGTCGGCATTTGCGATCTCGATGGTGGCGGGCTCGCCATCGGGGCGCTCACGACATGGGCGACGCTGCTCGAGGATGCCCGTATCCAGCACTTCGGCGCCCTCGCCGACGCCATCCCGGTGATCGGCGACATCCAGGTCCGCAACCTCGGAACGATCGGCGGCAGCCTCGCCCACGCCGACCCGGCGAGCGACATCGCGGCGCCGGTCCTCGCGCTCGAGGTGGAGCTCATTGCCCGATCCGCCGCCCGCGGCGAGCGATCGATTGCGACCAACGAGTTCTTCGCCGGGCCCTTCGCCACTGTCCTCGAACCCGACGAGATGTTGATCGAGATCCGCCTCCCAGCGAGCGCCCCAATCACCGCCTCGGCCTATCGTGCTCTGCCCCAGCCCGCATCGGGCTACCCGATCGCCGGCGTCGCGGTCGTGCTCACGGCCGCACCCGGCCGGACCGCCGATTCCGATGGCGCGCGCTTCTCGGCATGTCAGGTTGCCGTGACTGGCGTGGGTGACCAGCCGTATCGAGCAGTCGAGATCGAACAAGCAATCCTCGCGGGCATTCCACTCGCCAAAGCCCTGCGCTCGATCACCGACGGCCAGCGCATCGCCTCGGACATCCACGCAGATCGCGAGTACCGCGCGGCGATGGCCGTCGTGATGGCGCGCCGCGCCGCCGACGCGGCAATCGCGCGACTCACGCGGGGCTGATCACTCGCGCGCCGCGCTCGCCCGGGCCGAGCGACTGCGCCCGGCCGACCGCCGTCGCGCCCAGCTGGACGGTTGCACCTGAGCGCGCGATACCGGCTTCCTGGTCACTCGCACCCGATCTGAACTCGAAGGCCTCGGTGGTTGCCCTCGGCGGCCATTTTGAATTGGTTTCGTTCATGCGGGACTATCGGAAATAAGGGCTTCATTGGCCCGCGTGGCCGTCGACTGTCAACCAGCGGCTGAACGAGGATTTGCGGATTTCGCGGACGCGGCAGGCCAGGACGGTGGAGGCCTGGTCGCGAATGTCGCCCATCCCCGAGAAGCCTCGTCGGGCGCGGCGACGGCGACGGGCCATCCCCGGGGCTCATTCACGCTCAGTCGACCCCTCTCGCGAGGAGGTTGCGCCGAAAATCTCCGATTTCCGCGGTAACGCCGATAGTTCCGCTTCATTGGAACCAACGCGAATTCGGGCTAGACGGCAACGGAGGACCGGCGCGCGGCGCCGCGATGCAGGATCGGCGCGCGGCGCCGCAACCGGGGCGGAGGCGTCCGTTCGTGTATCGTCGCGGCTCCATGAAGACGACCGCGAACGACGACTCGCAGACGAAGCTCGCGCCTGGCGATCTGAGCACGACCGCGGGCGTGCAGGCCGCGTTCCGCGAACGCGGGTACATCACCGACGGCAGTCTTGCGACCGCCGTGTTCCTCGCCCTCCAGCTCGGGCGGCCGCTGCTCCTCGAGGGTGAGGCTGGCGTCGGCAAGACGGAACTCGCGAAGGTGCTGGCATCAAGCCTTGGCGCGAAGCTCATCCGGCTCCAGTGCTACGAGGGCCTGGACGTCAACACGGCCGTGTACGAGTGGAACTACCCGCGCCAGATGCTGGAGATCCGGCTGCTCGAGGCGCAGGGCGCAGTGGACCGGG
>JBDSZH010000169.1:0-44419 GCA_039925225.1 Candidatus Limnocylindrales bacterium | reverse complement strand
CGGGACAAGCCGCGCGACGTCCTTTACCAGCTGGCCCGTTCGAATCGACCGATGGAACGCCGATCGGCCGTCCTCAGCACGTTCGCGTTCATCCGGCACGGCGACCTCGACGATGCCTACAGGATCGCCGAGCTGCTGCTGGGTGACGCAGAAGATCTTGTGCACAAGGCCGTCGGCTGGATGCTGCGTGAAGCCGGCAAGCGAGACGAGGCACGGCTCCTGGCCTTCCTCGATGCACACGCGGCCTCTATGCCTCGTGTGATGGTCCGCTACTCGATCGAGAAGCTCGACCGGGCAGTCGCGGACCGGTATCGGGCGCGCCGCCCTCAGTAGGTCCCGCACCCTCGGTCGGCGCTATATCCTGCCGCCGTCGGTTCGCCTTCCGCTGAGTCGCGCGCGTCGGGGAATCAAAACGGCCCCGGGCATGTGCCCGGGGCCGTTACGCGATCACTAGCAGGAGATGGACGGGTTCCACTGGCTGAACGTGCCGGCCGGGTTGTTCTCCACCACCCAGGCATGCAGGTCGTAGTGCCACGGCATCTGCGGATTGTGGCCGGCCATCGGGCCGTCGAAGGTCTGCCCGAGGACGCTCGGGGCAGGGTTGAAGAAGCCCAGCGGCGGCGCCTCTGCCCCGGACCACGGTGCCGGACCGTTGTCGGTATTCGCGAGGGCGATGTTCCAGTACTCGACGGCAACGAGTTTCAGGCTCCCGTCGGCGCGCGGCACGTACAGGAGAATCGGCGGCCGAAGCGCGTCGACAGAGCCGGCCGCGAGCAACCCCGGGTTGACGGCATGGAAGCCCATCGTCCCGGCGGGCGACGCCACGCACGGTTCGCCCGCGGTGCTGTAGCCATCGAAGGCCGCGTTGGCGTAGTCGTGATAGCGCGCAACCGCGGAGCGAATCTCCTTCAGCCCCGGCCCGAGCGGCCCTGATTTCGCCAGCACGGTCGCGCTTGTCGCCGCGCCGAGCACGGCCAGGAGCGCGAGTGCCATGAGTCGTCGTCGATGCATGTTCATCTCCGAAATGTCGTAGGCCCGGCTCGTCATCCGGGTGAGCGTCTTGCCCTGCATTCACGATGCGACTGACCACCGCTGCGGCGCATCGAGGGAAACCCCACAATTCGACCGGAATGGTTCCTGCATGACGGCCGGGCTGCACGAGCGTCCCAGTCTCATCGGGCGCGACGCCGAGCTCGCCGAGGTCCAGCGCTGGCTGGAGCTGCTCGGCGGCGGCCCAGCAGCCCTCGTCTTCCGTGGCGAGGCCGGAATCGGCAAGTCCACGATCTGGCTGGCCGCGAGGACGGAGGCCCTCGCGCGAGGTGCGCGCATCCTGATCAGCCGACCGGTGGAAGCGGAGCTTCGCCTGGGATACGCGGCCCTCGGCGACCTGCTGGGCGAGGCGTCCGAGCCCGTGCTTGCAAAGCTGTCGGCGCCGCTGCGACAAGCGCTGTCCGGCGCATTGTCGGTCGGAAGCGAGCCTGAATCGGGCGACCCGCTGCTGGTTGGTCGGGCAACCCTGGCACTACTCGAGGAGCTCTCGACGTCCGCTCCCGTGGTCGTCGCCATCGATGACGCGCAATGGCTGGATGCAGCGTCCGCGCGAGCGCTCGCTTTTGCCGCCAGACGACTCGAGGGTCGCCGGGTGGGTTTCGTGATGAGCCTTCGCGACGGCAACGCAGACCCGGTTGGCCTCGCCGGCGCTCTCGGCAATCGCGCGATCGACGTGCCCCTCGCTGGTCTCGACGCCGTGGCGCTGGGGGCGATGCTCCGATCCCGTATGCAGCCGGAGCTGCCGGCGCACCGCGTTCGGCGAATTCATCTCGATTCCGCCGGCAACCCGTTCTTTGCCGAGCAGCTCGCGAGCGCGCCGGACGATCGTCTGCCGAGGTCCCTCGACGACCTGGTGGGCAGTCGGCTGGAGGCGGTCGACCGACGCGCTGCGCCTGCGATCGAGCGCGTCGCGGTGCTCGGTCCCATGCCGCTCTCCTCGTTCGCGGACGGCAGCGCGCTGGACCTCGCGATCGAAGCCGGCATCCTCGTCGAACAGGATCGCGTGGTTCGGTTCAACCATCCGTTGCTTGCTACCGGCGCGTACGGCCGGATTCCGCCCGGACGACGACGGGAGCTTCATCGACAGGCGGCGACCGCGAGCCTGGACGGGGCATTGCGCGCGCGCCATCTGGCACTCGCATCGGCCGATGCCGACGAGGAAGTGGCGCGGGAGCTCGAGGATGCGGCCCGGACAGCGAGCCATCGCGGGGCACCGGAGACGGCAGCAGAGCTCGCCGGGCATGCGGTCAGGCTGACGCCGTCGTCGGACCCGGAAGGTCGAGCCCGTCGTGTCATGGACCAGGCTGACTACCTGTTCGTCGCCGCCGATGAACGTGGCGCAACGGCACTTGTCGAGGAGCTGCTCGCCGGCCCCGTACGAGGAACCGTCCGCGTCCGCGCGCTCGGGCAGCAGGCCCTCACCTCAACAGATCCGAACACTGCCGTGACCCTGCTTGAGTCGGCAAATCGCGAGCCGCACCGCGACGAGCGGCTTCGGACGAGAACCCTGGCCCAGCTTGCCTGGCAGCGCGGCGCGTGGCTTGGCGACCTGGAGCCCGCGATCGTCGAGGCCGCAGCTGCGATCGACATGGCGGAGACCCTCGGCGACGACGCGACCCTCGTCACGGCGCTCACCACGGCGGGGTTGGTCATGTCACTTGCGGGTAAAGCTGGCGCGGTCGATCACTTCCGCCGTGCCGTATCGATCATCAAGCGCGATCCAACTGCTGCAGGTGATCACACGCCTCGGCTCGCGTTCGCGCATGAGCGCATGTGGCGCGGGGACTTCCACGCGGCGCTGGAGCTCATGGCCGACGAGCGGCGCATCGCGGAGGACCGTGGCGACGAGGGGCTGGCCATGCGCCTCAACATCTTTGGCGCGGATCTGGCGATGCGCTGCGGACGGTGGGACGAAGCCGCAGCGCTCCTCGAGCGAGCCCTTGCCGACGCTCGCGACTACTGGCGGATGATGGCCCTCGTACGCCGCGCAAACCTCCGCGGACGCCGGGGCGAAACCGGCGCGCTCGATGATGCGGCGGAGCTCCTCGCCTCACCGTTCTCCACCGGCGACCCGGTCGTGGGCGCCGCGGCGAATTTCGCGGTCGGGCTGATGGCGCTCGGCAACGGCCGGATCGCCGAGGCCGCGGACCTGATGGCACCGCTGTTTGAGCACAGCGATCGCAGCGGATCCCGTGCCGCAGAGTTCGCCGTCTTCATTCCGGAGACGGTTGCCGTGATGGTTGCCGCCGATCGACTGGCACGTGCCGGTGAGCTCACGCTCATCCTGGAACGGCGTCATGACCAGTTCGGTGCGTGGGGGGAGGCTGCCGTCGCGCTGAGCCGCGGGATCATTGCCCAGGCAGAGGGCGATGCCGTCCGAGCGCAGTCGCTGCTGGAACAGGCGTCGCGCACGTTCGAAGGGATCGGCGCTCCGTGGGAGCTCGGCCAGTCGCTCATGGCCCACGGCGCGGGTTTGCGGCGGGCCGGCCAACGTCGCCAGGCCGCCGTGAGCATGGATCGCGCTATCGCGTTGTTCACGGAGCTTGGCGCCCAGCCGGCCCTCGACCGCGCGACTCTGGAGCTCAAACGTGCGCGTCCGCGGCCGTCATCGGGCGACGCGCTGACCCCAAGCGAGCTGCGGGTCGCAGCCCTCGTGGTGGATGGTCGAACAAATCGCGAAGTCGCGGCCGAGCTGTCGACGACCGTCGCCACAGTCGAAGCTCATCTCACCCGCATCTACGGGAAGCTCGCGGTTCGGTCGCGAACGCAGCTCGCCCTACGGCTCAAAAGGGTAGGTTCGGGAGGCCGCGTGATTCGGGTTGACCCTCTGGCGACGCCGCTCGCTCGCCCCCGCTCGGACGACTAGCCGCTCCGGGTCACGCCAGGTCGCGGTGCCGCCAGCACCGGCATGACCCGGGTCGCCGGTCCTGGGGCCGACGCGAACCACGCACCGATGCCGTTCCCGAGCGCCCAGCCACCCATCGTCATCGCGACGAACGACGAAACGCTCCACGGGAACACGGAGGCCGCCCATGTCGGCGCCGCGAACAGCACGAGGCCGAGCACGAGGTACAGCACTGAGGCAATGCGGATGGCCGCGCGCGTTTTCGGTGCGAGCACGCGCGAAGGTTAGCCGTTCGCGGAGTCCGTGCGCACCCGCCCTAGAGCCGACTTCGCCTACGCGACCGTTGCGTCATGCGCTCGTTGGGCATCGGCCACCGTCCGCACGTCCTTCAGGAACAGCACGGCGATCGCGGCGAGGAGCGCCGCACCGATGCTGACCCAGAATGTCGACGAGATTGCGAGGGCGAACGCCTCGTGGATCGACAGCACGATCTGGTTGATGAACGGCTCCACGAACGGCCGGGCCTGGGCCGGAAGCCCATCCAGGATCGTCTTTCCGAGGTCACCCGTTCCGGTAAGGCTGAGCGAGCCCGAGCCGCCGCTGTTGGCGGCGAACTGGTCGACCATCGCCTGCGGGAGTCCGTTCGCAAGCAGCCGCCCGGGGATCTCCTTGGTCAGCGCGTCACCGAGCACCGTGCCCGCGATCGTCAGCCCGATCGTGCCGCCGATCTGCTGGAAGAACGTCAGGCTGGCCGTGGCGCTGCCGATCTGGCGGGGCTCCACGGTGTTCTGGACGAGCGCCGCGAAGAGCGCGAAGGACGGGCCGACGCCGAGGCCGGCAACGACCATCCAGATCCACAACATCGGCAGATCTGTATTGGCGCGCAGGTTGGTCATCAGGAACAGCCCCACCGCGAGAATGACCATCGCGCCGAGGATGATCTCCTTGTAGCGCCCCGTTCGCGCAGCGAGCTGGCCTGAGACTGTCGCGCCGACGATCAACGCGAAGACGAGCGGCAGGAGGTTCAGGCCCGATTCGGTGGCGCCCATGCCGCGCACGACCTGGAACCACTGCGGCAGGAACACGATCGCCCCGAAGAAGCCGAACGCAGCCAGGAACATGCACAGGACCGAGATCGTGACCGTGCGGTTCCGGAAGAGCTTGAGCTGGATGATCGGGTCAGCCGCTCGCGACTCCCACCAGATGAACACTGCGGCGATGACGAGGCCGACCACGATCAGCCCGGCGACCCGCGGATCGGTCCACGCCAGCTCGCGCTTGTTGCTCAGGCCCAGGAGGATCGGAATCAGCGCGGCCGTGAACAGGCTCGCTCCGACGTAGTCGATGTTCCGGCCCGCCTCCACGTTCTTGATGGGCGGCAGCAGGCGCCAGCACACGGCCAGCGAGACCAGGCCGAGCGGGACGTTGAGGAAGAAGATCCACGACCAGCCGAAGTTGTCCGTGATGAAGCCGCCGAGGAGCGGGCCGATGACCGACGAGAGCCCGAAGACGGCGCCGAACAGCGCACCGTACTTGGCGCGCTCCTCCGGCGGGTACAGGTCCGCGATGATCGCGAAGGCGATCGGGAAGACGGCGCCGCCACCCAGGCCCTGGAGGGCGCGGGCGAGGATGAACTGCCACATCTCCTGGCTCAGGCCGGCGAACACGGACGCCGCCAGGAAAAGGCTCACCGCCCAGATAAAGATCGGGCGGCGCCCGTACAGGTCGGACAGCTTGCCGTAGATCGGGCCGCTGATCGTCGCGGTAAGCAGGTAGATCGTGAATGCCCACGTGTACAGCGATGCCCCGTTGAGGTCCGTGCTGATGATCGGGAGCGCCGTGCCGACGACGGTCTGATCGAGTGCGAACAGGAACAGTGCGAGGAGGATCGCCCCCAGGATCTCGAGCTTCTGGCGCGGCTCCAGATGCCAGCTCTGATCGGACGAAGACGGCTTGGCTGGGGCGTGCGACACGAACGAACCTCTCTCGTACCTGGGGGCGTTTGGGCGGGCAGCGACCGGGTCGTTGGTCGCGAACCGGGATTATGCCGGACCTTGCCTCAGTCCGGCGCGCGGACGGGAACGGGCAGACCCTGGCGAACCTCCAGCACGGCGCGCGTCCCGAGCGGCGCATCGAGCGTGACGCTCGCAGTCCGCGTCTTGCCGATGGCCGGGCACGATTCAAGGATCGCGCGCCGGCGCTCGGTCACGATCACGACGACGGCCAGGTCCGATTCCACGGCCTCCGCCGTGTAGTCGGCGCCGCAGGGCTGGTCGCCCGTCTTGACCGCGCCGGTGAACGAAACCGTCAGTTTGGATGCACCGGGCGTGCCGACGGCCGACTCGATCGACAGGCCATCCGGAGGGTGGTCCGCGTTGTACGGGGGCGGCACCACGGTGATGCTCGGGTCCACGGCGATGCGCGTCACGCGGACGTCCGTGCCCTCGATCGTGAAGACCCACAGCGGCGCCTCGGCGGGTCCCTGCGCTGTCTCGACGAGGCCGGTCGCGAGGTTCGCCTCGGTGACGCGCAGCGGCAGGCAGTCAGCGCACTCCCCCTCGGCCGCGGCAACCAGGTCCTCGAGGGCATCCGCCGCGGACAGGACATCGACATCGACCGACTTGCCGTCCAGCCAGCGCACCCGACTGCGGTCCGGCCGCGCGTCCGAGAGCGTCGTCGGCGCCGTCAAGAGGCCGGCCATCAGCGCGGGCTTGTTGTTGTCACCTATTGAGGTCTCCCAGTCCCCGAGCTGGCTCGTCTGCTCGCCGACGAAGGCGATCGTGGCGCCGCCACTCTTCTTCGCGGCGTCGGCCCAGCGGTCGAGGGCGTCCTGCGCCTGCGTGTGCAGTGGGTCAGCGGGCCGCGGGGCTCCCGAGCCGGCGGGGTTGAGGACGCTGCAACCGGCGCTGAAGCACAGGATCGCCAGGATCGGGAGGCGGGCGAGGGCCTTCGCCGGGATCATGCGCGTCCGATTGTCCGCTATCAGGGCCATCCACCACAATCCGAGGTCACAGATGGACTTCGACCTCCCGCTACCGCTCCGCGGCCTCATCATCGGCTTCACGATCGCGGCCGCCGTTGGCCCGATCACGCTGCTGGTGATCCGTCGGACGATCGAGCATGGCGGCCGATACGGCTTCGCCTCCGGGCTCGGCGTTGCAGCGGCCGACGCGACCTACGCCGCCCTCGCGGCGTTCGGGCTCACGGCCGTCACCACGATCCTGGTCTCGGGGCACGTGGTCCTCGGGATCCTTGGTGGCTCGATCATCGCGATCATGGGCCTGCGCACCATGGCCTCGAGACCCACCGGTCCCGCGGCGGATGCGGAGCGGCCCGGCCTGGCCGGTGCGTTCGTATCGATCTACGCGCTGACGATGACCAACCCCCTCACGATCGTGCTGTACGCGGGGGTGTTCGCCGGCATTGGGCTTGTTGCCGGCTCGAGCTTCCTCGATGCGGCGATCGTGACGCTCGCCGCGTGGCTTGGCTCCACAGCGTGGTGGGTCATCCTGTGCCCGATCGTCGCATGGGCCCGCGGCCGTGTGTCGATCACGGCGCTGCTCTGGGTCAACCGGATCTCCGGCGCCACCCTCGTGGTCTTCGGGATCGTCGCGATCGTCGCAGCGGTCTCCTAGGCCACGGCACCCTTGAGCTGCTCCATGAGGCTGAGCTTGTCGAACTGGTGCCAGTGCTCGAGAAGCTGGCCGTCAACGATCCGGAAGAGGTGGATCTCGTCGATGGAATAGCGCTTCCCGGTCGGCTCGATGCCCATGAACGGACCGGTGTGGAGAGCGGTCGTCGTGAGCCGGACGGCAACGTGGTCGCGCTCCGCGATCATGTCGTGGATCTCGAACCTGGGCTCGGAAACGCCCGCGCCGGCGCGGCGCATGCCCTCGCGCAGGCCATCGCGGCCGGGTGGCATCGGGCCGAAGGTATGGGGCACGAAGTCCCGCGAGACGAGCTCGTCGATCGCCGTCTCGTCTTGGCGAACGAAGACACGTTCGATCACCTGGCGAGCGATCTCCTTGTTCCGTTCGATGGTCGTTGACGCGGGTTCCTGGACACTCATGCGTCAATCCTATCCGGCAGGTGGTCGCGGTGGCACAGCCGCTACCCTGCGGGCATGCAACTCCCCATCGGCAGAACCGCACGGGTCGATGTCCTCGTCGTTGGCTCGCTCACCTCCGAGACCACCGGCGTCGCGAGCTCATGCACGCTCATCCGCGACGGCAAGATCGCGATCGTCGTCGACCCGGGGATGGCGGAGAGCGCGCGCTCCATCCTCGATCCGCTGGAGGCGCTCGGCGTTCGTGTCGAGGACGTCACCGACGTGGTGCTCGGCCACCACCATCCGGATCACACGATCCACGCGGGGCACTTCCCGAATGCCGCGATCCACGATCACTGGGCGATCTATCGCGGCACAGACTGGGAGGATTCCGACGCAGAGGGGCGCGTCCTGGCTCCATCGGTCGTGCTCGCGCGGACGCCGGGTCACACGCCGGAGGACATCTCCGTGATCGTCGGAACGCCCGAGGGCATCGTGGTCTGCACGCACGCGTGGTTCCACGCGACCGCGGCGGTCGAGGACGAGAACGGCGAGGACATCGGGGTCCAACACCACTCGAGAGCGGAGATCGTCGCGATCGCCGAGGAGATCATTCCGGGGCACGGAGCGCGGTTCCGGCCCACGACGTCGACGCCCGTCTGAGGCGCCGTGCTTGCGCCGGCGATGCCGGGGTCAGCTGTCGTATGGCGCTCGACTGATCGCCTCGAGCTTGCCGCTCGCCATCATCCTTGCGACGCACGCCGAATCGGGTACGGGCATGCCCATCGCGGCGAGGGGCGCGTCGTTCACGTACGGCATCATCGCACGCTGAACCGGATCGACTCGAGGAGTGGCTCGGCGAGGGCGAGCGCCGCATCCCAGCCCGAGATTGGTCCGCCGACCAGGATCGCCACCACCCCATCCGGCGTGTCGAAGAACGCCATCCAGCTGCGGTGTCCGGCAGGCACCTTCAGGTCGCCGATTGGAGCGTGCAGGATCCACGCGTCGTCCTTCGTCGGGTTTTCGACGGTGATCTCCAGCCCTTCGAGACCGCCGATCCGCGACGTGCTCGACTCGATCTCGACGAGGAGATCGTTGGCCTGGATCGTGTCGACGACGAGCTGTGCGTCCAGGTCCTGCACCGCGATCGCCCCCGGCGCGTAGGCCCAGTCCGGCCGAAGGATCTGGACGGTGACGACATCCGGCGCATCGGGCCCGTGCCGCAGCCAGAGCACGCTGTCCTCGACTACCACCGCCCACCAGGCGCCGTCGAGCCCGAGCGTGATCGCGGGTTCGAAGCCCGTTCGCGTGTACGTGCCGGCCTGGAGAGCCAGATCATCGACCTCCAGCTCGAGCGGACCGGCGGTAGGCGCCGTGGTTGCGACGGGCGTGGCGATGGGCGGCGCGGTGACGACCAACGGGGTCACGGACGGTGCCGGCGACGTGGCCTGCGCGGGCGAACACGCCCCAAGGACAGCGACGAGGCAGGCTGCGAGTCGTACCCTGCGCAAGTGAACATCCATGCACTCATGTTGGCCGACAGCGCACAGGCTGTCGACGGCAAGCTGTACATCCTCGGCGGCGCGTGGAACGTGCTGCGCTTCCCGGAGTTCCCCGCCCAGCTGATCGTCGGGATCGCGGTGGCGATCGACGTCGACTGGAACGAGACGAACCAGCGCCATCACCTTGACGTGCACTTCGAGGACGCGGACGGCCAGGCGATGGACCCGACCATCGGCGCGGACTTCGAGGCTGGCCGGCCGCCGAGCGCCGTCGCCGGCGCGGACCTGCGCATCGTGTTCGCCGTGAACGGCCCGCTCACGATTCCAGGCCCGGGCTCCTTCTCCGCGGTAGCTTCCGTGGGCGGCGAAGAGCTTGCCCGCGCCCGCTTCCAGGCAGTCCAGGTGAGCCGCTCGAACTAGGCGGCGGGGCCGCCGGTGCGGTCTGGTGCGTTTCCGGGTAGTCCGATGGGGTCATGTATCCACTGGCACCTTCGGGTCATGGTCCGCCAGCGCGCGGAAGCCCACGCTATGCGCGTGCCGCTCCAAGCTGCGCTCGATCTCGCCGCCCTTCGGACCGGGCCTCCGCACGCCCAGCGCCTCCGCGGACCTTGGCGCCCTCGGCGCGGCGCGCTGTTCTCCGCCCTCGCAACCGCGGCGCTGATGCTCGTCCTGAGCTCCACCGGCACCCTCGCCTCGACGACGGTCACGCCGAAGTGCGACGCGGTGAACCTGCGGACCGGCGCATCGACCACCTACACGAAGAAGACCAGCGCCAACGAGGGCGCCAAGCTGACCGTTGTCGCAACCGTGACGGGCGGCAGCTACGCCACCGCGTGTGCGGGCATCGCGCTGAACGGCTCGAGCTGGCACAGGATCAGCGCGATCAACGGCAAGAGCGTGTCGTCGCTGTACGGCGTCACCTATCTGTACGGCGCCAGCAAGCTGTTCAAGACGGTCACCACGCCTACTGCCGCCCCCTCCGCGGTGCCCACGGCGGCGCCCGCGACTGCGGCACCAGCGACTGCTGCGCCCACGACGGCCCCAACGAGCGCGCCGACTGCTGATCCCTCCACCGAGCCGACCGCCAGCCCGAGCGGCTCTCCAGCGCCATCGACCGGGCCGGATCCGTCGACATCACCTTCGCCGAGCACGAGCCCGGCGCCAACCGCAACGCCCGGCCCGATCAGCCTGCCCGCAAGCATCACCTTCTTCGGCCGCGGCTACGGACACGGCGTGGGGCTGTCGCAGTACGGCGCAAAAGGCCGGGCTCTGGACGGGCAGTCTGCCGCGACCATCCTCGCCCATTACTACAAGGGCACGAGCCTGGGCACGATGGCGAACAGCCAGATCCGCGTCCTGGTTCTCCAGTCATTCCCTGCAACCGCCACCACGCCCGTGGTCGTCTACGGCCGGGGCGGGACGTGGACCATCGATGGGATCGACAAGGCCTTCCCGGTGGATGCCAAGCTCAAGTTCATCCCGACCATCTCCGGCACGACCACGACCTGGAAGATCCTCGTGACGGCGACGGACGGCTCAACGCTCCACAGCGCGAGCACCTCGAACAGTCTCCGCCTGCGGCCCGGGAGCGGTGCGACCCTCCAGCTGTGGACGAAGCCGTCCGCCTATGACCGCTTCCGCGGCGTGCTCCGGCTGATGGGCGCCGTGAACGGGACCTCGACGGTGAGCGTCGTAAACGAGCTCCCCATGGAGTCCTACCTCAAGGGCGTAGTGCCCGCGGAGATCTCGGCCGCGTGGCCCGTGGAGTCGATCAAGGCCCAGACGATCGCCGCTCGCTCGTACGCCGAGTACCGCCTCCATCCGACGACCGGCACGTACGACGTCTACGACGACACGCGCTCGCAGGTCTACCACGGCTACCTCGCCGAGAAGACGGCGACGACCGCTGCGATCACGGCGACGGCCGGCCAGGTCCTGCGAACAAGCACCGGTGGGAAGGTCACCGCGATGTTCCACTCGGCCGGCGGCGGCGCCACGGAGGACAACGAGAACGTGTTCGTGTCCGCCACGGGGGCGAAGACCGCCGGGGTGTACAGCTACCTCCGCGGCTCGATGGACCGGCGAGCGAACGGCACGGCGTATGACGACACCTCGCCGTACACGACCTGGAAGACGAACACCTACACGCTCGCCCAGCTGCAGGCCTGGTTCGCCGCGGATACGCGTTCCAATGTCGGGACCCTCGTCGCGATCGACCTCCGCGACCGCGGCGTCTCCGGCCGGCTGATCAGCGTGACGCTGATCGGCGCGAACGGGACCACGAAGAGGGTCTCCGGCGACGTCTTCCGCTCGATCTTCAACGCACATCGGCCATCGGGCGACCCGATACTTCGCACCACGCTGTTTGCCCTCGCGCCGCCTCCCTAGAGAGCAGGCGGGCGGGGCGGGACCGCCAACACAGGGCGTAGGCTGCGTGCCGATGCGGATCGACGCGACGACGATGCCGGCGATCGGGCGACTCACAGCGGTCTCCTTCATCGCGGTGGTCGTCTTCGGGGGCTCGAATGCGATCGCCGTGCGCCAGATGGTGCTCGAGCTTCCCCCATTCCTGGCCGGAGCGCTGCGGTTCGGCGCAGCGAGCCTGATCCTGCTGGGAATCGGGCTGGCGATGCGGCGCCCGCTGCCGCGTGGATCCGCGCTTCGAGCGTCCGTCATCTACGGCCTCGTGGGGTTCGCCGCGGCGTTCGCGTGCATCAACGCCGGCCTGCGCGATTTGTCCGGCGGAACGGGCTCGGGATGCTGGTGGCCGTCCCGGTGTTCGTCGCGCTGTCGATCGTGGCTGGTGAACCGGTGGCTCTCCCGCAGCTGAGCCAGACGTGGATCGCCCTCGGGTACCTGATTGTCTTCGGCTCCGTGCTCGTGTTCGGCCTCACCATGTACACCCTGCGAACCCTGCCGGCCTCCGTGGTGGGGTACCAGACCCTGCTGTTTCCGCTCGTGGGTGTCACGGTCGCCGCGGTCCTCACCGGTGAGCGATTTTCGGGCTCCTTCTTCGTGGGCGGGGTCGTGATGCTGCTGGGCGTCTATGTTGGAGTCCTTTGGAGACGCAAAACAGTCGCCGGCCGGCGCTGAATCCTCGACAATCGCGGAGCAAGGGAGGAATTCGTGGCGATAGCAGCGCTTCCGCGATTCCGGACACAGGCATTCATCGATGGACGCTTCGTCGACGCCGCGTCCGGTGAGACCTTCGAGACCGAGAACCCGGCGACCGGCAAGCAGCTCGCCAGCGTCGCCGCAGGCAGCACTGAAGACATCGATCGAGCGGTCGTGGCGGCCCGAGCCGCATTCGAGCGCGGGTCCTGGTCGCGCATGGCGCCGGCAGATCGCAAGAAGGTCCTGCTCCGCTTCGCCGACGTGCTCGAGGCGAACCTGGTGGAGCTCGCCACGCTCGATGCGCTGGAGGCTGGCAAGCCGATCACGGACTGCCTCGAGGTGGACCTCCCGGAGACGATCAAGACCTTCCGCTGGTACGCGGAAGCGATCGACAAGATCTTCGACGCGGTCGCCCCGACCGGCCCGGACGCGCTCGGGCTGATCGTCCGAGAGCCGATCGGGGTGGTGGGCGCGGTGGTGCCCTGGAATTTCCCGATCCTGATGGCGGCCTGGAAGGTCGCGCCGGCGCTGGCGGCCGGCAACAGCGTCATCGTGAAGCCATCGAAGCTGACCTCGCTGTCCGTGATCCGGATGGCCGAGCTCGGTTCGGAGGCAGGGCTGCCGGATGGCGTGTTCAACGTGGTCCCCGGCTCCGGCCCCACCGCTGGCCAGGCGCTCGGCCGGCACATGGACGTGGACATGGTCACGTTCACGGGCTCCACCGAGGTCGGTCGCGGCTTCCTCGTCTACGCCGCGGAAAGCAACCTCAAGGAAATCACGCTCGAGTGCGGCGGCAAGTCACCGCAGCTCGTGCTCGCCGAGCCGCCTGATCTCGACATCGTGGCCGAGCAGGTCCTCTTCGCCGCGCTCATGAACCAGGGCGAAAACTGCTCGTGCGGCTCGCGGCTGATCGTCCATCGGTCCGTGCATGACGCGCTGGTGGAGCGGCTCGTCGCCGGGATCGCCGGCTGGACGGTGGGCGACCCGATGTCGCCCAATACGAAGATTGGCCCCATGATCGAGCGACCGCACATGGACAAGGTGCTGGGCTACATCGCGCGCGGACGCTCCGAGGGCGCGCGGGTGGTCGCGGGCGGCGGCCAGGTCCTCGAGGAGTCCGGTGGCTACTTCGTCGCGCCAACGATCTTCGACAACGTGGGCAACTCGATGACGATCGCGCGCGAGGAGATCTTCGGGCCGGTGCTCTCGACGATTCCCTTCGACTCAGAGGAGGAGGGCGTCCGTCTCGCCAACGAGACCTCGTATGGCCTGGCCGCGTCCCTGTACACACGGGATCTGGACGTGGCGTTCCGCGTCGCACGCGCCCTGCGCGCCGGAACCGTGGGCGTGAATGCCTACTCCGAGGGCGACATCACGACGCCCTTCGGCGGCTACAAGCAGTCCGGCTTCGGCGGTCGGGACAAGGGTCTCGAGGCCCTCGAGCAATATACCGAGAAGAAGACGATCTGGGTGACGCTCCGCTAGATATGCGACGGCGGGCCCGGTGGGCCCGCCGTCATTGCGTTCAGGAACGAGCGCCGATCAGGGCGCTCGGTAGAGCAGCCAGGCGTCGCGCGCGCGCTGCGTCTGGCCCGGCGTGAACTCCGTGTAGCACGTGTCGTACGAGTAATCCATGTAGTTGTGGATTGGATCGAGGCCCGGGGCGTGGCACGTGTCCTTGCCCACCGGGCAGCCGCCGGTCGGGGTCTTCTGCGCCGGGGTGTCCGCCACGAAGTCGTTCGCAGGTGAGCACTTGCCCTCGAAGGTGTGGGCCAGGTTCAGCCAATGACCGGCCTCGTGGGTGAGCGTCTCGCCCTGGTCGTACGCACCGGCGTAGGCGGTCGACACGCCCTTCATCGAGCGCCAGTCGATGACGATGCCATCCAGATACGCCTGGTTCGTCGTCACGATGTCGGGGTAGTAGGCCCAGCCGAGGTACAGGTCGCCGCTGGT
This sequence comes from Candidatus Limnocylindrales bacterium, assembly GCA_039925225.1. Taxonomy (GTDB): domain Bacteria; phylum Chloroflexota; class Limnocylindria; order Limnocylindrales; family CSP1-4; genus UBA5189. The sequence continues at coordinate 29,907 of JBDSZH010000169.1, read as the reverse complement.
CGAGTAGACGTTCAGGGCGTTGTTCCCGCCCTGCTTGAGCGCCTGCTTCATCGCCACCTCGGCATCGAACGTCGCGATCGCATACCACTCGGCGTTGTTCGTCCGGGTGATGCCTGCCAGGTCGAACGAAAAGCCGGTGTTGTCGCCGCCTTCGCCGCCCCCGAACGTCGTGTTCAGCACGCGGATCTGGGTGCGGATCGCGGCACCGGAGACGTTGCCGGTAGCCCCGTCCGTGATCACGTGGAAATAGACAGGCACCACGGCGGCGAAGCCAGCCGGGGCCTTGCCCTGGGCGCGGGCCGGGAGGGCCTTGGCCAGCTGGCCGGTGACCTTCTCGCGGAGCTCGCCGCCCTTGGCGCCGACCGCGATCCTCGCGGCCGAATCGCCCGCGCCATCTACACACGCCGTGCCACCGACGCCAAGCGAAAGCGCGAGCGCGGGCGTTGCCGCGATCCCGAACGTGAGTGCCAGGGCCGCGAACAGCGCCCCGGCCCGACGAACCTTCGTCATTGCAGCTCCTCCAAATTGCGGGTCCCGGAAACCAGATTCCCGGGATGGTCTGGCCGTGACGGTCAGGCGCGCCAGAGCAGCCAGGCGTCGCGCATGCGCTGGGCCTGGCCGGCGCTGAACTCAGTCAGGCACGGATCGTCCGAGTAGTCCATGTAGTTGTGAATCGGGTCGAGACCCGCCGCGGGGCAGGTGTCTCGCCCGACCTGGCAGCCGAACGCCGCCGACTTCTCCGCCGGCGTGTCCGCAACGTAGTCCCCGGTCTTGTTGCACTGCCCGAAGAAGGTGTGCTCGAGGTTGAGCCAGTGGCCGGCCTCGTGGACCAGCGTGTCGCCTTCGTCATACAGGCCTGCGTAGTCGCTCGAGGCGCCCGGGACGGTCCGCCAGTCCATGACGATCCCGTCGAGGTACGCTTGGGCGGTATCCGTGATCTCCGGCAGGTACGCCCAGCCGAGGTACGCCCCACCGCTGGTCGTGTACACGTTCAGGACGTTGTCGCCGCCGGTCTTCAGGGCCGCCTTCATCGCGTGCTCGGCCCCGCCCGACTTCGAGGCGTACCAGGTGGCGTTGTTCGTCCGGTCTACGCCGGCGAATGTCCACGAGAAACCGGTATCCGGGCCGCCGAAGTCGCCGCCATACGCCGCATTCATCTGGGCGACCTGGCCACGCAGCTGCCGATCGGTCAGGTTGCCGGTCGTGCCGCTGGTGATCACGTGGAAGTAGATGGGCACGGACACGGTCAGGTTGGCGGGTGCCGCACCCTTTGCCGCGGCGGGCATCTCGTGAACGACCTGGCCCGTGTCCTTCTCGCGGATGGTGCCGCGGCTGTCGGCGATTCCGCCTCGCGCTGTGATCGCGACGGCGTCTGGGGTGCACGCCCATGCCGGCGCGGCGCCGCGGGCGATCGCGAGGCTGGGCACGGCCAGCTGGGCGCTGAACAGGACGGACGCGGCAAGCAGGCCGAATGCTCGGCGCAGGCGAATCATCGATGCGTCTCCTCGTGGCCGGCGCCCAAATCCTCCGCGGGAGCCGATCAACCCGACTGTACTCCCCGACCCCGAAGAATCAACGCCAGGCGCACGAAGTGGTGCCAACTATCACAAATTCGCCAGTGCGCGAGCCGACGCCGGGCTCGCCGCGCGCGATCGCGATAGGAGTGTCGGGTCAGGTGCGGTTTGGTGGACTCGCGTGCAGTTCGGTGCGGTTCGGTGCGGTTCGGCGGGGTTCGCCATCGGGCGCGCCGGCCGATCGATGCCGCCCGAACCCCTCCGTGCAACCATTGACGGCATGCCTGATGGAGGACTGATGAGCAACCTGGAGAACCTCGCCGATCGACCCCTGCTCGAGATCTGGGGCGAGGACGTTCGCGCCCGCCGCGTCCAGGGCGAGCGGATCACGCTCGCGATCGTGGAGCTGGCGCCGAATGCGGTCGTTCCCGAGCACCGCCACGCGGCGGAGCAGCTGGGCATGGTCATCACGGGGCTGATGCATTTCACCGTCGACGGCGAGACGCGCGATCTCGGGCCTGGCGGGACGTGGCGAATCCTGGGCGACCGGCCGCACGATGTCGTTGCCGGACCGGATGGCGCCGTCGTCATCGACGTCTTCACGCCAGTGCGCTCCGACTGGGACGAGCGGGTCGTCGTGGACCCGCAGCCGACGCCGAGGTGGCCGGAGGCGTGACCCTGTACAAGCTGCGCCGCGGCCTTCCGGAGCTCAGCGAGCCCGCGGTCGTCGTCGCGCTCGATGGCTGGGTGGATGCCGGGAGCGCGGCCACGAATGCGGCTGCGACGCTGGCCACCGGCGGTCGGATCGTCGCGTCGTTCGACGCCGACGAGATCTTCGACTATCGGGCCCGCCGACCCACGCTCCAGATCGTGCACGGCCGGCCGCGCAGCCTCGACTGGCCGGAGCTGACGATGCGCGCGACCCGGGTCGCCGAGCGCGACATCCTGGTCCTGACCGGCGCGGAGCCGGACTACCGCTGGCACGAGCTCGCGAGTGACGTGGTGGCCCTCGCGCAGAGCCTCGGCGTGGCGCAGTGGATCAGCCTCGGCGCGATCCCGGCCGCCGTGCCACACACTCGCCCCGTTCCCATCCTCGGCACGGAATCGAAGTCCGGTCTGCTCAAGGGCGGCGTCCTGCCCGGCCCGGAGGGCGTGCTCCGCGTCCCCGCTGCGGCCATCTCCGTGTTCGACATCTCCGTGACGAAGGCGGGCATCCCGGCGGTCGGCTACTTCGCCCAGATCCCGCATTACGTTTCTGGCCCGTACCCGCAGGCATCGATCGCGCTCTTGCGTGCGCTTGAGCAGCACCTCGAGCTGGAGCTCGACGTCGCGCAATTGCCCGAGGAGGCGCGCCTCATGCGCATCCGGCTCGACGCCGCCGCGGCGCGCGAGGAGGGCACGAAGTCGTACGTCGAACGGCTCGAGACCCTCGTCGACGAGGCCCGACTCCCATCGGGCGACGACCTCATCAGCGAGATCGAGCGATTCCTCCGCGAGGGCGGCAACCAGGGTGGTAGTGGGAGGCCGAATTGACCGACATGCTTGGCGGGCCGGACTCGGACCTGCGCGACTGGCCGGATATCCTGATCCTGGGCCGAGACACGTGCGAAGACACGATCCGCTCGCGCGACTACCTGGGCATCCTCGGCGTCCCATACATCTACCGGAACGTCGAGCTCGACCCTGTTGCTGACGCATGGAATCGCTCCTTTAACGACGGTGAGCGCGTAACGCCAGTCATCCTGGTCGGTGACCCGGACCAGCCCACCACCGTGCTCGTCGAGCCCTCCGACGACGATCTCGGAGCCGCAATCAAGAGCTGACTACACCCGCGCCTGGCCCCTGGCGCCCGCCGAAGGCGATACGGCTGCCGATGCACGCCTGGCGTTCATTTCTGGCGGTTTGGCGCCTATTTGACTGGGCCGCCTGACCGAACTTGGGTGTCGGTGGCATCGATCGCGCTCGCGATGGGCAACTTCGGGCTCGAAAACTCCGTTTCGGCGGCGATCGGCCGGGCGGCTGCCGTTGAAACGCCGCCCAAATCCCCGGATTTGCACGCGTCGCGTGCACACCGATGGTTCCGAGCGGCTTTACGTGGCCTTGCGGAAGCGGAGCATCGCCTGGATGGCGGCGAGCTTCGGGGCGAACTCGTTGCGGATCACGTTGATCGCGTCGGTGTCCAGGTCGAGCTCCTTGGCGATCTGCTGGAGCAGGCTGGACTCGACCGAGGTGATCGTGTCGTCGGCAGCCCCGACGAGGTAGCAGCAGCGCAGCAATGCGAGCCGATCCACCTCGGTCGACAGCTCCTTGAACTGGCGGGTCACGAGGTAATCCTCCGTGCCGCCGTGCAGCAGATTTTGGTTGCGCGCGATCTGCGAGACGAGGATCGCCTGCGGCCCCGGCAGCCCACCGTGCTCGGCGACGAGCCGCTCGATTGCATGCGACTCTTCCGGGCTGATGGTGAGATCCGCCGCGGCAGCCCGGGTGAGGATGTAGGCGAACGCCGCCAGGAAGCGCGCCCGCTCAATGGGCATCGCCTCCAGCTCGCGCGCGATTCGCCGAACCGTGTCGGTGTCGCGCTGGGTCATGCCCGGATCCATCGAATCGCCCGGGATACCCGCGCCGCCCAGGAATCGCCGCATCGCCATGGCGCGAGTATGCCCGCTGCGCGACCGCCGGGCAGGCTCCCGGGCAGCCGTCAGCTCGGCGGCAGGAGGTCTGTCCGCACGAGCCCCTCGACCGTCACCGGGTTCGGAACGAGCTTCATCGTCGTCATCAGCGCGATCGACGCCTCCCAGCCCACCGTGTCGATCGTCCCGAAGTCGCCGCCGCCGCTCGCTGGCGACCAGCTCGCGATCGTGGCGTCGAGGATCGCGGCCTGGGTGGCGCGGTCCGTACCGAGCTCCGGCACCGCGACGATCGCGGCGTCCAGCCCGAGGGACGGCGTCGCCGCGATCTCGGTCATCGCGCGGAGCGTCGCGGCGATGAAGGCTTTGACCGCGTTGCCCTTCGTATCGAGCGTCGTCGTCCCGGCGATCAGACCGGGTCCCGGGAGGGCCACCACGTCGTCGATGTGGAGCACCACTGCGGGACTGCCGCTGAGCTCCAGCTGGACGGGCTCATTGTTCGCGAAGCCCGTCGCCGCGGCGATCACGCCCTGCTGGACGGCCACGCCCTGGCCGTATTCCGGATAGGTCTCCACCGTGACGTCGTCGACGGTGAGCCCGCCCGACTGCAACAGCGTCTGGAGCATGATCCAGGACGACCCGTACTTGCCCGGGATGCCGATCGTCTTGCCGCGCAGGTCGGCGGCGGTGTTGATGCCCGATGAGGCCTTCGCGAACACGATCGACGGGAACGTGCCGTAGATCGTCGCGACGTAGCGGATCGGGATGGCCTGGCTCACGGCCGGGATGACGCTCGTGCCATCGGCGACCCCGAGGTCCAGCGCCCCCTGGCCCACGAGCGTGATGAGGTCCGGATCGATCTTGTTCTCGAATGTCACGTCGAGGCCGGCATCACGGTAGTAGCCCGCCTGCTGGGCGAGGTAGAACGGCGCGAACTGGACGCTGGGCAAGTAGCCGAGACCAACCTTCAGCGGGATCGGCGTCTCGCTTCCGTGGCAGCCCCCGGCTGGACCGAGCGTGGGCGCGCCGGTCGGCAGGCAGCCGGCCGACGGCACGGATGCCTGTCCCGATGATCCGGGACCCGGGCCACACGCGGCCACCACGAGCGCGGCGGTGAGGACGGCGAGTGCGGCGGGGATGCGGTTGCGGCGTGGCATCGATCTCTCCATGGTGGTGGGGCTAGCGGGCGCCGACGAGCGTTCGCTCGACGAGCACGACGATGGCGTACAGGACGATCCCCAGAAGGGCGACCGTCAACAGGGTGGCGAAGAGCAGCGGGATGTCGAACAGGCTGCCGCGGGCGAGGTTCACGAGGAGCCCGAGGCCGCGATCGGCGCCGGACCACTCGCCCACGATCGCGCCGACGACGGCGAGCGTGACGCCCACGCGGAGGCCGCCGAAGATAGCCGGCAGGGCCGCCGGGATCTCCAGCGTGGTGACGATCTGCCAGCGCGTCGCGCGCAGGCTGCGTGCCAGCTCAAGGAGACGGGCGTCGACCGCCCGGACGCCCACCATCGTCGCGATCGCGACTGGAAAGAACACGATCAGCGCACAGATCACGATCTTGGCCGTCAGGCCAGGCCCGAACCACAGGGCGAGCAACGGCGAGAGGGCGAGAATCGGGGTGGCCTGGGCGGCCACGAGATAGGGCGACAGGAGCCGCTCCGCGAGCGGCAGTCGAGCGAGAGCGTAGCCGGCGACGAGCGCGAGCCCCGCCCCGACGCCGAAGCCGAGGAGCACCTCGTACAGGGTGCGAAGCGCGTGCGGCGCGATCGTGCCGTCCGCCCAGGCCGAGACAAAGCGCGCCGCGACCTGTTCCGGCGGCGGCATGATGAATGGCGGGTAGCCGGTCACGACGACCAGCGCCTTCCAGGCGAGAACGAACGCGGCGAGCGCAATCACCGCTGCTGCGGCACCGGGGATTCGACCCGACCAGGGCCGGCGAGCTGGTACGGCGGTCATGCCGCTGCCTCGAGGGCGGTCATGCCGCTGCCTCGCCAAGGTGGGCGCGGACCGTCTGGGCGGTCGCGCCGACGACTGACGCGTCGAGGTCGCCGAGCGTCCGCGGGCGTGCGAGGTTCACGGCGATGTCTGCGACCACGCGGCCCGGTCGCGCCGACAGGACAACCACGCGATCGGCCAGGAAGATCGCCTCCTGCACCGAGTGGGTGACGAGCAGGATCGTCGTCGGCGTGCGCGCCGTGATCTCAAGGAGCTCGAGGTTCAGTCGCTCCCGGGTGAGCTCGTCGAGGGCGCTGAACGGCTCATCGAGCAGGAGGACCTGCGGTTCGAGGGCGAGGGTGCGCGCAAGCGCGGCGCGCTGGCGCATCCCGCCAGAGAGCTGCGACGGGATCTGGGACGCGGCCGCCTCAAGGCCCACGATGGCCAGGAGTGCCGCCACGCGAGCGCGACGCACCGCTCCCTCCACACCCGCGAGCTCCAGCGGGTATTCGATGTTCGAGGCTGTGGTGCGCCACACGAGCAAACGCGGCTCCTGGAACACGAGCCCGACGCGCCGGTCTGGGCCATCGATCTTCGTGCCATCGATTGCGACCTCGCCGCGATCCGGAACAAGGAGCCCGGCGACGACGCGGAGGAGCGTCGACTTGCCGCTGCCGTTCGGACCTATGAGCGCGACGACCTGCCCCGGTTCGATCGTCAGGTCGATGCCATCGAGCGCGGTGAGGCGTTCTCCCCTGCCCGTCGGGAACGTCACGGCGATGTCGCGAAGGTCGATCCGCCCGGCGGCTACTGGTGCCGCCGTTCGCGGTGTCGCCGTCGGCCCCGTCACGCCGCCTCCAGGCTGCGGACGACCGGGCTGACCGCGGGATGGAGCGCCACGTACGCATCAAACAGTCGGTCGTACGTCGCTCGTTGCTCCGGATCCGGCTCGAATCGACGGTCGATCGCGGTCATCGCGCCAATCGCGGTGGGCAGGTCCGGGTGCGCCCCCACACCGACTGCGGCAACGATCGCGGCACCAACGGCCGCGGTCTCGCGCTGCCGGGGTACCTCGACGGTGAAGCCCGTCACGTCCGCCTTGATCTGGTTCCAGCCGTCGTCCCGCGCCGGTCCGCCGCAGGCGCGCATCGCGGTGACCTCGATTCCGGCCGCGAGCATCGGCTCGGCGACGTGCCGGATCGCAAGCGCGGCAGCCTCGAGGATGGCTCGGACGAGATGGGCTCGCGTGTGGCGAAGCGTCAGGCCCGCAAAGGCCCCGCGCGCCGTGGGATCCCAGAGCGGCGAGCGCTCGCCGGCGAGATACGGCAGGAAGACGACGCCCTCTGCGCCAGGCTCCACGCGTCCCGCCTCCGCGATGAGCTCCGCGAGCGGCGTGGTGTTGTGCAGAATCTCGCCCCCGAACCAGTCCAGCGCCGCGCCAGTCGCGGCCATCGCGCCGCCAACGGAGTACAGGCCAGGCAAGGGCGCCGGGGTGGTGAAGCCACCTGCGACCTGGATCGGCCGTTCGGCGTAGACCCCGAAGCCTCCGGCCGCGCCACCGACATCTATCGCGTCGCCTGCAACCAGCATCCGCGTGCCATGGAAACTCGCGAACGCGTCCACAAGACCCGCGACGACCGGGGTCCCGGACGGCAGGCCGATGTGGCGTGCGGCTTCGGGCGTGAGTCCGCCCAGGGTCGTGCCGGCGCTCGCTTCTGGCGCGACGCGGTCCAGCGAGAGTCCGGTGCCGGCGAGCGCATCCCGCGAGATTTCCGCGCCGCCGGGCACGACGGTCGTCGCGGCGACCCCAGTGAGGCGCAGTGCGAGCGCCTCCCAGGAATTCAGGTACCAGCGGGAGCGAGCCGCCGCCTCGGGCTCGTTGCGCTCCAGCCAGCACGCGGCAGGCAGCACGCCCAGGGCCCAGCCTCGCAGGCCCGTCGCGGCCTCCAGCTCTTCGCGCTCCGTAATGGATCGAGTGTCCAGCCACGTCATGGCGGGGCGGACCGCCAGGCCCGCGTCGTCCACGGCGGTGAGCGACGGCCCGTGACCGGTGATGCAGATTCCAGCCGGGCGCAGTCCGTCGGCGCCGCTGCTCGCCACGGCCATGGCGTCGCGTACCGCCGCTCCGAGCCCGGCCCACCAGGCCTCGGGATCCTGCTCCGCGCGCCCAGCTGCCGGGTCGACGTCCGTCGAGTGCTCCGTGCGCCCGAAGCCCAGCGCCTCACCGGTCGCGGACACCAGGCCGACCTTCGTTCGGGTCGTCCCGAGATCGATCCCGAGGAATGCCGCCAGCGTCATGCCGCTGCCTCGGAGGCGAGATCCAGCACGCCCTCTGCGGTGCGGACGTCGGTCACCAGCACGTTCAGGAAGCCGCCCCGGAGAGCACCGAGGATTGGCGCGACCTTGCCCGCGCCATTGGCAACGCCGATCGTCAGCGAGACGCCGGGCAGGGCGCGAACATCGAACGCCACGGTTCGAGTGCGCAGCGAATCGGCGACCAGCCGGCCATCGATGTCGAATGGCGAGATCAACACCTCGCCAACCGCGGCACCGGCGCGGATCTCGGTCATCGCCTCGCGACCGACCGCGGCCTCGCTCCACGACGGCCCGCCGATGCCGAACAGTGCCACGTCGAGCCGATCCCACAGCTCGATGACGTTGCGCACGCCCGCGTGCGCGCACAGCGCGTCGCGCACCGCCTGGTCGTCGAGCAGGCCCGGGGCATGCAGTGCCTGGACGCTCGCACCGAGCGTCTCCGCAATCCGCCGGAATGGCTCGATACCGGCGCCCGCACGCCAGAAGCCGCCACACAGGGGGACGATCGTGGCATCGACCTGGAAGCCGCCCGGTTCCAGCTCGTCGGCAACCGCCGACACCGCGGCCCCATCACCGATCCCAACCACGAGGCCATCGCGAATCGCGCTTCGGAGCACCTCACCGGCAAGCCGACCGACGCGACGCCGGGTTAGCTCGGGAGGTCCGTCGAGGGTGGGCGCGAGGTGGACCGCACGCAGCCCGAATCGTTCGCGGATGGATTCCGCAACCGGCGATTCGGCGGCTCCGCGATCAACGATCCGGATCTCGACGACGCCCTGTGCCCGAGCCTCCTTGAGCAGCCGTGAGACCTGCGGCCGCGTCACGCCGACCAGCGCCGCGATCGCCTCCTGGGTCTCGCCGAGTTCGTAGTACAGGCGGCTCACCCGAACCAGCGTCGCGAGCTGGCTCACGCCCACCACCGTCGCCGCGGTGCTAGCCCTGCCGTCCCCGCGGTTGCACTGGCATTCCCTGCGGCTACCCCTGTGTTCCCCGCGCACGTTTGTGCCGAACAGATGTGCATGACGCCATCATCGGCGCCGCGAGGGCACGCGTCAATCGAAGGGGGCAAACCCCTCGACGGTGACCTCGACGAGCGGGCTTTGGGTCATCATCGGCTCGACGTCTCGACCCCAGACCTCCGCCACCTTGGTCATGACCTCGCGGCGCTCTGGATCCTCGGTGATCTCGCGCGCCGTGGCGGGCAAGTCCGCCTGGACGAGCTGCTTGAGGTGGAACGTGAACGCTGGCGTCACGCGCATGTTCTCGAGCCAGGCACGGGTCTTGTCCGGGTTGGGCATGCCGCTGATGTACAGGTGGCCATCGAAGCTGTGGAACGTCATCTCGATCTTCCGCGGCTCGCCGGATCGGCGCCCGATGGTCGTGATGTCGATCGTGTGGCCGTGCTTCAGGGCGCTGCGAATCGCCGGCTCGAGCTCAGGAGTGATCGCGGTCGTCATGGTCGGGGGTGGTTCCTCAGGGAGTGATCGTTGACTGTGCAACGATCATCCCACAACGTGAGATGTGGGGCAAGGGCCGCCCACAGCGGTGGCGTCGAAGTGGCCGCCGACGACGCCGACGACGCGATCTCACGCCGTGCGATATCTATGCCAATCGGTGCATATGTGAAAGGGTGAAGCGGTGGCGTCGGCGTGGCCGCCGACGACGCGATCTCACGCCGTGCGATATCTATGCCAATCGGTGCATAAATGAAGCGGTGGCGTCGGCGTGACATGGCCGCGCTGACCCGGCACGATCTGGTACAAGCAACTCGTCATCGGGTGCCCCGCCATTTGAGTTATGCAGCGATTGGCATGAGATTCCGGCGAAACGGAAGGTGATGGGTGGCCGCCGCCAGGGCCGGACGGGCGCCGCGGAGCCGGACGGGCGCCGAAGCGCCGCACGAGGCCCCGAAGCGCCGCACCACGCCCGCGGAGCTAGAGCTAGACGCGTTTGCCCTGTGCGCGGAGCTCCGCCTTGTGCGCGCGCTTGCCGGCCTGGTAGGACGCGAGCGCCTCCGCCGAATCCACGTCGCCCAACGTCGGGTGGCGCGGCATCACGTCCGCCATGCCCGGCAGGACCACGCCGAGCCGTTTGCCGAGAATCGCAAGGATCGACCGTGCCTTCATCTCGCCGATCCCTGGCAGATCCAGCAGCCGCGCCTGGAGGTCCTGCCCGTCCTTCGCCTCGCGCCAGATCCTGGACGCGTCGCCCTCGTAGCGCTCGGCGATCGTGGCGCACAGCGCCGCCACCTTGCCGGCCATGGAGCCCGGGAACCGATGCAGCGCGGGTCGCTCGCGGAATACGCGATCGAGCTCGGCCGGATCAGTCGCGGCGATCCGGCGAGCGTCGAGGTGGCCGAGCCGATTGCGCAGGTCCCACGGACCGGCGAATGCCTTCTGGACGGTCACCTGCTGGTCTAGCGCGAAGCCGATCAGCAGCGCAAGCGGATCCTCTGACAGGAGCGAATCGGCGTCATCGTTGCCGGTGAACGGGAGCAGCGCGGTCATGTCGCGGGCACCTCGGAAATCCGACGGATCGGGTCGAACGGGCACGGATCGTACCGCCTAAAACCAGGACCCGCGCCCTTCCGAGCGCGGGTCTCGTGGTTCCGGGGCGCGACGCGCGTTGGAGGCAGCGCGTCGGGACCTCGGGTGTTATTCGAGGATGATCCGCACGCCGTCTCCATCGGAATCCTGGACGTCGAGGATCGGGCCGTGGGCGCCAGACGACACGGCGCTCTCGACCTCCGCGATCTGCTCCTTCGACAGGCCGGGCACGCGGTTGAGGGCGAACCGGCCGAGCGAGATCGGGATGCGCAGGTTCACCACGCGACGCCCGTTCTCGCTGACCTCGATCCGGGCGTAGCGGGCGGCGCGACCATCCCCGTTCCCGGGGCCGGGCTCGGTCGTGGGACCGGGCTGGGCTGAAGGTCCCACGTTCATGAACCCGGGCCCGGGGGGCTGCTGCCCCTTCCGGTCGAGCGCGTCAAGGATCGGAGCCGCGTCGTCGGCGGTGAGCTTGCCCTCGGCGACGAGCTGTAGGACGCGGTCGAGCGGGTCGGTCATCTGAGCACCTCGTCCAGCCTGCCGAGGCGATCCGTTGCTTCGGCCACGGTGATGTCGCCGCGCTCCAGCTCGCGCAGGATCTCGAGACGGGTTGCGTCCGCGTCGGGAGTGGGCGCATCGGGCGCCTGGAGCGGCGCGGGCGGGATCGGCGCATCGGGCGGGCTCGGCGCATCGGGCGGGCTCATCGCCTCGGTCGGGCTCATCGCCTCGGGCGCCGCATCGCGCGGCTGGACGATCTGAAGGTCGCCCGAGACAGAGCGGAAAGCGAGCGTAGGCCCGGGCCGGCCGACGGTGAGGACCCTGCGGCCGGGCATCGATTCGCGCTTGTGCGCGAGCTCGCTCGATAGCTCGCCGGTGATCGTCTCTGCCTCGACCCGGAAGCCGGAGCGGCCAACGATCGTGACGTCGCCGCTGATCGAGCGGACGGCGAACGGCCCGTCGCCCGTCAACTCGGCATCGAGCCAGATGTCGCCGGATGTCGTGCCCATGTCCAGGCGGCGGATGCGCGGGACGCGCACCTTGATATCGCCCGAGATCGACTTCGTCGAGAGGTCGAGCGGCGCCTGGCCATCGATGTCGACATCACCCGACACCGTCTCGGCATCCAGCGTTCCGGCGAAACGGCGCAGCGTGAGCTCGCCGGATGCGGTCCGGAAGCGCTTGGTCCCGCTGAGGTCCGAGGCTTCCACCTCGGCGCTCGCGGTCTCCACCGAGACCGTCGCGCCGTGTGGCACCTCGACCTCGATCTCCGGCGAGTTGCCGCGGCTGAAGATCGTGATCCCCAGTCCCCCTCGCTCGTTCTGGCGCAGGTCCACGAACCCGTCGCCCGTCTCGACGTGGAAGAGCTCGCTCAGGGACCGGTCGCCATCGGTGGAGCGGACGCGGACGGTCTCGCCTTCGACGCCCTTGATCGTGACTTCGCCGGACGCCTGGCGCAGGATGAACCGGCCGCGCGGACCGATCACGTGCTCCACGCTCGCGACGTGCTGGTTAGTCTGGGTCATCGGTCAGTCCTTCCGATGGATCGAATGGCGACAGCGGCCTCGTCGGCGGTCATCTCGTGGCGCCCAAGGCGCTCGAGGATGGATTGACGAGTCGCGGCTGCATCCGTCGCGTTGGTAGTCGCCGCGTCGGTCGCGGCGGCCGCGGCGGCCTCGTCGGCCGCGGCCTCATCGCTGTCGGCACGGGGCCCGAAGCCGAGCGCGCGCACGAGCGCCTCCACTCGGGAGCGGACGGTGGGATAGGAGATGCTGAGCTCGCGCTCCATGTCGCGCAGGTTTCCGCGGGAGCGAAGGAAGCTCTCCAGCACGAGCAGCTGTTCCCGTGTGAGCCGCCCAAACCGGCCGACGCTGAACTCGCCCTCGAGGGTCGTCCCGCACGCGCGGCAATGCAGGCGCGTAACCGCCAGCTCGCTCGAGCAAACGGGACAGGTGGAGATGACGTCATGCGGCATACGGTTCGGTTCCTTCCTTGCGTGCCGCTACTCTCGCATGCTCTCTTTCACTTTGTCAATACTCTGTTTCTCTATTGGAAGGTACATGCCGTTGCTTGGGATGCCGTGCCACGGGACGGGAGGCCGCTCCCGTACCCGTAGCGCCCGATGTAACCAGCCAGCTACCAAGGCGACCAGGTAACGCCCCCAAGCGCTCGAACCTGACGACTGGACATCGATTGCACGTCGGTTTGGTCACGCGGGCGAACACAAACAACGAGGTCCCAGCCTCGCTGAGGACTTTGGGGCACCCCGGCAGTCCCGACCTCGTTGCGTTGGTATCCGGCCACGAACATTGGAGCGAGCCCAGGTGGCCGACGGAGCCCAGGTGGCCGACCGAGCCCAGGTGGCCGACGAGCAACTACGCGACCGTGAGGGACTCTTGGGCGACGAGGCGGGCGCCAGGGAAGAAATGGCCGAGCATCAGGCTGGAGGTCACCTTGTCGACGGCGTAGCGGTTCACGTGCAGGTACGGCCGTGGGGCGACACCCGCGTCGTCGCGGCCGACCAGCTCCACCGTAACGTCGCTGATGGCGATGAACGTGCTGCCGGGGCGCGCGAGGGCCCGTGCGGGATCGAAGCCGGGGTGCGTCGCCAGGCGGCCGGACACCCGATACGGCCCGACCTCGAGCGCGATGGAGTACCAGGCCATGTGGACCCTGAGCTCGGGCTCCGGCGTGACGATCAGGAGGATGTCGTCCGGACCGACGCTGGCCTCACCGCGGTGCGAGGGCTGGCTCCCATCGATGGGGTACCAGCGAGCCTCGTCGATGGCGAGCGGCTCGACGAGGTTGGGGCCGTCGTTGGTCAAGGGCACTTTGGCAGTTGTGCCTGCCAGGACCCCGGTCTGCGTGAAGATCTCCAGCTCGACCAACGCATTCCCCCGAAGCGTTCGCACAGCATCGTTTGCCCGCGTCGGATGTCGAGCCACCCGCCGGTACCGACATCGGGGGCCGGTGGTACCGTCCCTCGGTGACTGCAGCCCAACTCGGCGCGGCCGACCTGATTCGGTCGATCGGCCTCCTCGCCGACGGCCCGGTCCGTTGGGGACTGCCGGTCCCGGCGCGCAAGGCGGGCCTGTACGTCATCGAGCTGGGTGCCCCGCTGCCGACCGCGCCGATCGAGATGACCCGAGTGGGCAAGTGGCTCGAGGGCCTGCCCGGCATGCGGATGGACGGCGAGCAGCCGAACTCGAAGTCCGTCCAGGCGCGGCTCGCCTCGTTCTGGTGGCCGGAGGCGACCGTGCTCTACGCCGGCGCGACTGACCGCTCCGTGGGCGGGCGCATCGCGGCGCTGCTCGCGCACGTGCCGGGCGATCGCCAGCCGCACGCTGAGGGTCAGTGGCTGCACCTGCTCCGCGGGATCGAGCGCCTGGGCATCCGGATCTGGTGGGCGGAGACCTCCGCGCCCGAGGAATCCCTCGACGCGTTCCTGGATGCCTTCGGGGCCGCACAGACGGCGCCCGCGAGCCGTCCAGCCGGAGCGCTCACGCTGCCCTGGGCAAACACGCGCCGCCCGACCGGCGAGCGCCAGGTCCATGGGCTCACGGGCGTCATCCAGCCCGCGCCGCCCCAAGCCCCTGAACCGGAGCAGCACGTCGTGAACGTGGCTCCCGGCGACGCAGAAGGCGCGCGCGTCGATGAACGAGGCAGCGGCACGACGCGGCGCGCGCCCGTGCTTGGCCCGCCCGCGCGGGCGCGAACCGCATCGCTCCATCCGGCTCCGCACCGGGCCCCGACCGTGGCCCGATCGGCGAGCGGCCCCCGCCGCAAGGGGCCGACCGGCATCGCTCCGGAGCCGATGCAGATGTCGCAGGGCGCGGTGGACCGGATGACCGCGGAACTGGACGATCTGACGCGCGTCAAGCGCCGCGAAGTCGTCGCGCGCATCAAGTCCGCGCGCGAACATGGCGATCTCAAGGAGAACGCGGAGTACCACGCCGCGCGCGAAGAGCAGTCGTTCCTCGAGGGTCGGGTGATGGCGCTCGAGGACCGGCTGCGGCGCGCGGTCGTCATCAACGAAGTCGTTACCGGCAAGGTCGTCGTCGGCTCCACGGTGACCGTCGAGATCGGCGGCGACGAGGTGCGCTACACGATCGTCGGCAGCGCCGAGGCGGATCCCGCCGCGGGGCGCCTCAGCATGGCCTCTCCGGTAGGCGCCGCACTCCTGGGCGCAGTGGCCGGCGCGGAGGTCCAGGTGCGAACGCCGCGGGGCTCGGTCGGCTACAAGGTGCTCTCGGTCGAGTAGCGCTACCTCCCCGGAAGACCCGCCACGAACGCGGCAACCCGATCGAGGGCGTCGCTGAGCACCGGCTTCATCGTGTGGCCCACGCGGGGATAGGTCACGAGCGTCCCGTGTGGCAGGGTCGCAACGGCGCGGCGCAACAGGTCCAGTTGAGCGAACGGATCCGCCTCGCCGGAGAGCAGCAGGACCGGGCAGTCGATCGACGGGAAATGCGCGGATCGCGCCTCGGCGTTCTCGGGCCGGCCGGGCGGGTGGAGCGGGAAGCAGAACAGGACGATGCCGGCGTACCCGGCCCCCTGCGCTGCGGCAAGCGTCGATACCCGGCCGCCATAGGACTGCCCGCCGACCACGGTCCCCGGCCCGTCCGGCACGGACGCGCGCCAGACCGCAACCGCGTCCTCCGCCTTGCGCACCGGCAGGTTCACCGAGTCCGCGGTCAGGCCGCGCTTTCGCAGGCCATCGACGAACGGCGCCATGCTCGCGGCGTCGCCACTCGCGCCGTGACCCAGGTACACGTGCCGCTGAACCGTCGCCGGCGGGTCACCCGCCAAGTCGCCAGTCACGCTACAGCTCGCGCCGCCGCAGCTGACTGACCGCGAGGACGAGGACGAGGACCGTCCAGATCCCCGCCCAGGCGACGATGGCGACCGACGGTGGAGAAGCTGCAAAGAACGGCGACGAGCGCACGACAACCTCCTGGCCCATCGCGTTGATCACGAACGACGGCTCGAGGCCATACACCACGCCCTGCCACAGCGCGTCCGTCGGCAGCAGGTAGCGGACCGCGTCGCTGACCGTTATCAGGCTTGTCGTGCCGATCGCGAGCCCGATCTTGCCGAGCACGCCGGCCATCCAGGCCAGCCCGTAGGCGACGACCGCGATCGCGCCGCCGGCAATCGGCGGCAGTCGGGTCGACAGGAGCACGGTGAGCGACAACAGGATCAGCGCCTGGCCGCCGAGGTACGCAATGGGCAGGATCGGGTCGGGCGGGTAGTAGCCGGAGACCAGCCCTACCGCGCCGATTGCCATGAAGCCGGCGAGCGCGGCATACACGACCATCACGATCGCGAGGCCCAGCCAGCGCCCCATCAGGTACGACGAGCGGCGGAGCGGCCGGGCGAGCATCGCCTGCGCGACGCCCGATTCGAGATCGGTGGCGATCGCCGGCGAACCGAAGAACGCGGCCGTCATCACCAGGACGAAGCCGAACATGAACGCGATGAAGATCAGGATCTGGGAGACGGCGAACTTGATGTCGAGGTCGCTGACTCCGCCGTCGCGTGCGCTCTCGACCAGCGCCGACACGCCCCACGCGGTGAGTCCGACCGCCAGGGCCGCGAGAATCACGAGGACCCACAGGACGCGCCTTCGGGCCGCCTCGCCGATCGTGAGCTTCGCGATCGCGATCATCGGAGCCGCTGCGCGCTGGGGGTTCCGGCCGGCGGCCGGTCGCGGGCGACGAGGTCGAGGAAGCGATGCTCGAGCGAGCTTCGACCAGCCCGGACCTCGTACACCTTGGCGCCCATGCCCACGAGGATCGCCACGAGGTCCGGCACCTGGGCGGCGGTCATCGGTCGGATCGCCAGCGTGTCGCCCTCGATCGTCGGTGTCCCGAAGCGCTCGAACGCGGGCAGGTCACTCGGGCTGATCCCATCGACGCGCACTTTGGTCTCGGCCAGGCCGAGCACGTCGTCGAGCTCGCCGCTTGCCACCACTCGACCATGGTCGATGATCGCGACCCGGTCGCAGACCTGCTCGACCTCGCTGAGCAGGTGGCTGTTCAGGAACACCGCGGCGCCCCGGTCGGCCGCCGCGCGGACGATGCCCCGGACATCGACGCGCCCCACGGGATCGAGGGCCGAGGTCGGCTCGTCGAGGATGATCAGGGCCGGCTCGCCGAGGAGCGCGGCACCGAGGCCGAGGCGCTGTTGCATGCCCTTGCTGAACTTGCCGACGACGTCGCCCGCTCGATCCGCAAGCCCGACGATCTGGAGCGCCTCGTCGGCGGCGGGACCGCGGCGTGCGCGCGGGAGCCCGATCAGCTCGCCGTGCAGCGTCAGGACCTCGCGCGCCTTCAGCCACTGCTGATAGCGGAACAGCTCCGGCAGGTAGCCGATCTTGCGCCGCGTCGCGAGGTCGCCCATCGGCGCGCCGAGCACCTTGCCGGTCCCCGATGTCGGGCGGGCGAGGCCGAGCAGAAGCTTGACGGTGGTCGTCTTGCCCGCGCCGTTGGGCCCGAGGAAGCCGAAAACCTCGCCCCGGCCCACGGTCATCGTGAGCCCGGCTAGGGCGTCAACCTGGCCGTAGCGCTTGCGGAGATCGGTGACCTCGATCGCGGGCATGTCGAGAGAAACGCGGGGCATGCGCCGCATCGTGACAGACAAGGTGGCACACCGTCAGTGCAACTTTCGGGTCATGATCGAGATCGAGCTTCCGTGCTGCGCAACCGCGACGTACCTGGACGAGCTGGCCGACATCGTCGGCTGCGAGACTTGCGGAGTGGTCCTGGAGCTGGAGCCTTCCGCACCAGACGCGCTGCCCCTCGCCGCCTGACTCCGGTCGGACCTGCCGGCCGATCCCGGCCTACCGGTACCATGGGTCAAGGAGGCTGGCGGACATGCTCGAGACCGAGGCCGAGTTTGCCGAAATTCAGGCAATGTTCGACGCTCACCTCGCGAGCGCGAATCCGCACATGACCGGGATCGTTTCGCCGGACCGCCGGCCCACGGCACGCCAGGTCGCCGCCTACCTGACCGGGACGAAGCACGTCGCGTTCGCGACGGTGACGTCCAAGGGCGAGCCCCGCGTCTCACCGCTGGACATGCTCTTCATCCACGGACGGTTCACCCTCAGCACGGGCGGCGGCGCGACCAAGCTCGAGCATCTGCGCGCGAATCCAGCGTGCAGCGCCGTACATGTGGATGGCGATCGGATCGCGGTCGTTGCGAACGGGAGGGTCGAGTGGATCCCGCGGGAGCACCCGGACCACGACGAGATCCATCGCATCTGGGGCGAGACCTACGAGTCGGATCCGTACAGCTGGGGCGATGGCGTGGTGTTCTTCCGCATCCAGCCGGAATCGATGTGGGCGTACGCCTCCCACCCCGACGAGTTCCCCGAGTAGGCAGCGCGCTCGATAGGATGGCGGGCGATGCCGCCACGCTCCCCTGCCCAATCCGCTGACCTCGCGCGCCTGCGCGAGCAGCTCATCGCGGCCGGCCGACGGCTTGGCGCGCGCGGCCTGATCTCCGCCGGTGAGGGGAACGTCAGCATCCGCCTCGGTGATGGCACGATCCTCATCACGCCGTCCGGGCGCCGGAAGGATGAGCTGGCCGCCGGCGACCTCGTGATCGTGCCGATCCGCGCGGGTGCGGGCGCGGACGCGGACGCGGACGCCGCGACGGGACCCAGGCCGAGCTCAGACGTGGCCATCCATCGCGCCGTCTACCAGGCGCGCGCCGACGTCGTCGCGATCGTCCACGCCCACCTGCCCGCGGCAATGGCCCTCACGCTCGCCGGCGAGGTTCCGGATCCGGCCGCCCTCCCGGAGACGGCGTTGCTGCTCCCCCGCCTTCCGTTCATCCCCTTCGCGACGCCCGGCAGCGTGGAGCTCGCGGGCGCTGTGGCCACGTCGTTTGCTGCCGGACCAGAGCCGCTCGCCGGCGCGGTGCTCCTGGAGCGCCACGGCGCGGTGGCGGTTGGCGCGACGCTCGATCAGGCGGTGGATCGGCTCGAGCTCGTCGAGGTGCTCTGCCGCACGTGGCGTGACGCGTTGCTGATCCGAGGGGCCGTCACCGGAGCAGGCGCGCGGGCTATCCTCAGCCCGCCGAGGCCAGCCCCGCCGAGGACTGTGAGGAGGGATCGATGAACATCCGTGCCCTGGTCGCCGAGGTCATCGGCACGTTCACCCTGGTCTTCTTCGGCTCGCTCGGCGTCGCCACCTACGTGATCAGCACGCAGGGCCAGGGCGGCCCCATCTACGTGCTCCTCGTCGTGCCGTTCGCGTTCGGACTCGGGCTCATGGCGGCGATCGCGATCGCGGGACCCGCGTCCGGCGGTCACTTCAACCCGGCGGTCACCCTGGCCGTGCTCCTCGACGGCCGGATGGACTGGAAGAACGCGCTGGGCTACGCGGTGGCGCAGCTGATCGGGGCGTTTGCGGCGTCGCTCGCGACCCTGGTGATCACCTCGATCTCGATCGTCGCGGCCACCGTGAACCAGCCCGGGCCTACGGCGGAAGCGCAGTTCGACGTGGAGCTGCACGCATTCGCGGTCGAGGCAGTCCTCACGGCCCTGTTCATTGCGGTGATCCTGACCGTGACGCGGAAGGCTCCAGGCCAGGCGATCATCGTGATCCCCCTCACGCTGGTGGCAATCCACTTCGTCGGCATCTACGTCAGCGGGGCATCGGTGAACCCGGCCCGCTCGCTCGCCCCGGCGGCGCTATCGGGGACCTACACATCCCTGTGGGTGTATCTCACCGGGCCGTTCGTGGGTTCCATCCTTGGCTGGGGCATCTATCGCTTCCTGAACCCGCCGGATGAGGAAGTGGACGATGAGACCGACGAGGGCGACGACGAGTTCGACGAGCTCGCCTACACGACCGAGGACGACGACTAGGGCAACCGCCTGGCAAGAGGCGTTCGGCGGTGCACGGGACTTCAGGCGGCGGAGGCGCCCGCGGTGAGCCGGTCGAGGATCGTGCCGAGCGTCCGCTTGTAGGCGAGGCTCTGGTAGTCGTGGAGCGGGTCCGCCTCGAGCGCGTGCTCTTCCTGCCGTCCGCCCTGGCGCACGTAGACCACCGGGAAGATGGACGTCCCGTCCGCCTCGATCGTCATCGCGACCCCGTCCGGTCCAGTGCCGTCGAGGAATGCGGTCAGCGGCACGATGCCCTCGTCGCGGATGCCCGCATCCGGGTCGAAACTGACTACGCTCGCGAGGAACGCCTTCTGGTGCCATAGCTCGGGGGCGAGCGTCGCCTCGGCGAGGAGGTGATCGCGGACGTCTCGACTCTCGATCGACGGCCGCACCGGTTCGATGCCGAAGTGCCGCTGCGCGATCTCCCGGACCAGGACGCGAGCGTTGTACCGGTAGCCATGGAGCGCGCCCGAGTTCGGCGGGATGCCGTGCTTCTTAAGTCCCGCAGAGCCCTGGGTGATCGTGCCGGCGAAGAAGATCCCGGGCACCGTCGCGCTCTCCCAGAACTCGGTCTGGGCGGGCAGCTTGGACTGGCCGAACGTCGCGACGCCGAGCGCGGGCAGGTCAAGAAGCGGGCAGGTGAAGCCGGTCGCGGCGATGACCTCGTCCGCCTCGACGCTCATGGGCATCGCGTTATCGCTCCGCTCCAGCGAGACGACAAGCGCACCCGAAGGCGCCTTGCTGATGCCTTTGATGCTCGCCGATAGGATGTCCACCCCGCCCCCGAGCGCCGAATCCTCGAACGGTTGCACGTAGCGCGCCCGCACACCAACCAGCGAACGCGTCTCGATCGACGTCTTCGCCGGAGAGGGCGACGAGAGCGAGATTCGGCTGGCCCACTGGAGCAGGCCGGACGCGAGCTCGAACCCCGAGTTCTGCTTGCCCAGGATGAACAGGCGCTTGCCGGCATACGTCTCGGCGTCACGCGTGTCGGCGTAATGGACCGACAGGTCGATGCCCGGCGTGGACGGGCTGTACGGCTCCGCCACGCCAACCGCGAAGATCGCGTAGCGGCAGCGGTAGTCGCCATCCGTCGTACTCAGAATGAACCGGTCGCCGTCCGCGGATTCCTCACGCCGCGTCGATTCCCAGCGGCAGTTGAACCGCACCGCGACGCCTGCGCGTTCTGCGAACGCCGTCAGGTTCTGCTCCATCTCCGGCCGCGATGGGAAGTCGGAGGTGCCGTCCATGTAGTCCGCTGCGATCCCGCGCAGCTCCGGCTCCAGCGCGATCAGGCTGTTCCAGTCCCAGCGCTCGAAGGCGCGCGAGCTTCGCTCCGCCGGCGCGTACGGCTTGGTCCACGACAGCAGCCGCTGGAAGAACGGCCAGCGCCGGAACATGCCGCCGGGCCCAGCGTCGCCCGAGATCACGGCGTGATCGATCCCGAGCCGGTCCAGGAAGTAGGCGGTCTGTAGGGCGCCCGGCCCAGAGCCGACGACGACGATCGGATAGTCGCCCGGCGGGAACGGGCGGGCAGATTCGTCAGCCACGCTCATCTGGCCGCCACTGCACGGTCACTCGGCCGCGAGGCGCTGGTTCGTGGCCCGGAGCCGGCGGGCCTGGGCCTGGAGCATCCGGAACATGACCCGCGGGTGGTCGACGAGGAAACCCTCGACGTCCGGCCCGCCGAGGACGATGCAGCGCAGCGGCCGGGTAGCGACCACGTCCGCGATCGGCGGCTCGCCGAGCAGGACGCTCACCTCGCCGAAGAACTCGCCCCGGGCAAGTGTCGCGCGCTTGGCGCCGTCGGCGATCACGTCTGCCTCGCCGTCGAGGATTACGTAGAAGCCCGAGCCGGTCAGGCCCTGCCGCAGGACGCGGGCGTTCTCGGGGAAGAATGCCTCCTCGAATCGGCTTGCGACGCCCAGCAGCTGGGGTCGCGCCAGGTCCGCGAAGAGAGCCATCCCGGCGATCGCGTCGGCGATCTCGTCACGGGTCGCCATCTATTCCTCCAGGTCCGCGCTACCTGCGTACGCGGCAATTCGGTCAGGCCGCCGATTCTGCGCTCCTGCGCAACAACGTGCCGACATGTTGACGCAACGCGGGCGTGGGGTCAGCATCGCAGCTATCGGCAGCCCACAGGTGATGGAGGATCGATGACGCTGACCCGTGACCGGCGCGTGGAGCTGCTGGCCGGCTGCCCGCTGTTTCGGGGTATCGACCCGGCCGGTCTCGCCGGGCTCGCTGACCTCACGTCATCGGTCGACTTTCCAGGCGCTCACGTCATCGCCCGCGAGGGCGAGATCGGCTCGGGCTTCTTCGTGGTGACCGCGGGCGCCGTTCGGGTGGTGCGGGACGGCAAGGTTGTTGCCCGGCTGGGCGTCGGCGAGTTCTTCGGCGAGCTGTCGGTGCTGGATCGGATGCCGCGCAACGCGTCGGTGATCGCGGAGGTGCCAACGAGCTGCCTCGCGCTGGCGTCGTGGGACTTCGAGAAGGTGCTGCTGGACCAGCCGACGCTCGCGCTCACGATCCTTCGCGGAGTCGCGGCCCGCCTGCGCGAGGCGACCGACTCATCGCGACACTGAGGTCCGGCTCATGGCCTCAGGCACGCTGACCTTCCTGTTCTCGGACATCGAGGGTTCCACTCGCCTGCTCGATGAGCTCGGGAGCACCACGTACACCGCGGTCCTCGAGCGTCAGGCGGCGATCCTTCGCGCGGCCTTCGCGGGCCACGGTGGGCGCGAGGAGAACACCGAGGGTGACTCGTTCTTCGTGCTCTTCGATAGCGCCCGGGAGGCCGTCAAGGCCGCCGTCGACGGCCAGCTGGCGCTCGCCGCCGAGGCCTGGCCCGGCGGCATCGAGGTCCAGGTTCGAATGGGCCTGCACGCCGGGGAGGCGACGACGTCGGCGGCCGGCCTCGTGGGGATCGACATCAACCGGGCGGCCCGAATCGCAGCGGCCGCGCACGGCGGCCAGATCATCGTGTCGGACGCGGTCCGCACGCTGATCGCGCCGGACCTGGATGCCTCGATCACCCTGCGCGGCCTGGGCAACCATCGCCTCAAGGATCTGCGCGAGCCGCAGCCGCTGTGCCAGGTCGTCGCCGATGGGCTGCGGCTGGAGTTCCCGCCGCTCCGCTCACTTGACGTCCGGCCGAACAACCTGCCGACGCAATTGACCTCGTTCGTGGGCCGCGAACGAGAGCTGGTCGAGGCGGGGGTCCTGCTCGCCGCGAACCGCCTGGTAACCCTCACCGGGCCGGGCGGGACCGGCAAGACGCGGCTCTCGCTGCAGGTCGCGGCGAACGCGGCGGAGGACTTCCCGGACGGGATCTTCTTCGTCGCCCTCGAGACCGTCCGCGAGCCGATGCTCGTCCCATCGCGCATCGCGTCCTCGATCGGGCTCGCCGTGCGAGGCGAGGCGGCAGAGGACGTCGTCCTCCGGGAATGGCTCGACGGCAAGCGCGTCCTGCTGGTCCTCGACAACTTCGAGCAGGTTCTCGCCGGTGGACCGATGGTGGCCGACCTCCTCCGTGACGCACCAACCACCAAGGCCCTGGTGACCTCGCGTGCGGCGCTACGCGTCTCGGGCGAGCAGGAATACCCGGTCCCGGGACTGCCGACGCCGCCGGACCTCGCGCACCTCTCGAGCCTCGAACTCGCGAGCCTGCCGTTCGCGGAACGGACGATCGATGCCGAATCGCTGTCCGCATACGAGTCGGTCCGCCTGTTCATCGCTCGCGCCATGGCGGTCCGGCCGGACTTTCGGGTCACGAACGAGAACGCGCCTTCCGTTGCCGCGATCGTGGCCCGCCTGCAAGGGATGCCGCTCGCGATCGAGTTGGCCGCGGCCAGGGTCAAGCTCTTCTCGCCCGACGCCCTCCGCTTGCGCCTCGAGAACCAGCTCGCGCTCCTCTCGGCGGGCGCGCGCGACCTTCCGGAACGACAGCAGACCCTGCGTGGCGCCATCGCGTGGAGTTACGACCTGCTCGAGCCGGGCTACTGCCGGCTCCTGGATCGCCTGTCCGTATTCGCGGGCGGGATCGAACTCGCCGCCGCTGAGGCCGTCTGCGGACCCGCGGCGGAAGCGGGCATGGAGGTGGTCGACGGGCTGCTGACCCTCACCGACCAGAGTCTCATCCGGACCGTTGACACAGGTGGGGAGCCGCGCTTCGACATCCTGGAGCCGATCCATGAATACGCCGCCGAGCAGCTCGCCGTGCGAGGCGAGGCGGCGGAGATCGCCACTCGGCACAGCCGCTGGTTCGTGGACCTCGCCGAGCGCATCGCGCCGGACCTCGGCGGTGATGACCAGCGAGCGTTGCTCGATCGGCTCGACCTCGAGCACGACAACATCCGCGCCGTCCTCGACCGCGCCCTCGCCGCCGACGACCTCGACACCGCGGCTCGCCTCGCCTTCGCCGTGTGGCGGTACTGGCAGAAGCGCGGCCATCTGTTTGAGGCTCGCCGGCGAATCGACGCGATCATCGCCGCGCCGTCCGCCGGGGCCGATCCCCGGCGCCTGGCACGCATGCTCGAGGCCCTCGGCGGCATCGCCTGGTGGCAGGGCGACATGGCGGCGATGCGGCCTGCCTACGTCGAAGCGGTGGACCTCTGGCGCGCCCTCGGCGACAAGGCCGAGCTCGCGAACGCCCTCTACAACTACTCGTTCGTGTTCGCGGTGCCTGATTCGGCCGACGCACCGCGGAGCGCAGCCGACATGGACGGGAAGGGTCGCCAAGCGCTGGTCGAGGCCCAGGCGCTGTTCCGCGAGCTCGGTGACGAGCGCGGCGAGGCGAACGTGTTCTGGGGGATGGGCAATAGCGACTACTTCGCGGGCAAGGCCGACCACGGGGCCGGGGCCTTCGCCTCGGCACTCGGCCTGTTCCGGCGGGTTAAGGACCGGACGATGGAGGCCTGGTCCCTGCACATGCTCGGCGGATCCCTCCTCCGACTCGGTCGTCTCGACGAGTCGCGGGCGGACTTCGAGGAAGCTCTGCTCCAGTTCCATGGCGCGGGCGACGCGTCTGCTGTCGCGCTCGTGCTCAACGACATTGCGCACCTGGCCCTGGTCGAGGGCCACGAGGCCCGGGCGAGCCGGCTCTGGGGTGCCTCCCAGAACCTCGTCGCCGCGACTGGGGCGGGGCTCGGCGACCTCAACGAGATTTGGCTCGAGAGCGAGGAGGGGGCAACGGTTCGGGCCCTCTTGACGAGGCCCGACTTCGAGCGGCATGCCAGCGAGGGTTCGGCGCTCTCCGTCGACGCGGCCGTCGCGTATGCCCTCGACCGGACGGCGGGCGTGGATGCGGACGACGCTTCGGCCGCCCTGCAGGAGCTGCGGTAGGACTCGGGCGAGCAGGTCAGCGAGTAGTCCCCGGGCGGGGCCGCGCAGTGCCGACTAGACTCCATCCGTGACCATGCAGACGTCCCCCGAAGCGCCGAAAGGCATCCCGAAGAACCCGGGGCGCGCGGAGCTCGGGCTGAGGGCGATGCTCCTCTTCCCTGATCGCGAGATCGTGGAGAAGTACTACGTCCCGCTGATCTACACCGCCTGCCGGACGTGCTACTCCGAGCTCACCCCGGAGGACATCTTCACCAAGGCCGCGACCGGCGAGATCGAGATCGCCAAGATGCAGCGGCTGATCTCGAACGTCATCGAATCGGGGCATGGATCCACGATCGAGCACGTGGTCTTCACGTTCGGGATCAGTGGCGTGTCTCGCACGCTCTCGCACCAGCTCGTCCGCCATCGCGCGGGCGTGGCGTTCGACCAGCAGAGCCAGCGCTACGTGACCTTCAAGAAGGCGGCAACAATGCTGCCGCAGACGATCGCCGAGGCGGACCCGGAGGTGCGCGAGCGATTCGAGGAGCAGATCCAGGGCTCCATGTCGTTGTATGGCGACCTCGTCGGCGCCGGCATCCCGGGCGAGGACGCGAGATTCGTCTTCCCGAACGCGACGCGCACCAACCTCGTCATGACGGTCAACCTGCGCGCCCTGATCCACATGTCCGGGCTGCGCCTGTGCACGATGGCCCAATGGGAAATCCGCCGACTCTTCCAGCTGATTCGCCACGAGATCTTCCAGGTCTCGCCCTTCCTCGGCTCGTTCCTCGCACCCAAGTGCGTGCCACTGGGCTATTGCGACGAGATGAACAACCGCGACGGCCACTGCCCGATCCGCCCGCACAAGGACGAGGTCCTGGGGGCCTGGGCGGAAAAGGCGAAGGCCGCGAAGGCCGCCAAACGGGACCTGCCGGTCACGTAAGGCTCCTAAGGCTCAGACCGGCGTGTACTCCGCGACAAAGCGGCGGATGACGCGGGCGAGACGCGGGCCGGCCTCGGCGCCGGACGCGAGGACCTCTGCGTGGGTGAGCGCCTCGCCGGTGTAGCCGGCGCCGGCATTCGTGACGAGCGACACGCCGCACACCTCGAGGCCCGCCCAGCGCGCAGCGATGCACTCCATGACCGTGGACATGCCCACCGCGTGGCCGCCCAGCTGGGCGTACAGCCGGACCTCGGCGGGTGTCTCGTAGTTGGGCCCCGTGAGCCCGACGTAGATGCCCTCCGCAAGCTCCACGCCCTCCGCCCTGCCCGCCTCATGGAGGCTTTCTCGCAGGCGGCGGCTCCAGGCATCGGTGAGATCCGGGAAACGCTCGCCGATCGAGTCGGCGTTCGCGCCGATGAGTGGGTTCAGGCCCGTGAAGTTCACGTGGTCGCTGATGACCATCAGCGTGCCCGGCCCAAATGACGGATCGAGGCCACCCGCGGCGTTGGTGAGAATCACGGCCTTCGCGCCGAGGCGTCGAAAGAGCAGCACCGGCTGGATCACCAGGCCCGGGTCGTTTCCCTCGTACAGGTGGAACCGGCCCTGGAGCATGGCGACAGTGCGGCCCGCGAGGCGGCCGAGCAGCAGCCGGCCCACATGACCAGGCGCGGTCGCGGCGGGCCAGCCGGGCAGCTCCGCGAACGGGATCGCGATGGGGTCATCCAGGTCGTCCGCCAGCCCGCCAAGCCCTGAGCCCAGGACGATCCCGATCTCCGGCACCAGGTCCGTTCGCGCGCGCACGGCGGCCTCGAGGGCGTCGAGGCGGACGGGCTGGTCGCCTGGGGGAATCGGGGTTGCCGGGTTCACGTCTACAGGCTAGCGCTCGGGGGAACGGGCCACCAGGACTTCGTCCAGGGGTAGACGGCCGATGGCCCGCGAGGCTTCTGCGGGCCCGACGGGAGTACCGACACCGGGATGCCGGTCGCGCCCCGCCAGGCCCCCGGGGACGGCGCAGGAACGCCGTCGCGACCGGGTACAGAAGCGCCCGAAGCGACCGGCCCTGGCAGGAGGTCCCTTGATGTGATCTCGGTCCCTCAACCCTGGCGGCCCCTTCGGGCAAGACGAATGGTGCCGTCCACCAGATGCAATGTCGACGGGGTTATCCACGACTTCACGCCCGATTCGGGGCCGGCTGTCCACCACTTGTGGACCGCTGTGGACATGTGGTGGACAAGGCCGGTCGCCCGGGTTGTAGCAGCGGACCGCCCCGCCCGGGTGGCAGTGGCGGACCGCCCCGCCCGCGTGGCAGCAGCGGACCGCCCCGGCCTTGGCGCGAATTCGCGCCATCCCACGAAGATCGGGTCAGCCGGCGGATGGTGTCGATCCGCGGCTCGCAGCGTCGCGGACGCCGCGAGCACGAATCGCGCTTGACGGATCCGAAATGGACGGTCATCCAACCTCGGAAAGCGCTCCGACGAGCGCCGCAGCCCGGGCAATCGATGCGTCCTTCGTCGGATGGCGCGTTTTCGCGCCAGCGTCCGGGGGGCCCGGGCTGTCCTGCGGCGAGGAACGGAAGGCGCGCCAGCGTCCGGGGGCCCGGGCTGTCCCGCGGCAAGGCGCACGGGTGGCGCCGCGCCGTGGGCGCCCGTACGCCGAGGTCAGCCGCCGAGGGCGAACATCTCGATCTTGGGCAGCCGGTTGTCCGTGGCCGCGGCGCGGAGCTCGGAGTAGCGGTCGTCGCGGGCGCCCCACAGGCCGGCGACCACCGCGGCGAGTTCCTCGTCCGTGCTGCCGGCGCGCATCGGTCCGCGGAGATCGTGGCCAACCGCGCTGAACAAGCATGTATACAACTTGCCCTCGGCGGAGATGCGGGCGCGCGTGCAGTCGCCGCAGAACGGCCGCGTCACCGAGGCGATGACCCCGATCTCACCGCGCCCGTCGGTGTAGCGCCAGCGCTCCGCGACCTCACCCGGATACTGGGGCACCTCGGACTCCAGTGGCCACTCCCGCCCGATCGTCTCGATGACCTCTGCGGCCGGCACGACCTCATCGAGCCGCCAGCCATTCGTCGTCCCGACGTCCATGTATTCGATGAAGCGCAGCACGTGGCCCGCGTCGCGAGCCCAGCGCGCGAGGTCCAGGATCCCATCGTCGTTTTCGCCACGCTTCAGGACCACGTTGACCTTGACCGGCCCGAGTCCGGCCTCGACCGCGGCATCGATGCCATCGAGGACCTTCGACACCGGGAAGTCGATGCCGTTCATGCGCTGGAACGTCGCATCGTCCAGGGAGTCGAGCGACACGGTGACGCGCCGCAGGCCCGCGTCAGCGAGGGGCCGAGCAAGGCGCCGGAGGGCGGACCCGTTGGTGGTCATCGCCAGGTCCAGCGGCTCCCCATCGGGCGCCCGGAGGGCGGCCAGCATCGCGATCAGGTCTGGCAGGCCGCGCCGGACCGTCGGTTCGCCACCGGTGATGCGCAGCTTGCGGACGCCGAGGCTCACGAAGACGGACGAGAGCCGAACGATCTCCTCGTAACGAAGGATCTCGTCGTGCGGCAGGAACTGGTAGTCGCGTCCGAAGACCTCGCTGGGCATGCAGTACGGGCACCGGAAGTTGCACCGGTCGGTGACCGAGATCCGGAGGTCGTGCAGCGCGCGGCCGAGTCGGTCGCGTGGTCCGTCGAGCATGCCCACAGCGTAGCGCCGGCATCCCGATCGACCGTGGACCGGTACCTCCGGGCAGGACGCCAAGTACCACCGGTTCACTACCCCAAAGGCGACTGCACCACGACGATCCCCTCAGTCCGGCACCGGAATGAGCCGGGCTACCACGCCCCGAGGGAACGTCGAGCGATGTCGAGCACGCAGAAACGCGGCTTCCGCCTTCCATGGGCAGCCGAGCGCCCCGAAGAGGACGCTGCCACACTCGATCCCGCCATGCTCGAAGCCCGAACCGGCGGGGTGCGCGAGGAGCTCGGCGAGGGCCCGTTCCGGGTCGCCGACGACGCGCACGACATGACCACGGACGCGGCGCCGGCCGCAGCCGATGTGCCCGACAAGACCCCTGAGGCCGCGATGTTCGACCCCGAATCGCCCACGACCGAATCCTCCGCGGCGCCTCCCAACGAACCCGTGACGGAGGGCGGCGGCTGGCCGACGTCCGACCGGCGGGGCCCGGAGCGACCGTTCACTGCCGGCCGGCCGATGAATCGGACCGACGGTGAGTCCCGGGTGCCGCGGCGGGACAACCCGCTCGTCGCGGGCCTGATCAAGGCCATGCGCGGGGCCGCGGTGGCGAGCCGCGAAGAGACGACCGCACGACTCGCGGCCGAGGCGGGTGCTCGGGTCGAGACGATCCGCGCCAGAGCAACGACCGAGGCCGCCGGCCTGCGCAAGCGCGCCGACGAGGACGTGAGCGCGATTCGAGAGTGGTCCAAGGCAGAGATGGCGCGCGTTCGCCAGCAGACCGACGATCGCATCGAAGCCCGCAAGGGCGAACTGGCGGGCGAGATGGAACGCCACGCCGCGAGCGTCGACCGCCTGGTCGACGAGGTCCAGACCACCGTCTCCTCGTTCGAGGCGGACATGGACCGATTCTTCACCGACCTCCTCGCAGAGGACGATCCCGCCCGGCTGGCCACTCTGGCCGAGCAGGCGCCCGATCCGCCGGACCTGCGCGGCGACGGGCCCGCAGCGACGGACCTCATGGACGAGCCCGAGGTCGGCCTCCAGCCCGACGCCGCCGCCGAGGCCGAGGCCGAGGCGAGCGAGGGGCTTGACGAGCTCGCCGTCAGCGAGTGGCCGAC
>JBDSZH010000168.1:0-4303 GCA_039925225.1 Candidatus Limnocylindrales bacterium | reverse complement strand
TCGCAGAGTTTCGCGGCCATGAACTTGGCGTCGCTCAAGGTCTGCGTGTCGCCGTTCTTGTCGGTGACGGAGAAGGCGAAGTCAACGGGCGTTCCGGCATTGCCATCGGTGATGTCGCCGCCATCAGTCGTCAGGACGATCGTGGGACAGGCAAGCACCGTCAACGCGAGGGCGGTGACCTCGTCGCCGTTTGCCTTCGCCACGATCGCGTCGAAGTCGGCCTGATTCTTGATGGGCTCTTCGGAACAGGCGTGCTTCATGATCATGAGCGTGCCCGCGTCACCTTCCTTGGCGAAGGCGGGAGCGACTGCTGCGAGCAGCAATCCCGTCGCCAGGACGAGGGCAAAAGATCGTCGCATGCTGGGTCTCCAATCTGGAACTGCGGGGGCGCTGGACCCGGGGGTGGGTCGCTGGATCCAACCATCGCTCGGGGACCCGAGCAAGCGATCGGTTCGTCTACCTCAATGCCTTTCAGCGCGGCGACAGCTTGCATGGCGGTGGCAGAGTGGCGCGCGAAGCCTTCCAAGGCGAAGCGCGGGCTGAGGGTCGTGGCCGGCCGTGGCAGGCGGTCGACCGCTGTTACGGGTCGGCTATCGTTGGCCATGAGCCAGCCCGAGCCCATCGCGTCCTCTGCCGCCGATCTGGCCGCGCAGCTCGACGCCGTCCGCGAGGTCCTCCGGGCGATCAGCGAGTCGCCGTTCGACCTCGAGCGGGTCCTCGGCATCGTCGTCGAGCGGATGACCAGCCTCTGCGGTGCCGATCTGGCGGCGATCTTCATTCCGTCGCGCGCTGGCTTGTATCGAGGGGTCGCGTCCCTCGGGATGTCCACCGAAGCGACCGCCTACGAGCTCGAGAACGAGACTCCAGTGACGCAGGGAACCATCGTCGGTCGTGCCGTCCTGTCAGGCGAGGTCGTGCAGGTCGAGGACACCGCGGACGATCCCACCTACACGTGGGATGGCAAGAAGGTCGCGCAGTACCGCACGCTCATGGGCGTCCCCATCCGCAAGGAGGCGCGGACGGTCGGTGTGGTCGGCCTGGGTCGCTTCGACGTGCGCCTATTCAGCGCGGAGGAGATCGCGGTCGTCCGGACGTTCGCCGACCAGGCCGCGAACGTGATCGACAACGTCCGGCTCCTCAGCACGATCGAAAGCCAGCGCGAGGAGCTGGCGCGTTACCTCCCGTCAACCGTGGCCGAGCTGGTCTCATCGCCCGACGGGGAGAAGCTTCTCGCCGGCCATCGCCGCGAAGTCACCTGTGTGTTCTGCGACCTGCGCGGGTTCACGTCGTTCGCCGAGGCCGCGGAGCCGGAAGAGGTTCTCGACATCCTTCGCGAGTACTACCGCGAGCTCGGTGCGATCGTCGTCGCCCACGGCGGCACCCTCGAGCACTTCGCCGGCGACGGGATGATGATCTTCCGCAACGACCCGAGACCCATGGACGACCACGTTGCCCAAGACGTCCGCATGGCGGTCGCGATGCGCGACCGGTTCGCCGGCCTCCGCGAGCGCTGGCGGCGGCTCGGCTTTGATCTCGGCCTGGGAATTGGTGTCTCCGTCGGGTTCGCGACGCTCGGCCGCGTCGGCTTCGAAGGCCACCTCGGCTACGCGGTAGTCGGCAGCGTCGCCAACCTCGCGGCGCGCCTGTGTGCGGTCGCCGAGCCTGGCCAGATCATCCTCAGCGAGCGCGCGTTCGCGCGCGTCGACGCAGTCGTCACCGCGACGTCGCTGGGCGCGCTCGAGTTGAAGGGCTTCCGCCGCCCGGTGGAGGCGTATTCCTTGACGGGCCTCGCCGAGGGCGAGAGCTAGGCTGCTAGCCACCCGCGCTGCGTAGGCGCGCGGGGTGGAGTGAGAGCGCGAGCGGGATCATCAGGACGCTGATCGCGACGAGGATCCAGACGACCGTGTCGAAGCTGCCCGTCGCGTCGCGCACGAGGCCAAGCATGACCGGCGAGGTCGCCGCGAGCGCGTAGCCGATCAGGAGCATGAACGCGGAGATCGAGGCCGCGTCGGCGGCGTCGCTCGCGACGTCCACCGGGAGCGTCAGCGCGAGCGGGAAGTAGGCGCCGATGCCCAACCCCAGCAGCGTCGTCGCGAGGTAGGTGACGAGTGAGCCCGGGGGCTCGCCCGGCGTCAGCGCGACGATGAACGCCCCGCCGACCGACAGCAGCGCGGCAATCGTGAGCTGGCTCCGTCTTGTCCCGATGCGATCGGCGAGCACGGGGACGGCGAGGGTGGACACGAGGCCGATCCCGGTGAGGAGCGCGATGAGGCTGCCCGACTGGGCGGCACTCCAGCCGCGCTCCACGTACACGCTCCCGAGCCAGGTGATGCAGCCGTAGAACAGGACCGACTGCGAGCCGAAGATCGCGCCCAGGAGCCACGCCGACCCCCGGCGCCAGGGGAGCTTCGGGCGCGACGGCGCGACGCGCACGTGCCCCTCGTCGCGAGGCATGAGCCACAGCCAGGCGATGACCGAGGCGAACGCGAACGCAGATACGATTGCGAAGGAGCCGCGCCAACCGCCCGTCGCGTCTGCGAGGGGTACGGCGACGGCCGCAGTGATCGTCCCCCCGATGACGAACCCGACAACGTAGGCGCCGGTCCCCGCGGCGGGATGGTGCGGCAATCTGGCGCGGACGATCATCGGCAGGATCGGCCCGACGAGCGCCATGCCGACCCCAAGGCCGACCGTCGCGAGCAGGACGGTCGCTGCGTCCGGCAGGAATGCGCGCGCCACGCCGAAGACCGCGACGAGGGCAGCGCAGACGGCGACGCCGAACTTCGGTCCGATCGAGGCGGCGAGAACAGGCCCAAGCGGCGCGAGCAGGCCCATGCACAGGACCGGGATCGTCCCGAGCAGGCCTGCGACGGCATGCGACATCGAGAGGTCCGCCTGGACCTGCCCGACGAGCGGACCAATGATCAGCGCCTGGGTCCGGAATGCCAGGCCCACGAGCACGAGGCCCGCCACGACGGCGAGCCAGCGGCTATCGGTTGCCTCGCGAGCGCGCCGTTCGATCACCTGTTCCTCAGCCGTTGGCACGCAGGCGAGCGCCGATCCTGGCGGCCGCGGTCCGCACGGCAGCCGCGATCGTGCCCTCATCGCCGGGCGCCGGGAACCGATATGACGGCCCGTGGACGTGCACTGCGGCGACGATCTCGGCACGCGCGTCGGCGATCGGCGCTGCCACGGAGCTGATGCCGATGGAGTACTCGTCGCGCACCCACGCGTGACCGTCGCGCCGCACGTCTCGGAGTCGCTCCAGGAGCGAGGCGGCATCGGTCAGCGTGCGGGGCGTGAACGCCTCCAGGGGCTCCGCGAGGTAGCGGGGGAGCATCGGCGCCGGTAGCTGGGCGAGGAACACCTGGCCGGAGGACACGGCGTGAAGCGGAATCCGCGTGCCTGTCCAGTCGCGCACCTGGACGGGATTCGGGTTCGGCGGCTCTATCTGGTCGACGTATTGCACGGTCCACCCGTCGCGAATCGACACTCCCGCTGCCTCGCCGAGCTCCGCGGTCAGGTCGGTGAGCGTGGGCCGCGCGATCGACACGATGTCCCAGGTCTCGCCGAGGCCGGACGCGATCGACAGCAGGTCCGGCCCGAGGCGGTAGCGACGCTCGCCGGGCACCTGCTCGACGGCGCCCTCCGCGGCGAGTGCTGAAAGGAGACGCGCTGCAGTCGATTTCGGGATGTGGGACGCGACCGCGACCTCGCTGACACCGAGTGGCCCACCGCCGAGCGCACGGAGCACGGCGAAGGCGCGCCGCAGGCTCTGGACTCCGATCGTCGGGCTGGACATGGGACCCTCGGCTGGCTATCGTGACGTCTCGGCGTTCCACTATACGGCATCGTTCCACGATGCGGAACCCAATTGGTTGCGACGGAGGCGGCGAATGGCCCCCGACTCGGGCGAGGCTAACCAGGGCGGCGAGGCGTTCGACCTCGCGGCGCTCGCCGACGACGAGCTCGTCGAGCAGATGCACAACGACCTGTACGACGGCATGGCCGCGGAGATCACCCAGGGCACAAACCTGCTCCTCGGGCGCGGCTGGGGCCCGGACAAGGTCCTGAACGACGCCCTCGTCGAGGGCATGCGCATCGTCGGTATCGATTTCCGCGACGGCATTCTGTTCGTGCCGGAGGTTCTGCTCGCCGCGAACGCAATGAAGGCCGGCATGGCCATCCTGCGGCCGCTGCTCGCCGAGACCGGCGCCAAGCCGATCGGCAGGGTCGTCATCGGGACGGTCAAGGGCGACATCCACGACATCGGCAAGAACCTCGTCGCGATGATGCTCGAGGG
>JBDSZH010000167.1:0-13307 GCA_039925225.1 Candidatus Limnocylindrales bacterium | reverse complement strand
GACCTTGTCGTCGTGGACCACGTTGAAGACGCCGTCCGGCACGCCGGCCTCGGCGAGCAGCTGGGCCATGAAGTTGGCCGCCGACGGGTCCTTCTCCGACGGCTTGAGGATGAACGTATTGCCCGTGGCGATGGCCGTGGCGAACATCCACATCGGAACCATCGCCGGGAAGTTGAACGGGGTGATGCCGGCGACCACGCCGAGCGGCTGGCGAATCGAATAGACGTCCACGTCGGTCGAGACGTTCTCCGAGTGCTCCCCCTTCATGAGCTGGGGGACGCCGCAGGCGAACTCGATGACCTCCAGGCCGCGGGCGATCTCTCCGAGCGCGTCGGATGGCACCTTGCCGTGCTCGGACGTCAGGAATGCCGCGAGGTCGTGACGATGGATCTCCACCAGGTTCCGGATGCGGAACATGATCTCCGTGCGCTTCGACAGCGATGTCGCGCGCCACGCCGGGAACGCGGCCTTCGCGGCGGCGACCGCCGCATCGACCTCCTCGACGGATGCGAAGTCGACCTCGCGCGCGACCTCGCCGGTCGCCGGGTCGAACACCGGCCCGCGCCGGCCGGAGGTGCCTGCCACTCGCCCGCCACCGATCCAGTGCGGGACGACCGCTCCTTGCGCGCCATCTGCGCTCTTGATCATCGGCTCGGCGACCTGGGTCATGGTTGGGTTCCTCGGCTGTGGTGGGCGTGCATTCCGGACACGATACCGCGCCCGGCCAGCTCGCCCCGGAATCGAGAGGCCCCCGGCGTCGCCGGGGGCCTCTCGTGATCTGCGGGCGACGTTGCCGCCCGTGTGGGATGGCCTACGGCTGCTTCCTGGCGTTGCAGGACTGGATCTTGACGTTGTCGACGTACCAGCCGTCGCGTCCGCCACAACCATCCCTGCCGAATTCGAAGCGAAGCTTGATCGAGTCACCAGGACGGACGCCGGCCGTCGTCAGATTGATCTGTGACGTTCCCCAGCTGCCGGTGACTTCGCCGCCGTCGGTGCCCGAGAAACCGCTCTCGCCGGCCAGCGGGTTGGTATTGCCTGCGCCCGCCGTCTGGAGGGTCGCGTTGTAGCCGTTGAAGGTGAACGCTGAGGCGGGCACGATCGCGAAGGCCCCACCATTGATGCTGATCTTGACGTTGCCGCCGTCCCAACCCGGCTCGGTGGCGAAGTAGTGATCGAAGACCACTCGGGGCAGCAGGGTGGCCGAACCCGGGATCAGGATCGCCGGGCTTTCCAGCCGCATGACGCCGGAGATGTCGTTGGCTCCGCCGGCGCAGTCGCCGAGGTCCGGGTCGGCCGCGAAGGCCGCGGTGCCAGCACGTCCATCCGGGAGCGACGTGTCCGCGGCCCAATCGATCGGGGCAACCGTGCTTGTCCAGCCGGAGAAGACACCCGTGTTGGTGAGCGTCCAGCCAGCGAGCCCGTCCTCGAAGTCCTCGGCGTAGTGCGTCGAAGGATTCTTCTGGTTCGGACCGCACAGCTTGGGCGTGTTCGGGTTCAGCGCCGGCCCGAAGTTGCATTGGGTCGGGTCGATGCGAAGCTCGACCGCCGCGATCATGTCTGCCACCTCGGCGCAGTCCGCCGCGGTGATCGCCTGACCAGAGGGCCCGAGGTCCGCGCCGGTGCTGAGACTCGCGAGGTTCACGCCAAGCAGATCCGTGCACGACGCCTGAAGGGCATCAGCATGGTCGGCGAACTTGGTCGTCGGGGTCTGGTAGACGCTCTGCGCCCGCCAGTAGAGGTGCGCGGCTTTGGTCAGGCCGAGTCCCGTGACGGTCCGGCCGTTATACGTGCCGCCGTCGACGAGCAGGGCGTAGCCGTGGTTCGGCACGCCCGAGTTCGAGTGAACCCCGCCGCCGTCAGAGGTAGCGCAGTGATACTCGGCGTCGGACACCTTTCCCGCGTCGGCCTTGCAGTTCGGATTCCACATATCGCGGATCGCCGAGCCGAACGCGGTCGCGTCCTCGCCAATGAGCCAGCGATAGCTGTCCTCCGGCGCCGAGGTGCCGCCCTTGACCTTCAGGGTCACGTTTGACGTGCCACTCGACAGGTAGCCCTTGAGAAGGTCTCCGTGGGCCTTGGTGATCCGCAATGAGGGGATCGTGATCGTCGGGTCGGCCCCACCCATACCGGCAACAGCCCCTGCCGTGTGGTCGAACACAACGGCGGCGATGGCGCCTGCGCTCTGTGCGTTCTTGACCTTCACGGCGAACCCGCAAACGCCCCGCTCGAGGAGCGCAACCTTGCCCACGATCGCCGCGGCGTTCACAAACGGCGTCTCGCAGCCATTGGCGGTCGTGTTGCCGGGTGCCGTACCAGCCACGCTCCCGTCGTCGACGAGAACGAGGTCCCCAGTGACGCCTGTCGCAGTGAGCGGCGCCCCGAACGCGGCTGCGCCCGCTGGGCACTCGCCGGGGGTCGGGCTGTTGATGATGAGGACCGGGATCGGCGTCGTGTGCGTCGAGCAGGCTCCAACGGTCCGTACTCCGCCCGGCGAATCGGTGCCGACGCCATTGAGGAGGTCGACTGTCTCGCCCCAGATGTCCGAGTACGACTCGTTAAGGGCGCCCGGCTGCCACTGATAGATCAGGTCGTGGGTGTACTGGGTGTAGGCGTGGCCCCATTCGTGCGCGACGACGTCGTCGGCGGTCACGCCGTTGCAGTAGTTCGTCGTGGCGCCGTTCCAGTTGGCGTTCGGGCAGGCGATGTTCGGATCGTTGTTGACGCTGCGCAACTCGGCGCCGGCGGCGTCGTAGGAGTCGCGGCCGAATGCATTGAAGAACAGGTTGTAGGAGTGGCCGCTGAAGTTGACGATGTTCTGCTGATCCTGGTTCAGCGTTCCCGGGAACAGGTCGCCTTCCTGCCACACTTGGGTGCTGGTGTTTTGCTCGAAGAGCCGGCGGAAGAGCGCATTGTCGACCATGCTGTAGCGGTTGATGACCTTGCCGGTCATAGCGTGGACGAACACGGCGTCGCGGATGTTCTTGCCGTTCGTCACGACGACGTGATAGACGAGCTCGTTGGTGCCGATCTCGTCCTTGACGAGGCCCGTCCGGTAGACCAGGAGCCGAGCTGATTCGACGCGGAGCTTGCCGACCTTGCTGGTCGCGTCAGTGCTCGCGACAGGCGGATCGGCCTTGACTGCGGCGATTGCCCTCGTTCGCGCCTCCTGGGCGCTCAGCCGTGGATCCATCGCCAAGTTAATCGCGGGCACGATGGTGCCGTTGACGGCGGTGAGGTTCCCCGCCTTGTCAACATGCGCCTTCAGGATTCCGCCGAAGACGGCCAGGCCGCGGTAGCGCTGCTCGTAGGTGACGTGCGTCGCCCCGAACTGGTCGGTGGATGCTGCCGTCTGCACGAGGTCGCCGGCATCGGCGACGCCGAGGATGCCGCCGAACTGCTTGAGGAAGCCCTTGGCCTTGCCAGCCGGCGTTGCCTTCACGCTCGGAAGCAGGTCGCCGTTGCGACCTGCCTTGATGAAGGACGCGAAGGTCGTGGCGTCGTTGATCGAGATCGTGACCGACCCGCGTGCGCTGTCCTTGAGCTTCTTGACGAGCGTGGGGTCGATCTGCGTCGGGCCTCCGGGAGCTGCTCCAGCGCTCAGCGGAAAACCGAGCGCGAGCGCGAGCGAGAGCAGAAGGACCAGGAACCCGGCCGGGGTCGATCGTGATCGTAGCTTCACGTGTTCCTCCTCGTATCAGGACTCGCCTGACAGATGCGGCGCCCGACAGCGGCCACCCCGGAAATAATGCAAAGCAGCGACCATGCAAAGCAGGGCGACGGGGCAGGCTGAGCCGCGGACGCGGTTGATAGGGGCGCCGGGAGTTCCTCCCTCCGGCGCGTGTGGTGGGACCGTACAGCGCCCGGCCGGTCTGGTCAATCAAGTTGCCGCCGTGCCGCGGTATTTGGTGACAGCACGCACCGCCCGAGCGTCATGTGGCACCCGCGGTTTCTCGCGGCCCCCGGCGTCAGGCGAGCTCGGGGTCGCTGTCCACGGGGCGCTGCGTCGGTGTCCGGAGCGGCGCGCGCGACCGCTCTACCAGGCCGAGGACGGCAACAAGGAGCACCCCCAGCGAGAGGATCTGGTCCATCTGCAGCGGCCCGATCAGCGCGGGATCCCGCCAGGTAGATGCGACGAAGAAACGCGCGATGGCCCACAGGCCGAGAGCCGCGAACATAGCGCCGCCGTCGCGGCGGGCGATGACCTTGGTTCGCGACGCCAGCCAAAGAGCCACGATGGCGACGGTCACGAGGATCGCCTCGTAAACCTGTGACGGGTGAGAGGGCAGGTCGGGGGCCAGCGAGCCCCACGGGCCCGGCCCGGCATACGCAGTCGCCCACTGCCCGTCTGACGGCAGTCCCTGGCCCGATCCCCCGAGCACCCCGATGAGCTTGCCGGCCGCAAGCGCGAACAGCAGCGGGAGCGTGATCGTATGCATCCACCCGGTGATGGGGGCCCGCAGCAGGCGACCGACGATGCTGCCGGTCAGCAGGCCGAACGGCACCGCGAGCGTCAGCGAGAGCGCGCCCTGGGCGGGGTCCAGCATGGCCTCGGGGTTTGCACGGTAGAAGTCGAGATGGTCCAGCACGTACCCGAGGCGGCCGCCGATGATCGCGCCAGGGACTGCGCCGACGACCATGAAGGCGAGATCGTCGAGCCGCAGGCCCGCGACGGGCGAACGCGCGGCGCTCCGCGCCGCCAGCGCCAGTGCGATGAGGAGCACTGCCGCAAGCCCGATTGTCTCGATGCGCACAGAGGCGGTGTCAGTCAGCCGCAGGACCGGATCGAACGAGACGGTGATGACCCCGAGCACGGCCAGAGTCTAGTCGGCGGATTGCGCTTTACGGGGGAGTCCGGCGCCGCCGGCGCCCCCGTCTGGCCGCGTGATCTATGCCGGCAGCTTGTCGACGAGCTCCTGCACGGCCGCGGCGGACCCTTCGAATGCCGCCTGCTCGCTGGCGGTGAGTTCGATCTCGATGACCCGCTGCATGCCCCCGGCGCCCAGCACGATGGGCACGCCGACGAATAGCCCATCGATGCCGTATTCGCCCTGGAGCAGCACGGCGCACGGCAGCACTCGACGCCGGTCGCGCAGGATCGCGTCGACCATCTCGAACGTGGCCGCGGCGGGCGCGTAGAAGGCGGAGCCGGTCTTGAGGAGGGCCACCAC
This sequence comes from Candidatus Limnocylindrales bacterium, assembly GCA_039925225.1. Taxonomy (GTDB): domain Bacteria; phylum Chloroflexota; class Limnocylindria; order Limnocylindrales; family CSP1-4; genus UBA5189. Next base: position 8,136 of record JBDSZH010000167.1, on the reverse strand, counting down.
CTCGGCGCCACCGTTGGCTGTGCGCTCCTCCAGGGCCTTCACGCGCTCCGGCGGGAGCAGCTCCGTGATCGGGATCCCGGCGACCGTCGAGTAGCGCGAGAGCGGGACCATCGTGTCGCCGTGGCCGCCGAGGACGAAGGCGTGGGTGTCGGCAACGGAGACCCCGAGCTCCTCCGCGATGAACGTTCGGAACCGAGCGGAGTCGAGCACGCCGGCCATGCCCAGCACTCGCTCGCGCGGGAAGCCGGACGCACGCATCGCCACGTGGCACATCGCGTCGAGTGGGTTGGTGACCACGATCAGCACCGCGTTCGGGGACTGGGCCGCCGCCGACTCGACGACCGCGCGGACGATGCCGGCGTTCTTCGCGAGCAGATCGTCGCGGCTCATCCCCGGCTGGCGCGCGAGCCCGGAGGTGACGACGATCACGTCTGAACCGGCCGTGTCTGCGTAGTCGTTGCTGCCGATGACGCGGGCGTCGTGCCGCACAACGGGCGCGGCCTCGGCGAGATCGAGGCCCTTGCCCTGGGGCAGGCCTTCGACGATGTCGATCAGGACCACGTCGGCGAGTCCGGCCTCGGCGATGCGCTGCGCGGTCGTTGCGCCAACGTTGCCGGCGCCGATGACGGTGACCTTGTTGCGGCCCATGACCTGTCCCCTCTCGCTCGTTCTCAGCCCTCGCCGGGGCCGGTGACCGGGAGCTGGCCGGCATCGTCGACGCGGACCGGTCCGGCATCCCGGATCGCCTCGCTGACGCCGCTGGCGTACGCCTCGAAGTTCTCGTGGAACATGTGCGCGATCTTTCGCGCCGCGGTGTCGTACGCGTCCGGATCCGCCCACGTGTTGCGCGGGACGAGCACCTCGGTGGGCACGCCGGGCACCTCGACGGGGACGGCGACGCGGAAGATCGGGTCGAGGACGGTTGGGACGTCGCGCAACGCGCCGCTCAACGCCGCGCGGACCATGTTTCGGGTGTGGTCGATGTTCATGCGCGTGCCGACGCCGTAGGGCCCGCCGGTCCAGCCCGTGTTCACGAGCCAAACAGGGACGTCGAACTGCTCCAGGCGGTCCACGAGCAGGTGCGCGTAGATGCCCGGGTGGCGCGGCAGGAACGGGGCACCGAACCCGGCGGAGAACGTGGCCGACGGCTCCTTGACCCCGATCTCCGTGCCGGCCAGCTTGGCCGTGTAGCCGCTGATGAAGTGATACGCGGCCTGCTCGCGGGTCAGCCGGGAGATCGGCGGCAGGACGCCGAACGCGTCGGCGGTGAGGAATACCACGTTGCTTGGGGTGCCGGCGATCCCGGTCGGGTCCGCGTTGCCGATGAAATGGAGCGGATACGCGCCGCGCGTGTTCTCCGTGAGCCGCTCGGAATCGAGGTTCAGCTCGCGCGTCGCCGGATCGATGTCAACGTTCTCCAGGATCGTCCCGAACCGGCGAGTCGCCGCGAAGATGTCTGGCTCGTACATCGGCGAGAGGCGAATCGTCTTGGCGTAGCAGCCGCCCTCGAAGTTGAAGACGTAGTCACTTCCCCAGCCATGCTCGTCATCGCCGATGAGGCTGCGCAGCGGATCCGCGGAGAGGGTCGTCTTGCCCGTCCCCGAAAGCCCGAAGAAGACCGCGGAGTCCCCCGCCTCGCCGACGTTGATCGACGAGTGCATCGGCAGGACGCCCTCGTCGGGCATCAGGTAGTTCATGACCGTGAACGCGGACTTCTTGATCTCGCCCGCATACATCGTGCCGACGATGATGATCTCCATCCGCTGGAGGTGGACGAGGATCGCCGTCCCGGACCGCACGCCCTCGGTCGCGGGGTCCGCCTGGAACGACGGGACGTCGATGATCGTGAAGTTCGGCGAGAACGCGGTCAGGTCCTCGGCGCTGGGCCGGCGGAACAGGTTCCGCGCGAAGATGCTCGCCCACGCGGTCTCTGTGTAGACACGGAGCGACCGGCGGTGCGCTGGGTGCGCGCCGATGAACATGTCCTGGCTGTACAGCCGCCGGTCGGCGAGGTAGGCCATGAGGCGCGTGCGGAGCTTGTCGTAGTGCTCCTCGGAGATCTCGTGGTTCACGTCGCCCCACCAGACCTGCGCCTCACTGGACGGCTCGCGGACGATGAACTTGTCCTTCGGCGAGCGCCCGGTGTGCGTGCCGGTGCTGACAACGAGTGGCCCGTCGGCCGCGATGAGGCCCTCGCCGTCGCGGGCGGCGGCCTCGTACAGAGCGGCGGTCGAGAGGTTGGCAACGATCTTGCCCGCCCGGACGCGCGCCGCACCCTGGTGCGCGCGGGTACTCGGCGGGTGGGGGGTGACGGGGGTCGTGGCGGACATTCCTGATCGGTCTCCTGCTCGGGCGACCCGCGATGCGCAGGACGCCGTGCTTCGATCCCGACCGGCCGCGCGTGACATCGGGCGAGCCCGATGGGAGTCGGCTTCCGCAGTCGTAGTTGCTGCTCATGTTACCACCGGCCCTGCCTCGGAGGATGGGCTGAAGGTCATCCAGGCGTTGTAGAAGTCGGCAGTCAGGCGCGGCGGAGCACCGGCGGGTCTGGCCCAGCGGAGTGCCGGCGCGTCAGGCCCGGTCGAGCGCTTGGCGGAGGTCCGCGATGAGGTCGGCGGCGCCTTCGATGCCGACGGACAAGCGGACGAGCGCTTCGGGCACCTCGAGGCGCGAGCCTGCGACGGAGAGGTGGGTCATCACGGCAGGCAGCTCGATGAGGGACTCGACGCCGCCCAGGGATTCGGCCAAGGTGAAGATCTTCGTGCCCTCGCAGATCGCAACCGCGCGTTCACGCGCAGAACGACCGCCGCGCGCCGCCGGCACGAACGAGACCATGCCGCCGCCTGCGCGCATCTGGCGAGACGCACAGGCAGCCTGCGGGTGCGCCCGCTTGCCGTTGCTGAGACCCGGATAGGACAGCCACTCGACGTCTTCGCGCTCGGCGAGGAATCGCGCAACCTCGGTCGCATTTGAGGCGTGCCGGCCCACGCGCAGGGGCAGCGTCCGCAGGCCACGCAGCGCGAGGAAGCAGTCGAACGGGCCGGGCACCCCGCCCATCGCGTTCTGGAGGAACCGCAGGCGCTCCGCGACCTCCGGGTTGCGCGTCACAGCCACCCCCAGGACCGTGTCGCTGTGGCCGGCGAGGTATTTCGTGGCCGAGTGGAAGACGATGTCCGCGCCGAGGTCGAGCGGGCGCTGGAGGATCGGCGAGGCAAACGTGTTGTCGACGACCATCAGCGGCCGCGGCCCGTCGCCGAACCGCTCGCGGAGCACGCGCGCGCACGCGTCGATGTCGACGACCTTCAGGAGTGGGTTGGTCGGGGTCTCGAACCAGACGAGCCGGGTCTTCTCCGACAGCGCTTCCCACATCGCTTCAGGGTCCGCGGCGAGGTCGGCATAGCGAGTCGTTACGCCATTCGGGCCGCGCACCTTGTCGAGATATCGGAACGTCCCGCCATACACGTCGTCGCCAACCACGACCTCGGTGTCCGGGCCTGCGAGCTCGGCGATCGCCGCCGTCGTCGCGGAGCCCGAGGCGAAGGCAATTCCCTGCCCGCCGCCCTCGAGAGCTGCGACGGCGCGCTCGAATCGATCACGCGTCGGGTTCTTCGATCGCGCGTAGTCGTAGTCGTCGATCGGCTGCCCGACCTTCGGCTGCCGATAGGTGGAGGTCTGGTAGATCGGGGGCGAGACAGCGCCCGTGAGCTCGTCCGGCTCCTGGCCCGCGTGGACGGCGAGCGTCTCGATCTCGAGCTTGTCGGACAGATCCTCGGGTCGCATCAGCCAGCATGATCCCACACGGCCTTCGCGCCGAGCGACCAGTTGGCATGCCCGAGCCGCTGGGCAACGACGAAGGCCCCTGGGGCGATTCGGAATCCGCGTCGTTGCCGAATAGTGCTACTATCGGGGCGCAAGTTTCGGAGACACTGAGATCTCCGAGCGCTCCGAGGACCACCACCGTGCTGGCCGATCGCCTGAAGGTCTGGAAGACCGCCTACAACACCGCCAACCTGCCGGTCGGGATGACGACCCCGCCGGACTTCATCTCCAAGTGGCTCGTCATCACCCGCGCCGCTGTCTTCTCGATGACGGTGACCGCTGGGTTGATCGGCGGCCTGCTGGCCATCGGCGCTGAGCGGCTCGCGCAGATCGGCGGCGGGCCGATCGGGGGCTCATTCGCGGTCGACTACGGGCTGCTCGCCCTGGCCATCCTGGGCCTCGTCGTCGCCCACGCGGCCAACAACATGATCAACGACTACTTCGACCTCGAAGGCGGGATCGATACGGACGATTACGTCCGTGCCCAGTACGCGCCGCACCCGATCCTGTCCGGCTGGGTCACGAAGCGCCAGCTCGGCGCCGCGATCTTGCTCATGAACGCGATCGATCTCGCGATCCTGGTCTTTCTCATGTCGCAGCGCGGATGGCTCGTCGCCGCGTTCGCGCTGGGCGGCCTGTTCGTCTCCGTGTTCTACGTGGCACCGCCGATCCGCCTCAAGCACATCGGGCTCGGCGAGCCGGGCGTGTTCGTCGTCTGGGGCCCGCTCATGACCGTCGGGACGTTCTTCGTGGCAACCGGCCAGATCCCGGGCTGGGCGTGGATCGCGTCGCTCCCATACGCGATCCTCGTGACCTCCGTCCTCTTCGGAAAGCACATCGACAAGATCGACGCCGACAAGAAGAAGGGCGTCCGCACGATGCCCGTGCTGCTCGGCGATCGGAATGCCCGACTTGTTGCACAGGTCCTGATGATCGCCTTCTACCCGATCGTGCTCGTCGCGGCCGCCGTTGGTTGGATCGGGCCGTGGGTCGCCCTCGTCGTGCTCGGCCTGCCGCGCCTCGCCCAGGTGCTCAAGGTCTTCAACGTCCCGCGCCCGGAGACGCCGCCGCACAGCTACGTCGGTTGGCCGCTGTGGTTCGTCGGTCAGGCGTTCGTCCACACGCGGCGCGCCGGCGCGCTGCTGATCCTGGGCCTGCTCCTGAACGCATTCTTCCCGATCAGGCTGCCCTGGCTCTAGGGAGCCGGGGCGCGGCGCTCATTTCCTGGCGGTGAAGCTCCCCGTGATCTTGCCGCCGGTGGACGTCGCACCCGTGGACGTGATGGTCAGTGCCGCAGTGCAATCGAACTTGCCGGAGCCTTCGCTGGTGCCCATGTTCCAGTCGCTGGTCGTGCACTCCGCTCCGGGGACCTGACCCTCGGGCCCGACGTAGCTGACGAGCACCTGCCCATCCTGGGCCACCACGATACTGAAGAGGCCGGCGTTCTGTTCCAGGCTGTTGCTGAAGCTCAGCGAGGCCCCTTGGTCGCCGCCGAAGATGCTGGCCGCGGGCACGAATCCCCACTCACCAGAGGCCGTGATCGCACCGGTGACCTGGAACGTGACCTTTCCGTTGCTGGTGTCACCACCGCCGGGATTGCCGCCGGGGACACCGCCGCCCTGCGTCGCGCCCGGCCCTTGGGTTGGGCTGGACCCGGAGCACGCGCTGATGATCAGGGCCGCAGCGAATAACACCACGAGATTCCGTGTTCGCACCATTGCCGTCACCTCCTCGACCCAGTCATGTCGGATTCGCATCCTAGAGACTAGCCAACGGAAGCCCGGGGGGAAACAGGGAATCCCCGGTTTTTGGCAACAGCGCTGGCCCGCCCCGCATTGGTGAGCGGGTTGCCCGTGTCCACGGCGTCCCCGTCGCGCTCGGGAAGAATCAGCAGCACGGGCTCGGAGCGCTGGCGTCGGATCGCAGGGCCGAGGAGGCGCGCGGACGTTTAGGCAGCGTGGGAAACGCGATCAGCCCAGACCATCACCAGCAGGATCGCTGCCACGGGCAGGACGGCCGCTCGCAGGAGGCCAGGTGGCCTCCAGGACGAGTTCCAGCCCATCGATGTCGTCCATCTGGGTGCCCGTCTGAGCAAATCCGAAGCCGGCGGCCAGTCCCAGCGAGGCATCGTTGTCCGGGCGGATCGACGCGATGAACCGGTGGATCCCGCGTTCGTTGGCCGCCCAGTCGAGCATCGCGCGAACGGCTTCGCGGGCAAAGCCGCGACGGCGGTACTCGGGCTCGATGCGGTAGCCAACTTCCAAACGGCCCCTGTCGTCCGGTGCGCCGTGGAAGCCGATCGTCCCGATCACGCGTCGCCCACCGTCCTCATCGGTGAGCACCATGGCGCGCGCGAGCCAGGACAGGATCGTGGGGTCGGCGTCCAGCTGCGCAAGGCGGCAGCGCAGGAAGTGGTCGAGGTTGTCCGGGAATCCCTCCGGAATCGACGCACCGATCTCGCGCGCGGTCGCCGCGACGTCCCGTGCGACGAGTGCCCGCATCAGCGGGATGCTCATGTGGACCAGGTCGAGCCGGGCCGTCCTGATGGTCGAGATGGAGGGTTCGCGCGAGACGGCCGCCGGCCCCTCAGCCGGCACGCGTCGCCGGATGCGCCAGGAACTCGAGGAGGTCCAGCTTGGTGACCACGCCGGCCGGCCGGTCGCCCGCGATCGCGACCACCGCCGAAGCCCCGCCGAACAGGAGCCCGAATGCGTCGTCCAGCGATGCCCCGAGGTCGATCGTCGGGAGGGGCTTGTCCATCACCTCGCCGACCGTCCGCTCGACGATTGACGGATCGCGGTAGGCGCGATCCAGCAGGCTCTTCTCGCTGACCGAGCCGACGATGCCTTCCACCGCGTCGTCGTCCGGGCGCTCCGACACCGGCAGCTGGCTGATGCCGTACAGCTGGAGCAGGTCGATCGCTGCGCCCACTCGATCGGTGGTCCGCGCCAACACGACCGCGGGCCGCTCGGGCTCGTGCAGTCGCGCGCGCAGCAGCTCGTCGATGCGCACGACCCCGCCCGCCGTCGAAAGGAGGCCGTTGGCGCGCATCCATTCGTCGTTGTACAGCTTGGAGAGGTAGTTCCGGCCACCGTCCGGAAAGATGACGACCATGACCGCCTCACTCGCGGCGGCGCCTCGTTCGCGCATGATCCGGCGCGCCTCGTCGAGGGCCGCGACTAATGCCGTGCCGCACGATTCACCGGCGAGGATCCCCTCCTCCCGCGTGATTCGGCGCGCCATCGCGAACGCGTCTCGATCCGAAACGCGCACCCACCGATCGACCATCGCCGCGTCGTAGGTGCCGGGAAAAAAGTCCTCGCCGACGCCTTCGGTCAGATATGGCCGAGCGGTGTCGCCCGACAGGATCGATCCTTCCGGGTCCGCACCGATGACGACGATGTCGGCCTTCTGCGTGCGCAGGTAGCGCGCCGTCCCGGTGACCGTGCCGCCGGTCCCCACGCTCGCCACGAAGTGCGTCAGGCGACCTTCGGTCTGGGCCCAGATCTCCGGGCCGGTCGAAAGCTCGTGGGCGGTCGGGTTCTCCTGGTTCCAGTATTGATCCGGCTTGAATGCGCCCGGGATATCGCGGGCGAGCCGTGCCGCGACCGAGTAGTAGCTCTCCGGCGATTCCGGCTCCACGTTGGTGGGGCACAGGACCACCTGCGCGCCGTACGCCCGCAACAGCGCCTGCTTCTCCGGCGACTGCTTGTCCGCCATCACGAAGATGCAGCGGTAGCCCTTGAGGGCGGCGGCAATGGCCAGGCCGTGACCCGTGTTGCCGGACGTGGGCTCCACGATCGTGCCGCCCGGCCTGAGGAGCCCAGCCCGCTCCGCCGCCTCGATCATCGGCAGGCCGATCCGATCCTTGACCGAGCCACCCGGGTTCATCGTCTCGAGCTTGGCCAGGATCAGGGGCTGGGCCTCGAGTGGCCCCAGGTCCCGTGGGATCTGGGTCAACCGGACCAGCGGCGTGTTGCCGACGAGATCGAGTATGGATTCGGCGTACTGCACGTCGTCGTGAGGATAGCCGCCTGCGAGGGCAGGAGGAGGTCGGTGACGTCCTCCGGCGCGGCCGACGAGGCGCGGCCAGTGCGGCCGCGCCTCGGTTCTCCGGTCGGCCCGCTGGTCCCGGGAACGCCTTGGCGGGTCCCCGATCCTCGCTCAGTTTCCGAACCAGTACGTGCCATCCCAGTACCAGATGGTCTGGTCATCGTTGTTTTCATCGCTGGCGGTGACGACGACCTCGAAATTGAAGGTCAGAAACGTGTGCCCGTCACGAACGCGATCGTCACGGTTGGCAAGTTATGCCCGGCT
>JBDSZH010000166.1:0-12784 GCA_039925225.1 Candidatus Limnocylindrales bacterium | reverse complement strand
GCATGACGAACGCCGCGATCCAGGAGGCCCCGACGCTCGACACCATCGTCGCGCGCGCGGCCTCCGGCGACGAGTCGGCCTTCGCGCGGCTCGTCGCCGAGCACCACGCCTCGATGGCGAGAGTGGCTTTCGCCATCACTGGGGACGCAGAGAGCGCCGCCGACGTGGTGCAAATCGCGTGGTCGACGGCATGGCGGCGGCTCGGGTCGCTGCGGGATCATCGGACCGTTCATGCGTGGCTCGTCGCGATCGCCGCGAACGAAGCCCGGCAGGTGCTGCGTCGGCAGCGTCGTCGCACGATCGTCGACCTCTCCACGGTCCCGGAGCAGGCCGCCGGAGGAGACCCCGCTGACGACATCCGTGTCGTGGACCTCGCGCGGTCCTTGCGGTCCCTCAAGCCGGAGGATCGCGCGCTGCTGGCCCTTCGTTTTGCCGGCGGGTTCGACTCCAACGCCATCGCCGCGCAGCTGGGGCTGTCGGCGTCCGGAGTCCGGAGCCGCCTCTCGCGCCTGATCGAGCGCCTCCGGGAGGATCTTGACCATGGGTGATCGAACGACCTTCGAAATTCGGCTGGCGGGAGCCTATGACCGATATCTCGCGGGTGCGCCAGTGGACGTCGATCCACAGGCGGTCGCCGCGGCGGCCGTCGCGTCGGCGCGGCGACCGTCGATAACCCGCCACGGCTGGACCTTGCCCGCGTGGCGCGGCCCGGCGGGCTCCTTCCGGCTGGTAGCGCTCGTGGGGCTCCTCGTCGCGCTGGCGGTAGGCACGGTTTGGGTCGCCGGCCAGCTGCCAGTCAGCCCGTCCCCGTCACCGATGTCCACTCGAACACCGTCGGCGCCGCCGTCGCGCCCGACGGGTGTCGCTGACTGGTTCGAGATTCCCTTCGAGTACACCCTGCCGGTCGGGAGCTCGGTGCATTGGGTCGTCGGTAACACGAGGGTTGACCTGACCGGGTTCCTCGATGGCACAGCAGCACCGAGGTTGGATGAAGACTACGGGCTGCAGCAGAGGGGCGCGGGTGCGAGGGGCATGGCAGTGGTTTCCGTCGACGATGCGGTGATCCATCCGTGCCCAATGAGTGCGAGCAGTCCGAGCAGAGTCGATGTCCGCGACGCACCGGCCGACTTCCTCGCAGATCTCGAAACCATCGGCAAGATGACCTTCACGGCTGCCGAGTCAACGACGGTGGATGGCCGACCGGCACTCGCGACCTCGTTCGACGCAGCCCGTTGGTCGTGCGGGGAGGGTGGTGACGTACACCCATTCGCTGGCTCCTACGTCCGACTAGTCCTTCCCTCGCGCCTGTTCCTCCTGGAGGTTGAAGGCAAGACAATCATGATTCAGCTCTGGGCTGTGGGAACAGACGATGACCTCGCGGCGTGGCTGCCGACGGCGATGGAGTTCGTGGAGTCCATCCGTTTCCTCGAGGATTCAAGGCCGTCCTGATCAGCCTGCCGGGATCGCAGCCAGGAGCGCTGACACGGCGTCGCGAAGGTTCTTCGCCCGGTCCGGCGAGAGATCCTTGGCAAGCGACTTGACCTGTCGCGAAAGGTCCTCGGCGGCAGTCCGGGCGGCGCGGACGTCGCCCCGTGCGAGCGCGTCACGCACCCCGCCGACGGTCGCCAGGAGGTCGTTCGCATCTCGGCCGGTCAGGCCGTCCGGGCCGCCCTTCGCCGCCTCGATCGCCGCCACGACCGCGTCGAGCGCCGCCAACGCAGGCGTGACAGGGCTCGCGGTGACGCTGGGGCTCATTGGGCCAGCGCTCGTCGCGGGCGTCGAGCTCCCGGGTGGACCGGACGAGTCGACGATGCCGATCCCGCGCCCGAGTGTGGCGATCACCGCGATCGCGAGGGCGACCCCGAGGAGGGCGATGAACGCAGGCCCAGGGAACCTGCGTGAGCCAGCCTGCGACTCTCCGGAATCAGCGGTCTGCGCGGCGGCGGGGGCGGGAGTTCGCGATCTCGGCGGTACCGCTGTCGCGGCGATCGAACTGACCGGCAGTGAAATTTGCGTGTCGGCCAACGGGTCCACCCATGGCGGACTCGCGACGTCGGGATTGATCTGGCTGCTGGCTGACACGGCCGCAGCCAACCCCGGGGGGTTCGCCAGCCCGGCCGTCAGCTGACCCGCGAATTCGGCCGGGGCGGGTCTCGCAGAAGGGTCAACGGCCAACGCCCTCGCGATCGGGGCGTCGAAGGAGATGCCCAGATCGGGGGCGACGGACGAGACGATCCTGGCTGGCAGCGACCGCCATTCGACGACCTCGCTGAGCGTCCCCGGTGGATGGGGTAGCTGTCCGGTCAGGCCCTCAAAGGCGGTCACCCCGAGCGCATAGACGTCGCTCGAAGGAGACGGCGGCGATCCCGTCAGCAGCTCCGGAGCGAGGTAATGGAGCGTCCCGAGCATCGTGCCCGCCGCTGTCATTGCGGTCGCATCGCCCGGTGCCTCGTTTCGGACGAGGCCGAAATCCGCCAGCTTGGGCACCTCGCCGACAAAGAGGATGTTGGACGGTTTCACATCGCGGTGGATCAGGCCGCGACGGTGGAGCTCGGCGAGCCCATCGGCCGTCCGGGCGATCGTTCCGATCAAGTCAGCCGGCGGGATCCGGCCCGCGGCGGAGATCCGCTCAGCGAGCGAGCCGCCTTCGCACAGATCCATGACGTAGAACGGCTCCCGCCCGGTCTCCGGATCGCCCGCCTCCACGTCGAAGACCGCGACCACGTTGGGGTGTGCTGCGCCGGCCATGGCCTGCGCCTCTCGCTCGAAGCGATCCGCCATCGACGGCTCGGCGGCGAGGTTCGGGGCTAGCACCTTGACCGCAACCAGACGATCGAGCCGGAGGTCTGTGGCCCGGTACACGGACGCCATCCCGCCGGCCCCGAGGACGGCCTCAATCCGATAGCGGCCAGCAAGCACGTCACCGATGAGCGGCATGCTCGGCAGCCTACCTCAGCACTTGCGCGCCCGAGGGGCGCGAGGCCGCGGAGAAGGCGGAGAAGAACGTTCGCGGCAAACGTCGGCGCCGCGTTGCGTTTTTGGTGATTTCGGCATACTGTTTGATCATGACTACGTTCATCCGAACGGGAGCCGCCGCCGAAATCCTTGGAACGTCGAGGCAGCATGTCGTTGACCTGGTAGATCGGGGCGCCCTGTCCTCGCACGGAACAGGAGCACATCGACGCCTCGACCGCGCGCAAGTCGAACGGCTGCTTCGAGGTGGAGCGAGACGCGAGCAGCGGCAGAGCCTGTGGCTGCATCGCGCGGTGGCCGGCCGGGTGGCAACCGACCCGGATGCCGCGCTCGCGCGGGCTCGCGCCAATGTGCGGCACATGCGCAGCGCGCACGGGTCCCGAACCCCATGGCTGGATCGATGGGAGGCGATCCTGCAGCAGGGTCCCGACCACGTGATGCGGGCGCTCGTGGCCGAAACCGAGGAATCGGCGGATCTGCGCCAGAGCTCACCATTCGCGGGGGTGCTGACTGATCGACAGCGCTCGCACGCTCTGGCGGCGTTCAGAAAGTTCGAGCGAGGCCGGACAGGTTGAATCGCGAGCAACTCCAGCATGTACTGCGGGCTGCATCGAGGATCGTCCACGACTTCGATGCGGTCGTCATCGGCAGTCAGTCAATCCTGGGCTCCCATGACGAGCGCGATCTCCCGGATGCCGCGACGAGGTCAATCGAGGTTGACATCGCATTCCTCGACGACCCGGATAGTGCCAAGTCGGATGCGATCGACGGGGCGATCGGAGAGCTGTCGCGCTTCCACGAGTCGTTCGGGTTCTACGGGCAGGGCGTCAGCATCGAGACGGCGGTCTTGCCCGGAGGGTGGAAGGATCGCCTGCTCACTATCTACATCGATGGCGGGGCCGCACGAGCGATGTGCCTGGATTCGAACGACTGCGTCGTTGCGAAACTTGTTGCGGATCGTCCAAAGGACCGCGAGTTCGGCTCGGCCTTGATCCAGGCAGGGCTTGTCGATCCGGCAGTGCTCATCGAACGAGTCGCGCTCCTTCCCAGCAGCGTCGGCGACGGCCAGGGAGCCGCGATCAAGGACTGGATTCGCCGTCAGATCTAGGCGGGCTCGATGCGGCGGACGGTCTTAGTGGCGAGCTATTGGACAATCCTCGCGGGTCGAAAGCCCCAGGCCTCCTGCGGTGGCGGCGCGAATATGGACTCGACTGCCGCCCAGTCCGTGCCGGGATGACCCACGAGCCCGTGCCGCACCTCGAGCCCGCCGCGCTCGAGGACCTCGGAGACGGGCGGGAGCGGCCGGCGAAGCAGCTCCGGGGCCTCTGTTGCTGCGAGCTGAAGGAGCTCCTCAATGGCGATCGTCGGCGGCCCGAACCAGCTCGCGTCCGGGCCGATCACCAGACGTGCGAGCCTCGCGAGCTGGGCGCCAACGATGCCGACGTGGGCGCCCCGCACCTCGCGGCGATCCACGGCGAGCGTCTCGATGGCGCCGTCGCTGATCCGGATGCCGAGCAGGTCCCCGGGGGCGAGTGGTGGCAGCCAACCAGGCGGCCCGTGCAGCAGCTGCTGGTACCGGCTGGCGTCGAGGAACAGGCTGACGGCCGCCTCGTCGTCGAGCGCATAGGGCACGCCGCTTTCCCGGGCGTACGTCAGGAGCTCGTCGAACAGCTCGTCGTTGAGCCCATGGGTGTCGTCGTCGCGATCCAGGCCCATGTCGTGATACGGATCCGGCAGCCCGAAGAATTCGCCCACGAAGTCGAGGTGGGTTTCACCGCCCGGGGCGAATGGGCGCCCCGGCAGCACGAACCGCTCCACCAGGGACAGGTCATCCGGCAGGATCACGACCTCGTTCCTGAGTTCGAGGCTGGCTGGGCGATGCGTGAACATCGCGCCCTCGAGCTGGTCCGCCAGCGAGCACCAGCGGCCGTCCCAGTCGCGGAGGAAGTCTGGCTTGATGTCGATCGCCGCCAGAACGGCGCGGCGCGGATCCTTCGCGCGGGTCAACCCGCCACGGACGATTTCCGTCGCGAGTGCGTCGAGCTCCTGAGGACCGCGTTCGTGCACCAATCGAAGGACTTCGGTGGCGATGGTGGGACCGCGTCTGGGCATTTCTGGCTCCGTCGAGATTGATCGGCTGCCAGCCTACCGAACAGGGATCACCTGCGGCACACCCGGCGATTTCAGGACGGATCGAGACATCGGCCGCGCGCCGATCAGCCGAGGCAGATCAAGGCGTCGCAACCGAGTTCCGCGGGCTCGAGCCACGCAGCCATGAGCAGGTCGATCGCAACGTGCGCGTCGGGCAGTGCGCGACCGAGGTAGTGATCGCACGCAGGCGAGCCAAGCACCTCCTCGCAGTGCTCATGGACGACCGATCGGAGCCGGGCCTCGGCAAGCGCCCGGTCGTGGAGATGGAACGCTCGGCGTCGACCTCGACCGTGGTCGATGAGGTCATAGGCGTATTCGTCGCGCTCCCAGCGTCGCTCCGGCAGGGGCCGCCACAGCTCGTCCAGGCTGATCTCGACGTCGGGGTCGCCGGCGGCGTTCGCGATGCGGCCGGCAATGCCGTAGACGACGTGGCCCGTATCGTCGAATTCGGCCACGGGGCCAGCCGCTACGTCGAAGCCACGTGTGTACAGCGACTTGGCAAGTCCGATCGCGTACTGGTTCAACGAGGCCGTGCCGAGGATCAAGCGCGCACCAGGTCGTCGATCGGGACGATCGCCTCGCCGAGCTTCCGGACGCGTTTCACGCGGCGGAATTTGACCGCGAACTCCGGCGAGGCTTCGGTGGACACGAAGCGTTCGTATGCGGGCACCGGGATCCGGTAGATCCGATCCGAGACCCGAACAGCTGGCAGGGCGCCATCGTGGATCCTCGACATCACCGTGGTCGAACTCACGCCCAGGAGGAGCGCCACTTCCTGCGGGGTGTAGAAGCGGCGCTGAGCGCGCAAGCTTGTCCCGTTGGTCATGAGTGTAGATAACCACCTGGGCAAGGTGCCGTCAAGTGGCATGCCATGTACCGACCCCCTGCAGGCACTACGCGAAGCGCTCGAACGCGGCGACGGGGATCCTTAGATGCGCTCGGGGCCGTCAGTCGCGGGCCACCGGCAACGGGGCATCGTCGACCCCAAGCCGGCGGGCGAGCGCGGCTGCCTCGCCCCGATTCGCCGCGCCGAGCTTGCCCATGACGTTCGAGACGTGGACGCTCGCGGTCTTGCGCGTGATGAACAGCACTTCGGCGATCTGCTGGTTCGTCCAGCCGGCGGCAACCAGGCGCAGCACCTCTGCTTCGCGCGCAGTGAGGTCGTACGCGCTGCGCTCCATCGCGCCACTTGCCCCTGAGTCGCCCGCCGGGAGCGAGAGTCGCGCTTGCCTGGCGAACGCGGCCACGAGACCCGCGAGGGGCTCCGCGCCCAGACGCGCCGCAATCCCGGCGGCCTCACCGAGAGCCGCGCTCGCGGCGTCACGTGACCCGCGGCTTGCCACGATCGCCTCTGCTTCACGAAGGCGCGCGTACGCGGTCTGGAACGGCCGCTGCAGGCCGACCCAGCGCTCCCCTACCTCGCGCCACCGCGCGGCATCGATACGACCGGCTGCCCGGTCGGATTCCGCTCGCAGAAGCGCGAGCAGCGCCTGGGCTCGATCTCCGGACGCGAACAGCGGGCGCTGCGCGACTTCGGCGAGCACTCGCTCGATCCGGCTGGCGACGTCGCGAGCGCGCGTCGCGAGCGCGGCCGATGCCGCGACCGCGGCCGACCCACGCGCGCCGGCCGGCACCCGACCCGCGTCGGCGATTGCTCGGAGGGTCAGGGCCGCCTGCCATGCCAGCGACGGGTCGGGCGTCCCGGCGTCGACAAGGAGCGCAAGGCCCTCCTCGGCACGATCAAGGACGCCGACCAGGTCGCCGGTCCACGCTCCGAGCTCCGCCTCGGCCGCGATGAGCGCGCTCCGGTAATCGGTGCCACCGAGGCGCGCGTCAATTCCCCGCGCGCGCTTGAGCAGGACCCGCGCCTCTGCGAACCGCCCCCGACCGGTGAGCAACCGCGCGCGATTGACGCTCAGCCACACGGCGCCCGCGTCGGTCGCCCCGCGCCGAAGACCCATCGAAGTGGATCGCTCTGCCTCGTCCCACCGGCCAAGCGCGAGCTCGGACTTGGCGGCATGCCCGAGCAGGATCGCGCCGAACGTCCGCGCCACCCCGTAGCGCTCCGTCAGCACGTAGCCCGCCCTGGCGGCCTCGAGGGCCGCCTCGGACCGCCCCACGCGGTCCAGCAACGCCGCGAGATTCGTGGCGGCGATCGCCATTCCCTCGACCGAGCCCGTCGCCTCGGCGATCGCCTGGCCTTTGCGGAACTCGGCAATCCCGCCCTCGACATCGCCGAGCATCGCCGTGTCCCAGCCGAGGACTCCGTGCGCGAGTGCGATCTCGGCGGCCGCGTCGGCTCGCTCGCCGATCTCGATCGCCTGGCGCGCGCACTCGGCCGAGCCCACCAGATCCCCGCCGAGCATGCGCACCGCCGCAAGCTGCGCGAGGGCGCGAGCGCGGGCCACCGTCGGGCCGTCCGCCATGTTCGCCAGCGCTGCGCTCACCGCGGCCACCGTGGCTGCGCGCTCCCCTGCCCACCAGAGGTGCCAGCGCAGGCGGTTCTCGAGGGCCAGCACGCGCGCCCCATCACCGGCGGGGTAGAGATGAACGAGCGCCCGCTGGACCGCAGCGACCGCGCGCCGATGCTCCCCGACGAGGGCGGCGCAGTCGGCGGCGCGGTTCCACAGCTCCGGCAGGTCCCGCCCTTCAATCTCGGCCTCGGCGTCGGCCGCGCCGTCCTCGATCATCCGCGCCGCCCGCTCCCAGAGCGGCAGCGCCTCCGCGTAGGCATACACAGCCTCCGCGGCCAGCGCAGCCTGGACCATGAACGGCAGTGCGCGGGCCGGATGGTGCGCTCCATCCCAATGGCGCGCGATCTCAACGGCCGCGACCGAGCGATCGCCGCCTTCGAGTCGGCGCTCCAGGTCCTCCGCGAACCGAGCGTGGAGCGCGGCTCGTTCGCCGGGGAAGAGCTCCCGGTCGACCACCTCCTGAAGCAGCGCGTGCCGGAACTGCGAGACGGTCCCGGTCGGTGTCTCGATGCGCGAAAGGATGCCGCTCTCGAGTGCCTCGCGTAGCCCCGCGCCGAGCTCGCGTGGTCCGACCGCCAGCCCTGCGGCGAGCAGGTCGTCGTCAATGCGCCGGCCGGCCACTGCGGCTGCCCGGAGGATCTCGCGTGCCGGCGGCGACAACGCGTTCACCCGTGCCGCGAGCACGTCGCGCAGGACCGGCGGCAGCGTCGCTTCGGTCGCTCCGCTCGCGAGGAGGAGCTCCTCGACGTAGAAGGGGTTGCCGTCGGTTCGCGCGAGGAGGCGGTCGATCAGCGCCGGCTCGGGCGGCTCCGGGAGCAGGCGCGTCGCCTGTTCGCCGACCTCGTCTCGGTCGAACGGTCGCAGCTCGAGGCGCTCCACGTGGTCCTCGCGCTCCAGCTCGGCGATGAATGCGAGATTGGCGACGGCTTCGCCGGCGGCGTCAGTCCGGATCGTCATGACGATGAGGACAGGGTCGTCGCGAAGGGCCCGCGCGAGGAAGCCGACGAGGTCCCGGGTGGAGCGGTCCGCCCATTGGACGTCCTCGATGACGAGGACCAGGGCGCGCTCCGCCGCCAAACGCTCGAAAACGCCGAGCACGAGCTCGAACAGCCGGGCCTGGGATGCTCGATCCGGCTCCGGCTCGGGGTGGAGGTCCGCAGCACGAACAGCCAGCTCCGGCAGGAGTCGCGTCAACTCGGCACGTCCGGGCCCCAGGAGCGCGGGCAGCCGCCCCGACCCCGTGTCCCGCACGAGCGCGCGGAGCATCTCGACGAAGGGGGCATACGGCAGGGCATCGCCCGCAACCTCCAGGCAGGCCCCCTCGAGGACGCGTGCGTACGGTCCGACATCCTCGGAGAAGCGCTCCACCAGCAGGCTCTTGCCGATTCCCGCCTCGCCGCCGATCACGATCGTCCGGCCGGCCCGCGTCGAGACCAACTCGTCGAACTCGGCGCGCAGGCGTACGCGCTCCGCTCCCCGACCGATGAATGCTCGTGCGCGCTGGGCGTTCGCCAAGGCGCCCGGATCATAGCCGGACGCGCCGCAGCGACAGCCGGCGTTCACGCATGCGCGCTCAGGCCGGCGCGAGTCCCGCCGTCAGGATCCGCTCGCGGATCTTGCCCCGCGCTCGGCAGAGCAGCGTTCTCGTTGCACCGGGCGTCCGTCCGATCGAGGCCGCGATCTCGGTGCCGCCGTAGCCGTAGGCAGCCAGCACCAGGGCGTGGCGCTCGCTGCCCGACAGCTCGGTGAGGCAGGCGGCGACTGCTTCGGTCAGTTCGCCCTCGACCAGGATCGACTCGGGGTTTGGTGCCGCCGACGGCTGCGTCAGGCTCTGCGATCTCCGATTGATCACCTGGAGGTGACGGCCCCGGCTCATCGCGAGATTCACGCCGACCCGATGGAGCCACGCGCCTGCGTCGTCCGGGGCCTGACCTTCTTCGACCGCCCGGGCGAGTCTGAGGAAGGCGTCATGAGCCAAATCCTGCGCGACCTCGGAGTCCCGGGTCACGATCGTCAAGTGCCGCACCAGCGGGGCGCGATGCTCCACGTACGCCGCCTCGACCAGTTGCTCCGCAAAGGCCTGCATGATCGATCCCTCCCAACACTGCCGGCGTTCGCCGGCCTGGGCAAACCGTCGAGCTAAGGCGGGTGCGGAGGGATTGGGCTGCAGCCCAGTA
Source organism: Candidatus Limnocylindrales bacterium (assembly GCA_039925225.1). Lineage (GTDB taxonomy): Bacteria > Chloroflexota > Limnocylindria > Limnocylindrales > CSP1-4 > UBA5189. The sequence goes on along the minus strand of JBDSZH010000166.1, from coordinate 3,009 downwards.
TTTGCCGGGATCTCGCGGGGATGAGGGGGCCCCGGCGGCGGTCGTAACTGATCGGCCCAGTGCGCGTCAATCCCGTGGCAGCCCGGCGAATGACCGGACGTGCTCGAAGACACGGGTAGGTGAGTGATGAAGCGTCCCGCGTTCATGATCAGCATCGTGGCCTTGCTCAGCCTCGGTCTCGCGGCCCCCGTGTTGGCGGCGAGTCCGGGCAACGACCTGTACGGCGGACGGACCGCGTTCGCTTCCCTGCCGTTCTCGGACTCCATCGACACGACCGAGGCGACGACCGACGCCGACGACGTCGAGGCGAACGTCGACTGCGGGGCGCCCGCGACCGACGCCAGCGTCTGGTACGAGTTCACCCCCTCCGCCGACGCCGAGATCCTCATCGACGTGCAATCGGCCGACTACTCGGCGGGGTTCATCGTCGTGACGGGCAGCCCGGGTGGCTTCTCGCTCGTCACCTGCGGCCCATATGGCGGCAGCTTCTCCGCAACGAGCGGTGTGACCTACGGGATTCTCATCTTCGACGACCAGTGGGACGGTGGCGGCAACGGCGGCAACCTCACCATCAACGTCGACGTCCTCCCCCCGCCCCCGGTTATCGATCTCACGGTCAACGCGGCAGCGAAGTTCAACGCCAGAACCGGCGCGGCGATCATCTCCGGCACCGTGACCTGCACGGGCGGCGGCGAGTTCGGCAAGAACTTCATCGATGTCCAGCTGACCCAGACCGTCGGTCGCCTGAAGATCAGCGGCTATGGCGGCGTTGAGTTCGCGTGCGACGGAACGACCCAAAACTGGTCTGCCGAGGTCATCGGCCAGAACGGCAAGTTCGCCGGCGGGAAGGCCACCGTCTCAGCCAATGCCTTCGCCTGCGGCCCCTCGGGCTGCGGCGACGACCACGTCGACCGAACGGTGACGCTCAAGAAGTAGCCCCGTAATCCGCCAGTCGTGGCGGTTCGTTGATCACGCGAAGGGGCCGGTCCACCGCGGACCGGCCCCTCGCACGCCTGGCGCCGAGGGTGTCGCCGTGCATCGCATCCTCGAGTGGCCCTCTCGCGTTACGAGGCGGCGGCAGCAGCGGAACGAGGCGGCTTCCTCGACTGATCGTTGTGCGGTAACGCTGGCGACCCCGCTGGCCTGCGCGTGATACCAGCGGCTCACGTGGAGGCGTTGATTACAACTGCGCGAGCAGGCCGGGCACCAGACTCTCCCTCGAGGATGGCCACGATCTCCGATTGGGCCCGTGCCCGAGCGTGGTCGAGGGCCGTCTGGCCGTCCCGGTCGGCGATCGCCGGGTCGGCGCCTGCCGCCAGCAGGATCCGAACAATCTCCTGGTGCGCCGGGCCGCCTCCGCCGAGGATCACCGCCTCAAGGAGCGCTGTCCAGCCCAGATCGTTCACATGGTTGACGTCGATCCCGGTCGTGACGACGCGCCGAACGTACTCGACGTGGCCGCGCTCCGCAGCAGGGATCACGGACACGCCCCCGAAGCGATTGCGGATCGTGAGATCGGGCTTCGCGAGCAGGACCGTCTCCAGCATCGGCACACTCCCGGTCACCCCGGTGACGAGCCACGGCGTATCGTGGCGACCGTCGAGCGCGTCGGGATCCGCCCCGAGCGCCACCAGCACGCGCGCGACATCGAGGTGATCGCCCGTCGCCGCGAGGAGCAGCGCGGTGCGCCCGTCGCCGTCGCGCGCCCCGAGATCCGCCCCCGCCCGCAGCGCATGCGCGACGAGGTCAGCGTCGCCCGCGGCAGCCGCCCGAAGGAGAGCGTCGTCGACGTTCAGGACGGATCCCTCATCGGCAACCCGAAGAAGGATCTGCTCCAGGCGGGAGTGCCCGCGCTGGCGGGCCATCTCGAGCGGCGTCAGCCGCTCGACATCAGACGGCGTGGCCAGAGAGACGCCCCCCGCCGCCAGCACTCGGATCGTCGTCGCATAGGCGTCGTCATCTCGACCGAACCAGACCGCCTCGTGGATCGCCTGATACCCGATCCGATTGACGTGATCGCGCTCGATCCCGGCCCGCAACAGCATCCCCACAACGAGCCAATGTCCGCGCTCGGCGGCGCGGATGAGCCCGGTTCCGTTCCAGCTGTCCTTGTCGTTGACCTCGGCGCCATTCGCGAGCATCAGGTCGAGCAGGTCGGCGTACCCCTCGCTCGTGGCGATCAGGTAGGCCGACTGGATCGTCGAATCCTTGGCGTTGACGTCGGCGCCCTGCGCGATGAGGGCCGCCGCAGTCGGCACATCGTTCGCCCATGCTGCCTGTCGCAGCTGTCCGTCGAGGTCAAGTAGATCGGCCGAACTGACAGGGCCGGGCGGGGTCCCGGACCCGGGTGCGTTCGTCGACGGATCGGTCATGGTCGTTCCTCTCGTGGGGCGGGCGCCACCGGGGTCCGCGATGTCGCCGACGCACCCCGCTGCCAGTGCGCCCAGCAGCGCCACGGCGAGGAACCGGCCGGCGGCCTTGAGCGACGGTGGACGCCATTCTGTTCGACGGATCGGCCGCGGATGGCATCTCCGTTCCGGGACTGCATCGCGGGCAGAAAGGCTGGCTGCCCTAAGCTGCGTCGAGTTCGATGCCGACATGGCTCGAAGGCGCCGGACGACCGCCCGTGGGGTCACCTGCCACCCTGCCCAGTTGCTGGACGGTATGTGCCAAGTCGCCGTGTCGGCTGGCCAGTGATCGATGCGATGCGCTCGTAGTCCTCGTCGGAATGCACGACCGGGCACGCGTTGCGCTCTGCGACGGCTGCAACGATCAAATCGACGATTCGGACGCTGCGCTGATGGCCAGCGCCGAGTCCTGCCAGCCGACGATGGACTTCAAGTGCCCGGCGCCAGTCTTCGGGCGTCGTTTCGAAGAGCCGCGCCGCGCGTAGCCGAGTCTCGAAACGGTCGTATTCGTCGAGCTGCCTGGCGCCGTTGAGATACTCGAGGAGGATCGGCTCGGTCACTCCAACGTTGTCGTCGACAAGTGCCGCGGCGAGCAGCGCGG
>JBDSZH010000165.1:0-8577 GCA_039925225.1 Candidatus Limnocylindrales bacterium | reverse complement strand
AGAGGAGATCTTCGGGCCGGTGCTGTCAGTGCTGACCTTCCGGACACCGGACGAAGCGGTCGAGAAGGCGAACAACACGCCGTACGGCCTGTCCGCGGGCGTTTGGACCGAGAAGGGCAGTCGAATTCTCTGGATGGTTCGCAAGCTGAAGGCCGGCGTGGTCTGGGCCAACACGTTCAACCGCTTCGACCCGACATCGCCATTCGGCGGCTACAAGGAATCCGGCTTCGGGCGCGAGGGCGGCATGCAGGGCCTGCACGCCTACGTCCGCCTCGAGGAGCGCTGACGTGGCCGTCCCGAAGCGACCCTCGAAGGCCGCGGCGGTCGCGCGGGCCGTGGTCGCGCGGGCCGTGCGCGCCAGACTGGACTCCAGCGCTCCATCGTCGCCGATGTACGCCCGGTTTTCGTTGTCGCCAGCGCATGACGCCCGATCACGGCTTCGCGCTGGCGTCAGAGGGCGTTTCGCGGTTGCGTTGACGATATTCGCAACCTATTCGGTCGTCCAGCTCCAGATCGAGCGCCGACGCGACGTTGGTCCAGTTCGGCAAGCACGACCCTCGTTCGCGATCGCCCCATCGAGCGCTCCGAATGCCTGATACGGGCCCGAAACCGCCGCGCAGCCGGTCATCGAAGGGTCAGGTGCCGAAACCTATTCGAAAACCGGCAGCCGCAGCCGCAGCGGCGCGCGCGGGCTCAGCCGCAGCCGCAGCAGGAGCCGGAGCGGCGCGCGCGGGCTCAGCCGCAGCCGCAGCCGTAGCGGCGCGCGCGGGCCGCATCGAAGTGCGCAAGACCTACAAGCTGTACATCGGCGGGCAGTTCCCGCGCTCGGAGTCGGGGCGCTCGTACGTGGTCAACGACGCGGATGGCGCGCCCGTTGCCAATGCCGTGCGGGCCTCACGAAAGGACCTCCGCGACGCGGTTCGCGCGGCGCGCGGGGCGTTCCAGCCGTGGGCAGACCGCACCGCGATGAACCGCGGCCAGGTGCTGTATCGCGTCGCAGAGCTCATGGAGGGGCGGCGCGACCAGTTCGAAGCGGAGGTCTCCCTCGCCGAAGGGCTTCGGGCGGACAAGGCGCGCGAAGTCGTCGCTCGAGCCATCGATCGGTGGGTCTGGTACGCGGGCTGGTCGGACAAGATCGCGCAGGTGCTCGGTTCGTCCAATCCAGTTGCCTCTGACTACTTCAACTTCACCATCCCCGAGCCGACAGGCGTCGTCGGCGTGATCGCGCCCGAGCAGTCGTCGCTCCTGGGGCTCGTGTCCCGGCTCGCGCCGCCGCTCGTGGCCGGCAACAGCGTGGTGGTGCTCACGTCCGAAACGCGCCCGCTCCCAGCGATCAGCTTGACCGAGGTCCTCGCGACCTCAGACGTCCCCGGCGGCGTTATCAACGTGCTGACGGGCCGCAAGCACGAGCTCATTCCCGTTCTCGCGGCCCACGAGGACGTCGACGCGCTCGATGTCTGGGGCGTGCCCGATGACATCCGCACCGACGTGGAGCTCTCCGCGGCAGACAGCGTCAAGCGCGTCGCGCGGCGGCCGCGCGGTGCGTCGGACGCCAAGTTCGATTGGCTCGACGACCGCGCCAGCGAGCGCCCCGAGTGGATCGCCGCGTACCTGGAGATGAAGACCGTCTGGCACCCGATCGGGGTCTAGCCAAGGTCGGTCGCCCCGTTTCTGTCATCTGGTCGCGAAGTACCTGAGCGAACGCTCGAAAGGACATCGATGACGGAGATCATTCAGACCGAGAAACTGACGAAGTCCTACGGGCAGTTCCGAGGCGTCGTCGATGTGGACCTCGTCGTCAACCAGGGCGAGATCTTCGGGTTCCTGGGGCTGAACGGTGCCGGCAAGACGACGACGATCCGGATCCTGCTCGACCTGATCCGGCCCACGTCCGGGCGGGCGCGGGTGTTCGGGATCGACGCCGCAGCGGACCCGGTCGCGATCCACCGTCGACTCGGCTACCTGCCGGGGGAGTGGAACCTGTACGACCGCCTCACGGGCGCCGAGACCATCACCTATTTCGCCAACCTTCGCGGCGGGATCGACCGGGTGTACGTCCACCAGCTGGTCCAGCGCCTGGACCTCGATACCTCGCGCCGCTTCCGCGAGTACTCGAGGGGCAACAAGCAGAAGGTCGGGCTCATCTGCGCGCTCCAGCATCGGCCGGAGCTGCTGATCCTCGACGAGCCGACCTCGGGCCTCGACCCGCTCGTCCAGCAGACGTTCAACGAGATCCTGTTCGAGGCGCGGGCCGAGGGGCGAACTGTGTTTCTGAGCTCGCACATCATCAGCGAGGTAGAACGAACCTGCGACCGCGTCGCGATCATCCGCGAGGGCCGCATCGTCCGGCTCGATACCGTGGAGGGCGTCCGCAACCTCGCCGCGCACGAAGTCGAACTGAGATTCGCGGCGCCCGTGCCGGGCGCCCCTTTCGCTGCCATCCCGGGCGTCTCGAATATGGTCGAGGAGGGGCGGACGCTGCGGATGCTGGTCAGCGGCCCGATCGCGCCGGTGGTGCGGCTGGCGGGCCAGCACGACCTGGTTGATTTCGTCAGCCGCGAGCCCTCGCTCGAGGAGGTCTTCCTGTCGGAGTACGGCGCGACGGCCGGCGACGGCAGCGCGATCGGCAGCGCGAACGGCGCGGTCCGGTGACGGCCGCAGTCAGCTCCGCTCCCGCCCGGGCGACGCTGATCCGGCCGACGATGCGCGCCAAGCTCCTCGGGCTCGGGTCGGTGTTCGGCAAGGCGTTCCGCGACAGCCGGCGTGCCGCGATCGTGATCGGCGGCGTGTTCGGCCTCCTCTCGCTCGTCACGGCATCGCAGGTGGCGACGCAGTTCGACTCGATCGAGTCGCGACTCGCGGTTGCCGTCCAGCTCCAGGCCATGCCGCCGGTCTTTCAGGGCATGCTCGGCGAGCCGATCGGCATCGAGCACCTCGGCGGGTTCCTGTCGTGGAGGATCCTGAATTTCCTGCCGGTAATGATCGGCATCTGGTCGATCATTGCCCTGTCCGGCACGCTCGCCGGTGAGCTTGGCCGGGGCAGCATGGAGATGCTCGCCAGCGCGCCCATCGGTCGAGCCGGGGTGGCGCTCCAGAAGCTCTTTGGTTACCTCGTGGCACTCGCGGTCGCGGTAGCCGTCCTTACGCTCGGGCTGATCGCCGCGGTGGCTGCGTTCTCCGTCCTTCCGGGTGACGCAGTCGGCATCGACGTGATCGTCGCCCACGCCGTCTGGCTGTACGTGATGATCCTCGTCCCGGGCGCGGTCGCATTCGCCCTTGCCCCGATGCTCGGGCGGAATGGCGCCGTCGGCGTGGCGGCCGTCGTTCTCTTTGGCAGCTGGGTCATCAACGGGTTCGCGTCGAGCGTGTCCACGTTCGAGCAGTTGCAGGGCATCTCGTATTTCGCCCTCGCTGCCGCGCACCGGCCCATGGCTGGGCAATATGACTGGCCGGCGGTCGGCGCACTGGCTGGTATCGCCGTTGCACTGCTCGCTGCCGGCGTGCTGGCGTTTGCCAGGCGCGACCTGCTCGTGCCTTCCGGTGGTCGGTTCAAGCCGCCGAGTGTCGGGCTCTGGCTGCGCGAGCCGTTCACGCGCGCCTTTGGCGAGCGGCTGCCCGCGGGGATCGCGTGGGGTCTCGGGCTTGGCCTGTTCGGGTTCGTGACTGCCACGTCGGCCGACCAGTTCGTCAAGTCGATGGGCGCCATCCCACAGATCATCGAGATGGTCAAACAGATCTTCCCGAACGAGGACATCCTCTCGACGGGCGGGTTCCTGCAGCTTTCGTTCTTCGCTCAGGGGATCATCGTGATCGGTCTGGCGGCCGGCGGCTTCGTCGGCGGCTGGGCCTCGGACGAGGGCGATCGACGGCTCGAGGTCGTTCTCGGCGCCCCGGTCTCGCGCGTCCGATGGGCGATCCGGAGCGGGATCGCAGTCATGGGCGCGATCGCGGTCATGACCATCGTGATGACGATCGGTGTCGTTCTCGGCGCGTCAACACAGGCGGGCAATCCGCTCGCGCTCGTGCCGGGCATGGCTGTCCTCGGCCTCTACGGCATGGCCCTCGCCGGCATCGGCCTCGCCGTCGGCGGGCTCGTCCGACCCAGCCTTGCCGCGCCGGTGACCATCGTGCTCGGGCTCGCGTTCTACCTGATGGACCTGATCGGCTCGATCCTTGACCTGCCGGATTTCATCATCGACCTGGCGTTGAACCGGCATCTCGGGCGCCCGATCCTGGGGTCGTACGACGAGGTGGGCATGGCCGTGTGCGTGGCCTTTGCCGTTGGTGGCGTGGTCGTGAGCGCCATAGGGATGAAGCGGCGCGATATCGGGCGGTGACATCCGTCCGGCGTCCAGCGGGGGGGTCGCGGCCGCCATAGGCTGAGCCCGTGCCACCGTTCGCGATCGCGCTCGTCGCGGTCGCCGCCGTCCTCCATGCGGGCTGGAACGTGCTGCTCAAGACGTCAGGCGACCCGCTCCTGACGGCGGCGCGGCTCCAGGCGATCGGCTCGATCGTGCTCGTGCCAATCGCGATCTACGCGTATGCGGCCAGTGGCTTCCCTGCGATCGACCCACTCGGCGTGGGAATCGCCCTGGGGTCCGGCGTGCTGGAGGCGGCCTACTTCATCTTCCTCGCGGCCGCGTACCGACGCGGCGACCTGTCACTCGTCTACCCGCTGGCGCGGGGCTCGGCGCCGCTTCTTGCGGTGGTGGTGGGAATCGTCTTCCTGAACGAACGACTCGCCCCGCTGGCCTGGGTCGGGGTCGCGCTGGTGCTACTCGGGATCCTTGCCGTCGCGCGCCCATGGCGCGCGCTCGGCGCTGCCGGTCGCGAACATCGCGGCGCGGTCGGGTTCGCGCTCGCGACGGGGGCGACGATTGCCGCCTATTCCGCAGTGGACCGCGTCGGCGTCCGGATCCTGGCTCCATGGCTGTACGGCGCCTTCCTCACGGTGTTCGCGACGACGATCCTGGGCACCTTCGTGTTTGTCGGCCGTCGGCGTGGCTGGCTCACCGCGCCGCCGGCATCGGTTGCCGGCGATGGCGCGGGATCAGGGCGTTGGACGTCACTCGGGCGCGATGGCGTCGCGGGCGTCCTGTCGCTGACCGCGTACCTGCTGATCCTGTTCGCGTACTCGGTCGCGCCGCTTTCGGCTGTGGCGCCGCTGCGAGAATCGGCGATCGTGCTCGCTGCGGCCTGGGGGTCGTTCAAACTCGGCGAGGCCGTGGGCCGGCGGGAGGCCGGGATCCGGATCGGGGCGGCTGCACTCGTGGTCGTCGGCGCCGTGCTGATCGCGATCGCCGAGCAGATCTGACCGGCAGCTCTCGGGCGGAGCCCCGGCGCAGCGTCCCTCCGGTCAGGCGCTGGGCTTCGGGGATGCGGCGGCCTCGGGCGCGCGCCGCCCATACAGCCGACGCTGGAAGAATCGCCCGTTGACGAGGGCGATTCCGGCGAGCACGAGCGCCGTTCCGGCAAGCACGATCGGGTCGATCTGCTCCTGGAACATGAGCGCGCCGGACACGATGCCGATGATCGGCAGGAAGTAGGCGAGGATCACGGTCCGGGTCGCGCCGATGCGCGCGAGGAGCCGGAAATTCAGCAGGTACGCGGCACCGGACCCGAAGATGCCCAGCCAGAGGACCGCGAGCAGCGCGTCGCTGTTCCAGGTCACCTCGAGCGGACGTTCGATGACGAAGGCCAGGACGGACACGATGACAAACGCGAACCCAACCTGGAAGACCGCCGGGATCATCGGGCGGATGCCGCGCATCGCCCGCCGCGAGTAGACCGCTCCGACGCCGTACGAGATCGTCGAGCCCACGAGAGCCAACTCGCCCGAGATCTCGCTGCCGGTACTTGTCGCGAGCCCGGGACTGACGATGACGATGACGCCCGCGTAGCCGATCAGGAGGCCGAGCAGACGGCCCAGCGTTATGGGTTCGTCGTGCAGCACCAGCGCGGCGAGCAGGATCACGACCAGGGGCACCGCGCCATTGATGATCGCCGCGATCGCCGAGTCGACCGACCGCTCGGCGGTCGTGATCAGGTAGAACGGGATGACGATGTTCACGATCGCCATCACCAGCAGGTGCATATAGATGCGCGGGTTCCGGGGCAGCCGCTCGCGCGCGATGGCGACGACGGTAACCAGGAAGACGAGCCCGACGAAGAGCCGTGTCGCGATCAGCGTGAAGGTCGGCAAGCCGCCGCTCTGCACCCCGAGCTTGATGAAGGCATAGCTCGTGCCCCACATCAAGGCGAGGACGAGCAGCGCGGCCCAGTCGGCGCGCGTCGGGCGGGCGATCATCGCGGCAGTGTAGCGCGAGCTTGGCCTAGCCCAGTGGGCCAAGAGTGACGCCGGATTCCCATGTCCGCAACAACACGGCCGCGCACGAGCCGGTTGCCTGATCTCGGAACTGCCGATCCGTTTGTGCCGTAGATCCGTCTGTCAGGCGATGGCCGTCTGTGCAAGCCCCGCGACCCAGGCGGCGACCTCGGTGCGCCGCGCGACGCCGAGCTTGGCGAGGATGTGCTCGACATGCGCACTCACGGTCTTGGGAGACACGAAGAGGTCCTCGCCGATCTGGGCATTGGTCAGCCCTTCTGCGATCTTCCGGGCGACCTCGAACTCGCGGACGGTCAACGGGTGCCACGCCTCGACCTCCGCGCCCCGACCCTTGGCCAGCCGTTCGAGCTGGTCGGCACGAACCAGCAGTGGCTGGCTCCCGAGGGCCGTCGCCGCCTCGCGGACCTCGCGCACGAGGGCCATCGCCTCGGCGTAGCGGTTCGTGCGGAGGTCGGCAGCCGCGAGGTCCAGGCGCGCCCAGAGCGCCTCCCAGCGGCGCCCGCGCTGGTCCCACTCGCTGATCGCGACGCCGAGTGACTCGCGCGCAGCCACGATCGAGCCCTCGGCCAGCTTGACCAACCCGGTGCCGTGCTTGATCGCGGGGGATGCGACATTCGCCAGCGGGCCGATCGCGCGGACGACCTGCTCCAGCCATTTCGCGGCGGCATCCGGTTTCCCGGCGGCCTGGTACGCGCGGACCCCGGTCACGACGAAGGGCGCGAGCAGGCCCCATTCGCCGCGCTGCCGAGCCTCGGACAGGGCCTCCTCGCACAGTTCGACGGCGCCGGCCGGATCGCCGGCCATCAGGGCAGCCTCGGCAAGCCCCCACTGCGCCGGCAGGGCGGCCTCAAGCCACCCGGATCGCCGCCCCAGCTCGAGCGCCGGACGAAGGTGGGACTCCGCAAGCTGTCGGTCTCCGCGCCCAGCCGCGATGTAGCCCAGCGCCGAACTGGCAATCGCGCGAGCCTTCTGGGATCCGGGATCACTCAGCGCCTGCCCCCCCTCGGTCGCCGCGTCGTCCCACCGGCCGTCGGCCCATGACACGAGCGCCTGCGTTGAGGCCATGAGGTGACCACAGAACGACTCCTGGATCTCATCAGCGTATTTCAGGCCTTCGGCGAGGCGAATTCCGGCCTGCCGATAGTCGAGGGAACGGACCGCATAGAAGGCCGAGTCCCGGTATGCGCCGACCGCGGCCGATTCCTCGCCATCGCTGCGCGCCCGATCGGCCATGGAACGCATCGCCTCGAGGGCAGCGTCGGACCGCCCCTCGAGGAGGTCCACCAGCGCGAGGGACATCTCGATGTCTTCCGCCTCGCCGACCAGGCCGTCCGCCAGGGCGAGTGCCCGCGCTTCGTTGAAGAGCCGACGCGCCTCGCCGAGCTTGCGCGCGTCGATTTCCAGGAGGCCGAGCATCTGCAGCCCAAAGATCCGCATCGCGCGGGTGTTCGCCCCGTCCGACTGTGCATCCAGCAGGAGCATGAGGCGATGCACGAGGTCTCGTTGCTCCGCCACCGAGTCACCTTCGCGACGAGCGACGACGATCAGGTTGCCGAGGGACTCGGCGGCGATCGGGCCATGCCCCGCCTGAAGGGCAAGCTGGTGGGCTCGTTCTGCGGCGTCGCGTGCGACATCGTTACGATCGAGGCTGCCGGCAGCGTCGGAGTACGCCATCCAGATTCGCGCCCTTTCCGCGTCCGCGAGCGACCCGGGCATGTTCTGGATCGCTCGCCTGTACAGGTCGAATGCCTCCCTGTGTGAGTACACCTTCGTCGCTGCAGTGGCCGCGCCGAGCGCCGCGGTGAACGCCTGTTCGTGCATTCCGGCGCGCTCGAAGTGGACCGAGGCGTGGATCTCCGTTGCGCCGTCGAGCGGGGCCTCGAACTCGGCGGCCCTGGCGTGGAAGCGACGGAGGTCGCGTGCCGGCACATCGTCGTAGAGGGCATCTCGCAGCAGCTGGTGCCGGAAGTCGAAGTAGCCCTGGTCGATGTAGTCGAAGGGATAGAGGATCCCGGCCTTGACGAGCTCCTCGAGTGGCTCGTCGAGATCGGCAACAGCCCGATCCATGATCCCCGCGACCACGTCGGGCGAGAAGCACCGGCCCAGGACGGCACCGGCCCGCGAGACGGCGCGCGCGTCCTCGCTCAGCTGGCCCGCGTGCGCCAGGATCGCATCCTCGATCGTGTCCGGCACGTGTGCGCCGAGAATTGCTCGGCCATCCGTTGCGCTGC
>JBDSZH010000164.1:0-12028 GCA_039925225.1 Candidatus Limnocylindrales bacterium | reverse complement strand
CGCGTGGCCAGCTCGGCGACCTGGCGCCCGGCCCGCCCGTACGGGGAGACGACGCGATGGGCGCCAGCCTGGCGCAGCTTGCCCTCCGAGCCCACCTCGTTGGCACGGGCGACGATGAACAGCTTCGGGTTGAGCGCCCTCGCCGACAGGGTCACGTACACGTTCGTCGCGTCGGAATCGACCGCGGTGATGAGCGCCTTCGCTCGGCCGATGCCGGCGGCGACCAGGACGTCGTCGTTGGTTGCGTCGCCCTCGACAACGAGATGGCCCTCCCGAGCCGCGGCCTCGATCGAGGCGGCGACAGTGTCGATCACGACGACCGGGACGCCAGCGTGCTCCAACTCACGTGCGGCCGTCCCGCCGACCCGCCCGAATCCGCACACGATGACGTGATCCTTGAGCTGCGCGATCGTCTTCGCCATTCGTCGGTGCGCTCGCCTCCCGCTGAGGGCCTCGGCCACGAACGTCTCGGCGACGAACCCAACCGTGCCGAAGATGATGCCCACCCCCGAGATGGAGATGAGGACGGTCCACGCGCGGCCAAGGTCGTCGAGTTCGCGGACTTCCTTATAGCCGACGGTCGTGAGCGTGATCGCCGTCATGTACAACGCGTCGCTGAGCGACCAGCCGAACAACAGAATGTACCCGAGCGCCCCGAACGTCAGGACCCCGAGCACAACCGCGGCCCAGATCAGCGCCCAGTGCCGAAGCCTGGGCGCAGGAGCATTGGCCAGAGGCAGGGCACTGGAGGCGGCCATGGTAGGCATGATGCTACGTCGCGTGATCGGCCCAAAAGCGTCGGCGGCGTATGATCGAGCGCCACGACTCGACCCCCCGTTGAACGCACGCGCCGCCGGCCGGCCCGGCGTCACGACACCCGAGAGGACCCACCAGACGATGGCAATCGAGCCCACCACCGCCGGCGAGGCCGGGAGTCAGATCACGACGTTGCGGATGGTCATCGGCGGCGTGACCGTCGATGCCGCGGACGGCCAGACCTTCGAGGTCGTCAATCCCGCGACCGGCAAGTCCATCGCCACCGCGCCGCTCGGCGGCAAGGTCGATGTGGATCGCGCCGTGGAGGCCGCGCGCAAGGCATTCGAGGACCCGAAGGGCTGGGCGGCGTGGGCCGCCGGCAAGCGTGGCCGGTCGCTGGCGAAGCTCGCCGAGCTCATCAAGAAGAACAGCGAGGAGCTGGCCCAGCTGGAGAGCCGCAACACCGGCAAGCCGATCACCAGCGCGAGGGGCGAGATCGCCGGCGTGTGGCTCGTGTTCGACTACTACGCGGGGGGCGCCAACAAGATTTACGGCCAGACAATCCCGGTCGCGAAGCCGGGGCTGGACATCACCCTCAAGGAGCCGATCGGTGTCGTGGGCCTGATCGTCCCCTGGAACTTCCCGATGTACATGGCCAGCTGGAAGGTCGCGCCGGCGCTCGCCGCCGGGAACACCGCGATCCTCAAGCCCGCCTCGTACTCCCCGATGACCGCCTTGCGGCTCGGCGAGCTGGCCCTCGAGGCCGGCATTCCAGCCGGCGTGCTCAACGTGGTCACCGGGCCGGGCGGCACCGCGGGCGCGTCGATCGCCGGGCACCCGGGAATCGGCAAGGTCGCGTTCACAGGCGAGACCACGACCGGCCAGGAGATCATGCGGTTGGCATCGAACAACGTGAAGAAGATCAGCCTTGAGCTCGGTGGCAAGAGCGCCAACGTCGTGTATGCCGATGCGGACATCGAGCGCTTCGCCGCCGAGTCCCCGTACTCCGTCTTCGACAACTGCGGCCAGGACTGCTGCGCGCGGTCGCGCATCCTCGTGGAGCGCTCGGTTCACGAGCAGGTCGTCGAGCTGTTTGCCGCGGCGACAAGGAAGGTTGTCGTCGGTGATCCGGCGGACGAGAAGACCGAGGTCGGGACGCTGATCAGCGGCAAGCAGCGCGACCGGGTCCGGGACTACATCGAGATCGGGCTGGCCGAGGGCGCGAAGCTCGTGGTCGGCGGGGAGGCGCCGGATGATCCGGCACTGGCCTCCGGCGCGTATCTCATGCCGGCAGTCTTCGATGGCGTGACGAACGACATGCGGATCGCGAAGGAGGAGATCTTCGGCCCCGTGGTCTCGATCATCCCATTCGATTCCGAGGCGGAGGCGATCCAGCTCGCCAACGCGACGCCGTACGGCCTGTCCGGCTCCGTCTGGAGCCGGGACATTGGCAGGGCCCTGCGAACCGCGAAGGGCATCCAGACGGGCAACCTGTCTGTGAACTCCAACAGCTCGGTCCACATCGAGGCCCCGTTCGGCGGCTACAAGATGTCGGGCATCGGGCGCGAGCTCGGGATGTCCGCGATCGAGCTGTATACCGAAACGAAGAACGTCTTCATCGACCTTCGATAACCGGCTCGGCCGGGCGGCCTACGAACCCTAGCCTGGCCCGCCGACGGTCCAGCGATCGAGCGGAAGCTCGAGGTCCGGCCGCCGCCGGGTGAGCCAGTCCACGAGCGCCCACCACGTCGTGCGGAACGCGATCTCCGGCCAGGGGATTGCCTCGGGGGCGAAGGCCCGCACCTCCAGCGCCTCCGGGCTCGTACGCAGATCGCCGCCCACGATTCGCGCCTCGTAGACGAGCACGATCACGGCCGCTTCGAGCCGCGCGTACAGGCCCAGGATCTCGATCGGCTCCACGATCAGCCCGATCTCCTCCTCCGTTTCGCGGACCGCGCCCTCGGTGGCCGTCTCGTCGACTTCGAGGAAGCCGCCCGGCTGTGCCCACCAGCCCCGACCGGGCTCGTAGCCGCGGCGGAGCAGGACGACTTCGCCGGCGTCGGTCACCGGGATCGTGGAGACGACCAGCTTCGGATTGACGTAGGCGATGTTGCCGCAGGCCGCGCAGGCCAGGCGTGGCCGCGGGTCGCCGTCGACCGGTCCGAGCACGAGCGGACCGCCGCACCGCGTGCAGTGGTTGAGCGACGCGGCGAGCCAATCCGGCGTCCCGCCCCCGGCCGGCAGGTCGGTGGACCGCGCGTCCGGGCCGCGTTGGTTCACGCGGTGAGGATGAGGCTCGTTGCCCCGACCGTCATCCCGATCCCAAGCAGTGCGGCGAGGACCCATGTCAGCCGGAACAGGCCGCGCCCGCGGTTGATCGGCATCCACGCCCACGCGCTGCGGTAGAACCTGAGCGCGGCGTCAGCGGTCGTGGCGACCAGGATCGGCGCCGCGATGAGGGCGCAGAACTTGACGATCGGGCTGGACAGCGGCGTACCCGCCTCGATGGCCGTGATCGCCAGCGCGCCTGCGACGAGCGCGATGGCCGACAGGTTGATGTAGTAGCGCTGGAGCGGCGTCGGCTTCGTCTCCGCGATTCGATCCCTGGGTCGCTCGACGCCGATCGGCTGACGATCGAGCACCGGCATGCCCGGCTCCCACCGGGGATCGTCGGGCCCGGTACCCATCAGACAGGCTCGGCGTTCGACGGGTCGTCGGTGACCATGCGCGTGAGGTGGGCGCGGTAGGACTCGAGGCGAGCGGCGAGCGCCGGGTCCGCGAGTGCGAGGATTTGCACGGCGAGCAGCCCCGCATTCTCGCCGTTGCCGATCGCGACGGTCGCGACGGGGATGCCGCGTGGCATCTGTACGATCGAGAGGAGCGAATCGAGCCCGTCGAGGGCCTTCGTCGGCATCGGCACGCCGATGACCGGCAGGGTCGTCTTCGCCGCGAGCATGCCCGGCAGGTGGGCGGCACCACCAGCCCCCGCGATGATCACGCGAATCCCCCGACCGCGAGCGCCCGCCGCATACCGGTAGAGCAGGTCCGGGCTCCGGTGGGCGGATACGACCCGCAGCTCCGACGGGACGCCGAAGTGGTCAAGCAGTGCCGTGGCCTGCTCCAGCACCGGGAAGTCCGAGCGGCTCCCGCCGACGACGCCCACGAGCGGCGCAGACGCCGTCGCCGTCACGGCTCCGCAGCCGGGCCGGCCGCCACGGCCGCCGCCGGCGCCCAGTCGATGTGCCCGGCGGCCTCTGTGGCTCGCGAGAGCGCCTCCGCGGGCGTCGCGCCCAGGGCGGTGACGTGGCCCATCTTTCGGCGCTCGAACACGGTGTGCTTGTCGTACAGGTGGAGGTGCGCATCGGGCACGTCCAGCGCCGCGTAGATGCCGGTTGGGTGGGCGGGCCGGGGCGCGCCCTCGCCGAGCAGGTTGACCATCGCGACGGCAGGCGCCCGCATCTCCACCGATCCGAGCGGCAGGCCGCAGATCGCCCGGAGATGCTGCTCGAACTGGCTCGTCACGGCTCCCTCGATCGACCAGTGACCGCTGTTGTGCACGCGCGGCGCCAGCTCGTTGACGATGAGCGAGCCGTCGGGCATCAGGAACAGCTCCACGGTCAGCGTGCCCACGAGGCCCATCGACGTCGCGAGGTTCTTCGCGAGCGACGCCGCCTCCTCCTCGATCGCTGCCGGGACCCCCGCGGGAACGACGGTCTCGACGAGGATGCCGCGGTCGTGTCGGTTGCGCGCGAGCGGGAACGTGCGGCTGACGCCATCAACGTTGCGGACGACGACGACCGAGAGCTCCGCTTCGAACGCGAGCTCGCGTTCGAGAAGCGCGGGCCAGCCGAGGCGACCGTCGAGGGCCTCGATCCCGTCAGTTCGATCGATGCGCACCTGGCTCCGGCCGTCGTAGCCGCCGCGGACCGCCTTGACCCGCACCGGATAGCCGAGCTCCGCGGCGCCCTCCAGTACGGCGGCGGGGCTGCCGACCTCACGCCAGGTCGCGACGGTGCCCTCGTTCGCCTCGACGAACCGCCGCTCGGCCAGCCGGTCGGCGGTGAGCTTGAGCGGATACGGTCCCGGGCGGATTGGCCGGCGCCGGTCGTCCAGCGCCGCGACGACGGCTTGGCCCACGTGTTCCAGCTCATACGTGATCACGGAGCACTCCGCGGCGAGCCGCTGGGCGGCGACGACGTCGTCGTATGTGGCGACCTCGATCCGATCCGCGACGCTCGCGGCCGGCGCGTCCGGATCCGGGTCAAGCACGGCGATCCGGTAGCCGAGCTCGCGGCCCGCGAGCGCAAGCATCCGCCCGAGCTGGCCGCCGCCGAGGATCCCGATCGTCGATGGCGGCGAGATCGGCGGTGGCGCGAACCCGAGCCGCCGGTAGACCTGGAGGATCCAGGCGGTCTTCGAGTGCGTGTAGCGGAGCCCCTCCACCGGGCCTGAATCGGTGATGCCGCGCTTGAGGTCCTCGTACTGGCGACGCAGCTCGGGGTCGTCACGGAGTGCGTCGCGGAAGGCGATGTCGCGCGGGAAGTCGCCGCCATGCGGCTGCACGTGGAGGTGGATCCTGTACTTCGTGCCGTCCAGGTCCAGCGACCCAACGGGCATCGGGCGGGTGGGCGGCCATGGGTCCGGACCGGGCTGCGGCTGGAATCCGAGCTCGTAGAGCATCGCCACGACGCCCGGAATGTCGGCGGGCGAGGTTTCGATCGACAGGTCCACGATGCCCTTGCCCGGCAGACCCGGGACCGATGTGCTGCCGATGTGCTCGACCACGAGGTCCGCGCGGTGCGCGCGGATGAGGTCGGCGACCATGCTCGCGACCTCCACGGTCCGGGGATCCCATTCGTGGACTTCGGCGGCAAGCCGCTCGTACGGCCCGATCGGGCGAGTCGTGGGGCTGCCGCTCGTCACGCCGGGAGTGTAGGCGGGAGGCCTGCCGCACGGGACCCCGGCGTCACGGAGGCGTCACGTGGGACCGCGATGCTACGGCACATGGAAATTCTCGGCGACCTGGAGCGCTTCTTCGCAACCAGCCTGTACCCATTGCGGGTACCAATCGCAATCGGGCTGGGTATCGGGTTCGTGGTGCTCGTCCTGATCGCGCGCCGGCGCGGCTGGCCTGCCGCAGCCCGTCGCCATCCGGCGCGCACCGCGCTCGCGGCCGTGGTCGTCCTCGCCATCGGCCTGCCGACGGCCTGGTATCTCGGCTCGCCGCTGTTCATCAGGACTTCGCTCGTCGAGCCGGCGCCCGGCCCGACGACGGCCGCCGCGACATCGACGCCCTCAACCCCGGGCGGCACCGCCGTGCCAGGGGGCAGCGTCGGCCTCTCGAGAACCGGCCAGTTCACGGGGGCTGACGAGTTCCACTTCGGCAGCGGGACGGCCAGGCTGGTCGAAACCGAACCCGGCACGTGGATAGTCCGGTTCGAGGAGTTCTCGGTGCAGAACGGGCCTGACCTGTATGTCTACCTGTCGCCCGACGCCGGCGGCTACACCCAGGACGCGCTGGAGCTGGGCACGCTGAAGGCCACGGACGGCAGCTTCAACTACGAGGTGCCATCGGGAACGGACGTGAGCGGACTCCGCAGCGTCGTCATCTGGTGCAAGCAGTTCGCGGTCCAGTTCGCCGTCGCGCCACTCGAGTGACCGCGGAAGTGGCCGAGTCCCAGGGTTCCGCTATCCTCCGGCCCATGATTCGCTTCGTCGTCGGACGCCGCCTGCTCGAGGTGGACGTCGGGTAGGTTGCCGATCTCGTCGACCGCCACCAGCGGGTGACGATCGATATCGGCACGGGTGACGGTCGAGCCGTGCTCGCCGCAGCGGCCCGTGACCCGCGAACCCTCGTGATCGGGATGGATGCGAGTGCCGCGGCCATGGCCGAGCTATCGCGCCGTGCCGCGGGACCAGCGCGCAAGGGCGGACTCCCGAACGCCGCGTTCATCCTCGCCGCTGCGGAGGCACCGCCGCGAGACCTGCGCGGCGTCGCCGAGCGAGTGACCGTGCAGTTCCCGTGGGGCTCGTTGCTGCGCGGCTGCGTCGGCCTGGACGAGGCGGTCGCGGCCGGTGCCGCGGCGCTGGTGGCGGATCGCGGTGCCCTGGATCTCCTCATCGCGCCGTCGGTTCGCGACGGTCTCGGTGGCGTTCCCACGGATGCGAGCGGTCTCGCGGAGGTCGTCGCCGGCTCGTTCGCCCGGCATGGCTTCGAGCTGGAGTTCGGCCGACCCGCAACGCACGCCGAGGTCGTCGCCTCGGGTTCGACATGGGCTCGGCGGCTCGGTGCGAGCCGGGCCAACGGCGACGCGCCGGACCGCTCAGCGCTGCTGTTCCATCTCGTCCGTCGCTAGCATTCGGCTGATGGCCGATCGCATCCCGATGATTCTTGATGTCGACACCGGGATCGACGATGCCCTCGCACTCCTGTACGCGTGCGCCTCGCCCGAGGTGGACCTGCTCGCGGTGACCTGTATCGGCGGCAACGTGGGCGCCCTCCAGGTAGCCGAGAACACGCGGGCTGTCCTGGAGCTCGCAGGGCGCATCGACGTGCCAGTCGTGCTGGGGCGCGAGCAGCCGCTCGTCAAGGAACTCGAGACGACGCCGGAAACCCACGGCCCGATGGGGATCGGGTACGCGGTGCTGCCGCCGCCGTCGCGCGCTCTCGAGGCGGACGCAGCGGCGGACCGGATCATCGCGCTCGCGCGGGCGCGGCCCGGCGAGGTCGCGCTCGTCACCCTCGGACCGCTCACGAATCTGGCGGTCGCGCTGGAGCGGGAGCCCTCGCTCCCGAGCCTGCTCCGCGCCGTGTTTGTGATGGGCGGCGCATACCGCGGCCCGGGCAACACCACGCCGACGACTGAGTGGAACATGCACGTCGACCCGGACGCGGCAAGGGCCGTCTTCGCGGCCTGGCGGCCCGCCGATGCCGCCGATCGTGCGGCCGATCGGGACACGCTGCCGGCGATCCGCCCGGTCGCGATGGGCCTGGACGTCACCGAGCGTGCGGTCCTGCGGCCGGCCCACCTCGGCGCGCTGGCCCGCCGTGCGGGCGCGGACCTGGCTGATGCCGATGCCATGGCGTCGGAGCCTGGGCGGCTGATCGGCACGGTCGCGGCAAACCCGATGCTGCGCTTCCTCGGCGACGCGCTCCGCTTCTACTTCGAGTTCCACGACCGCTTCGACGGCTTCTACGGCGCGTTCGTCCACGATCCGTTCGTGGTCGCGGCGGCAATCGATCGGTCGCTCGTTCGAACCGAGCCTGTCTTCGTCGACGTCGAGGCAGGCCCCGGCCTGGCGCACGGCATGACCGTCGCGGACTGGCGCGGCATCGCGGGCCACCCACCGAACCTCGATGTCGCCGTCGAGGGCGACGCGACGACGTTCCTCGATCGGTTCGTCGATCGCGTCGGCGGGCTGGCCGCCGCTCGCGCAGTCGTGGCACCCTAGACGCCCGTGATGCGAGGCACCTGGCTGCGCGTGATCATCGCCGGCCTGGCGACGGTCGCCACGATCCTCGCCGGCCTCGCCGTGTCGGGCGCGTTCGACGCGACCCCGGGCGCTGGCGAGATTCCCGCAGGCGCCAATCAATTCATGCTCGTCCTCGCGGTCGGCCTCGTCGTCGGGTTCGTTGCCTACGCGATGGTTGAGTGGCTCCAGACCCGCCGCCTGGACTCGATCGCCCGCCAGTTCTCGACCCGCACGATCGTGCTCATGCCGATCGCGATCGCGATCAACGTTGTGCTTGGGCAGACGGTCGGGACGGCGCTGAAGCTACCGGTCTACCTCGACTCGGTCGGCACGATCCTCGTCGGGGTCCTTGCCGGGCCCCTGGCGGGCGCCGCCACGGGGCTCCTCACGAATCTCGCCTGGACGTTCCTGCTCGCGGGCACCCCGTTCGGGTCGCCGTTCGCGTGGCCGTTCGCGATCGTTGCCGTGGAGATCGGGCTGCTCGCGGGCGTGTTCGGGTACGCGGGCGTCTTTCGATCGCGTCCGGGCACGTCGCCGGCAGGGCTCGGCGCCGGCCTGCTCGCTGCGCTGGTGGTGCTGGGAGCCCTCACCTGGTACGGAATCCTGCCCTTCTACCACGGCCTCTGCCCCGGCGAGCTGAGCAACGGCACCGCTGCGGGATCTCCGTTGTGCTTCCAGCTGTTCACCGACGGCACAATCGATCCGCTCTTCGTCGTCCTCGGCGTCGTGGTCGCGCTGGTGGTGGCGCTGGCGCTCGTTGCGCTCGTCCTCCGGCTCGCCCGCGACCGCGACCTGGGCGTCGTGTACGTGCTCGTCGCGGGCGCGGCGTGCGGGGTGGTGTCGGCGTTCATCGCGGCGCCGATCGCGGCGCTCGTCTTCGGCGGCGTCACCGGATCCGGCACGGACCTGCTCGTGGCGGCGTTCCAGCAGGCCGGCTCAGACCTTCAACAGGCCGTGCTCCAGCAGTCACTCATCTCCGACCCGATCGACAAGACCGTGACCTACCTGATCGTGTTCTCCATCCTCGGCGCGGTTTCCCGGCGCGTCGCCGCGCGGTTCCCGCAGGGCGAGCGGGCGCTCGGCACCATCGAGGACTGACCGATCGCCATCGAGGTCGCTGACGCCGCGGTCCTCGCTCGCCTCGCGCCCGCGACGCCGTCTCCCTACCACCGCCTCAACCCCCTGACGAAGGCGGTCCTGGCTGCCGTCGCGACCCTGGCGAGCCTGGCCCTCGGCGGCTACATCGCACCCGTGCTGCTCTTCGCGATGCTCGTGGCGCCTGGCGCGGTCGTGGCGGGCGTTTTCCGGCGAGTTATGGTCAGCGCGATCCTCGTGACGCTGCCCCTCGCGATCGCTGTCGGACTCGTGTCCGTGTTCACGCGACCGGGTGCCACGGTGTTGTTCGCGCTTGGCCCGTTCGACGCGACCCTCGAGGGCGCGGACTTCGCCGCTCGCGTGGTCTTGCGCCTCGTGGTGATGGCGAGCGCGCTCGCCCTGTTCGGGCTGACGACACCGGTTCGAGCGCTCATCGCGGATCTGGAACGTCGCGGCGTTTCGCCGCGCCCGGCGTTCGCGCTGGGTGCCGTCGTCGGCGCCGTGCCGGCACTGGCAGCGCGGGCACGGGACGTCCGCGATGCCCAGAGGGCGCGCGGCCTCGATACGGAAGGAACCGTGCTTCGGCGACTCGCGGCGGTCGTGCCGCTCGCTGGGCCGATCGTGCTCGGGGCAATCCACCAGGTAGAGGCGAGGTCACTGGCCCTGGAGGCCCGCGCGTTCGGACGCCCGGGCCGGCGCCATCTCCTGTGGGCGCCCCCGGACACGGGCAGCCAGCGCCTCGCCCGCTGGCTGCTGCTCGCAGGCCTCGCGGCCGTGCTCGCCGGGTCGATGACCGGCTTCCTCCCGCGGCTGCCCTGACCCGTGGCCCTCGAACTTCGCTCCGTCTCGTACCGCTACCCGGTCTATCGGCGGCTCGCACTGGATGGGGTAAACCTCCGCGTCGATGACGGCGAGATCGTCGGGCTCGCGGGGCCCAATCAGGCGGGCAAGTCGACCGTCTGCCTTGTCGCGTGCGGGCTCGCGCCGGCGTCGATCGGCGGAGAGCTCACGGGCGAGGTGCTGGTCGACGGTGTTTCCGTCCGTGGCCTCGCGATCCACGAGCTCGCGGGCAGAGTCGGCATCGTGTTCGCGAATCCCGCGAGCCAGCTGTCCGCCATCGGCGGCTCGGTCTTCGAGGAGGTCGCTCTCGGCCCGGTGAACCTGGGACTGCCGGTCGACGAGTCGGTCGCCAGGACGCGTGCCGCCATCACGGCGCTGGGCATCGAGGAGCTCGCTGAACGCCGGCCGGACCGGCTGTCCGGCGGACAGATGCAGCTCGTCGCGATCGCCTCGATGCTCGCCATGCGGCCGCGCACGCTCGTGCTCGATGAGCCCGTCGCCGAACTCGATCCAGATGGGCGCCGGCTCGTGGGCGAGGCCCTTCGCTCCCTCGCCCGCGCCGGGACGGCGCTGCTGATCGCCGAGCACGATCGGGAGCTCCTGGCGTCACTCGGCGCTCGGGTCGTCGCGATCGATGCCGGTCGATTGCCGGTGCCCGCGTGATCCGCTGCGAGGGCCTCGTGCATGCGTACCCGGACGGGACGAGGGCGCTGGACGGCCTCGATCTATCGATCGAGCGCGGGGAGCGCGTCGCGATCGTGGGCCGGAATGGCTCCGGCAAGTCGACGCTCGTCCGGCACTGGAATGGCCTTCTCCGCCCGACGGCCGGGCGGGTGTTGATCGACGGCGTTCCGACCGAAGGGCGGCGCGTCGCCGAGCTCGCACGCGTGGTGGGCCTCACCTTCCAGGACCCGGACCGGCAGCTGTTCGCGCGAACGTGCCGCGCGGAGGTCGCGTTCGGGGCGCGCAACGTGGGCTTGCGCGGGCGTGCGCTCGAGACGGCGGTCGCGGCGGCGCTTGACGGGGTCGGCCTGGCGGGCCGAGCGGCGGCGAACCCGTACGACCTCGGTCCCTCGAAGCGGCGCCTGCTGACGCTCGCCTGCGTGCTGGCGATGCGGACGCCCATCGTTGTGCTCGACGAACCGACGATGGGCCTCGACACACTCGAGATCGCGCGCGTCTCGGCGGTCGTCGCGTCGCTCGCCACGGAGGGTCGAACCGTCGTCGCGATCAGCCACGACGCCCGCTTCGTCGCCAGCTCGTTCGACCGGGTGGTGCCACTTGACGCCGGGCGAGTAGTGGAGGATGGCCCGCCCGGCTAGGCGTGCCGCCCGGCTAGGCGTGCCGCCCGCTCCGGGTCAGTCCCGGATCGTGATGGCAACTTCGTGGACCCCGCCGTCCACGATTCGCCAGGCGCGCAGGCTCGGAGCGCCGGTGGCGGGGTCCCCCTCGGCGGGATCGAGCGAGACCAGCACGTAGAGCGCGTCCGGGTAGTGCGATTCGAGCAGGTCGGTCGGGGACGGTCTCGCCGGCGAGGAGACGTGCGAGTGGACGATCGCCCAGAAGACCTCGTCCGCGTCGTCGGTCTCGATGGTCAGCCGGAGCAGGTCATCGGGGTCGATGGCGTAGCGATACGGCGACGCGAGCGGATTCCCGAGCGGCGCCCAGCGCAGCGCGCGGCCACCGTCGGCTGCGGCCCGGTCGCCCAGCACGATGCCGCAGGCCTCGTTCGGGACTTCGCGCCGGGCGTGCGCCACGATCCCGTCGCGAATCTCGCAGGAGATCGCCACGGACGCCGGCCCGGGATGCGGGCGCCCCGCGGTACCGGGGTAGTAGCCCCTGGCCTCGCTCACCACCAGCTGAC
>JBDSZH010000163.1:0-9302 GCA_039925225.1 Candidatus Limnocylindrales bacterium | reverse complement strand
GCGCGACCATCGCCGTCGAGGGCGACGACCAGCTGCTCGCCAACCTCGCGGACATGGCCGAAGCCCTGGGGGCCACTGCCGTCCGGCTCGCCCCCGGCAGCAAGGCGGCCTATCACGCGGCGGCGGTACTCGCGGCCGGCGGGTTCGTCGCGCTGCTCGACGCGATCGCGGAGCTGGGCGCCGCGGCGGGCCTCGACGAACAGGGCTCCCTCGCCGTCTACGGCGGGCTCATCGAGCAGACCCTCGGGAACGCGCGAGCCCTCGGCATCCGCGCCGCTCTCACCGGGCCGATGACTCGCGGCGATGTCGGCACGCTCGCACGCCACCTCGACGCGCTCGCTCGTCTCGCGCCCGCGGCACTTCCGCTCTACCGGGCCGCCGCCGAGCGCGAGATCGCGCTCGCCCAATCGCGTGGCTCGCTTGCGCCGGAAGCCGCCGAATCGATGCGCCATTTGCTTGCGATGCCGGATTGACGCGGTACCATTGCCAGACGATGGAGCACAGCATCACGGCTCGGTACGCAGTGCGGCCGGCGAACCGCTTTCCGAGGGCCTCGAGCGGCAGTCGCCAGCGCCGGCTCGGTCTCGGCGCGGGCCGCGCGTTCAGCCCCGCCCCAACGCGCCTGACCGTGCTCTTGCGTGACCAGCCCTCGCCGCTCGCGCACCTCCGACGCGACACGCGCTCCATCGCCGCGACCCGGCCCGTGCGCCACTCGGATGGACGTGTTCGGCCCGCATACACCTTGACCTGGGGACGGTCGCTGGGCCTGCGCCACCCGAGCGCCCACGCGGCGCCGTGGCGCGCCTGAGGGCCGCGCTCGCGACTTCAGCCGGCGGCGTCGTCGTCAGCGCAGAAGGCAATCGCCCGTCACTCGTCGTCGGCATGCGCCGCCGCGGCCGGGATTCTGTGACCTGGACCCTGCCGAAGGGCACTCCGGACCCCGGTGAGACCGTGGAGGAGACGGCCCTGCGCGAGGTCGGCGAGGAGACTGGCCTGGAGGTGCGCATCCTCGAGCCGCTTCGCTCGATCGAGTACGACTTCGTCCAAGACGGGGCGCGCATCCACAAGACCGTCCACTACTACCTGATGGCGCCGACCGGTGGGGATCTCTCCCGGCACGACGCGGAGTTCGAGCGCGTGCGCTGGGTCCCGTTCGACGAGGCCGGCGAGATCCTGACCTTCGCCACGGAGCGCGACCTCGTCGCCGACGCCGCCGCGCGGCTGGACGCGCGGGAAGGCGCCGGCGCCGCATGACCGACCGGCCACTCGAGACCGCGCTCCACGAAACGGCACTCATCGAGATCCATCGCGCCCTCAACGCGCGGTTGATCGAGTTCGGCGGCTGGCTGATGCCGGTCCAATACGCGGGCATCCTGGACGAGCACAAGTCCGTCCGCGAGCGCGCTGGCCTGTTCGACCTGTCGCACATGGGCGAGCTGTTCGTCGAGGGCGACGACGCGGGCGATGCCCTTGCGGCCGCGTTGATCACGGATCCGCGGACGCTCGCCGTGGGCCGCGCGCAGTATTCGATGATCTGCGCGCCGGACGGTGGCGTCATCGACGACCTGATCGTCTATCGCCTCGGGTCGGAGCGCTTCCTCGTCGTCGCCAACGCGAGCAACGGGCCGGTCGTCTCGGAGGAGCTGGGTGCGCGGCTCGCGGGCTGGCGCGCCATCCTGGACGACCGCTCTCTGGCGACGTCGCTCGTCGCGATCCAGGGGCCGCTCGCCGCCGGGATCCTCGCGCCGCTCACCGACGTGGACCTGACCAGCCTCCGCTACTACGCCATCGCCGAGGGCCAGGTCGCTGGGATCCGGGCGATGGTCGCGCGGACCGGCTACACGGGCGAGGACGGGTTCGAGGTCTTCGTCGATTGGGATCGCGGCCCGGAGATCTGGACGGCCCTCGCCGAGGCCGGCGCGGCCGCGAACGTCAGTGCCTGCGGGCTCGGAGCGCGCGACACCCTTCGGCTCGAGGCCGGCATGCCGCTCTACGGCAACGAGCTGGACCGGGCGACGAACCCGTTCGAGGCCGGTCTGGGACGCGTGGTCAAGCTGGAGAAGCCCGGCGACTTCGTGGGCCGCGAGGCGCTCGCCAAGGTTGGCCGCGACGGCCCGGCGAAGCGGCTCGTGGGTCTGTCGATCACCGGTCGGGGGATCGCACGGCACGGCTATCCGGTGCTGGCCGGCGACCGGCGCACCGGTGTCGTGACGAGCGGCACACAGTCGCCGACCCTGGGTCGCCCAATTGCGATGGCGTACGTCGCGCCGGCTGATGCCGAGCCGGGTACGATACTGGCCGTCGAGGTTCGCGAGCAGCCGGTCTCCGCGGAGGTCGTGCCGTTGCCCTTCTACAAGAGAGCCGCCCCAGCCAAGTAGGAGGCATGCCCGAATGGTCCCCGCGGACCTGCGCTACACGAAGGATCATGAGTGGGTCCGCATCGATGGCGACACCGCCACGATCGGCGTGACCGATTTCGCGGCTCGCCAGCTCGGCGACGTGGTCTTCGTCGACCTGCCGCAAATGGGCAAGACCGTCGACCAGTTCGCGACGTTCGGTGTCGTCGAGTCCGTGAAGGCCGTGAGCGACCTGTATGCGCCCCTTTCGGGTGAGGTGGTCGAAGTCAACGGCGATCTCGCCGGGGCGCCGGAGCTCGTGAACAGCGACCCCTTCGGGCGCGGCTGGATGATCCGCGTCCGCGTCGGTGATCCCGCCCAGGTGGCCGGCCTGCTCGACGCCGGCGCGTACGAGCGCCTCACCGCGGAGGCCTGACCGACCTTGGCCTACGGCCCGCACACGACGCGCTGGACTGCATGCCGGCCGAGCATCGCCCACGGCACGAATCCAGCGACGGTCACGAGGGCCGGACTGAGCCCTGCCGGACCGGCGTTTGACACGGGTTCGGTAACCGCTATTCTCCGGCCGTATGGTTGGTCGTAGCCTCCGGCAGATCGTTTGGGCGCGGCTCCGTCGCGACAAGGTCGCGGTCATCTGTTTCTTCGTGCTCATCGTGTACTACGGCGTCGCGATCCTTGGCCCTGTGGTCGCGGGCTTCGCCGGCATCAGTCCGTACGATTTCGATAAAGAGTCGATCAGCGGCCTCGGCGGCAAGCCGTTCGGCGAGATGGGCGGGATCAGCCCCAAGCATCCGCTCGGCGTGGAGTGGGGAACGGGCCGCGACATCTTCGCCCAGCTGCTCTTCGGTCTCCGGATCTCACTGGTCATCGCGACGTCTGCCACCGTGGTTACTGTGTTCATCGGTACGGTCATCGGGATCGTGGCCGGCTACAGCGGCGGCCTCGCCGACACACTGATCGGGCGCCTGATGGACCTGATCCTCGCGTTTCCCTTCCTCCTGATCATCCTGGCGATGTCAGGCGCGTTGACGCAGCGCCTCACCGACATTGGCGTCCCCGAGGGCAATCCATCGCGGATCACGTATCTGATCCTGATCATCAGCTTCTTCGGCTGGCCGTATCTCGCGCGGATCGTGCGAGGCCAGGTCCTCAGCCTGCGGGAGCGTGAGTTCGTCGAGGCCGCCGTGGCGATGGGTGCCCCCCGTCGGCGGATCCTGTTCGGCGAGATCCTCCCGAACCTGTGGGCCCCGATCCTGGTGTATACGACGCTCACGCTGCCGGCGTACATCGGCCTCGAGGCGGCCCTGTCCTTCCTGGGAGTGGGCACCCTGCCGCCGGACGTAACGTTCGGGGCCATGCTTGCCAACTCCGTTGCCTATTTCAAGGTCGTCCCGACCTACCTGTTCATCCCGGGAACGGTGCTCGTCGTCCTCGTCGTCTCATTCAATCTCTTCGGCGACGCCCTCCGGGACGCCCTCGATCCCAAGGTCATCCGCTAACCGGCCGAATGCCCGAACGTTGGCGACTGGAGGCCGTCGGCGCGCGCGCTACTTACCACGCCGCCACTTGCCTTGAGTGTCTGCGTGTATGATCAGATGCAAGGTTGCTCCGGGACCGGCCCGGGGAACTCGTTGGAGGAAATGAATGGTGCGATCCCAATCGTGGTTATTCCGTACGTTTGCGGTCAGCGTCGTTTCGGCGCTGCTGATCGCGGCCTGCGGTACCGGAACTACGCCTACTGGCCCAGCTACGACCGCGGGGCCAGGCGTTACTGCCGGTCCTGGCGCGACCGAAACATCGAAGAAGGGCGGAACGCTCTTCCTGCTGCAGCCAAACACTAGCCTTGAGTGGAACCAGATCGATCCCCAGCGCGCCTACACGGGCGAGGACCTCGCGTTCTTTGGGGCCACGATCTACCGCTCCCTCGTGGCCTACAAGATCGATCCCGATCCGGTTCAGGGCACGTCGCTCGTCCCGGATATGGCCACCGACCTGGGTACGCCGAACGCAGATGGAAGCGAATGGAGCTTCACGCTGCGAGACGGCCTGACCTGGCAGGACGGTTCTGCGGTCACGTGCGCGGACCTCAAGTACGGCGTGTCGCGAACCTTCGCGAACAACGTGATCAACCAGGGTCCGACGTACGCAGTTGCGTACCTCGATATCCCTGCGAACCCCATCACCGACGAGAAGGACAAGAAGTCCGGGTTCCTGTCGGGGTACTACGGCCCGTACGACAAGACCGGTCAGGAAGACTTCGACAAGGCCGTCACCTGCGACGGCAACAAGATCACGTTCAAGTTGAACGGCCCCCACGCGGACTTCAACTACACCACGACCCTCGGCTTCGGCGCTGTGCCGAACCCGACGGATCACCCCGGCGTGGACTCCGGTGAGACGTACGGCCAGCCCGGTCACCTCGCGTGGTCGAACGGCCCGTACATGGTCGAGAGCTACTCGACCGGCAACGGCGGCAAGATGATCCTCGTGCGCAATCCAAATTGGAAAGAGTCGAGCGATACCTACCGCAAGGCATATCCCGACAAGTGGCAGGTCGACTTCGGTATCGACCCGAAGGTCCTGGACCAGCGCCTGATCACGCCCTCGGGCGACGACCAGTTCGGAATGCAGTACGGTGGGGTCCAGCCGGAGAACCTGGCCACGCTGTTCGCCGATTCGGACACTGCACTTCCGGAATACGCCAGTCGCGCGATCAGCGGCTTTGACCCCTACTCGCGCTACTACTACGTCAACGTCCAGAAGGTCAAGAACGTCAAGCACCGCCAGGCCATGGCCGTGGCGCTTGACCGCAAGGCCATCCTGGCGAACGTCGGCGGCGACTTCTACGGAGGTTACGGCGACGGCTTCATCAAGCCGAACATCGGCGCGGACTACGCAGAGACTGGGTTCTACACGAAGTTCTTCGGCCAGGCGGTCCCCGACAGCGGAGACCCCGAGCTCGCCAAGAAGCTGATTACGGAATCCGGTGAGCCGATGCCCGCACTCACCTTCGACTTCTCAGACAGCCCGACCAATGGGCGAACGGCTGCGATCGTCATCGCGTCGCTGGGTTTGGCTGGCATCACCGTCACGGCGAACCCGATTCCGAGCGGGTACTACAGCGTTGTCTTCACCAATGGCCACGAATTCGGAGTTGCCGGTTGGGGCGCGGACTGGCCCAATGCCAGCACCGTCATCCCGCCGCTGTTCACCGATGAGGGTGGCTGGAACCTCTCGCACGTCAAGGACGCCGCGTTCGAGGCCAAGATCGGCGAAGCGTTCGCGCAGACTGATCGGGCCAAGCAGGCCCTGCTCTGGCAGGACCTCAACAAGTACGCAACCGAGAACGTGTTCGCGATCCCGACGTTCTTCGGGAAGAGTCAGACCATCGCCGGCGACCGCGTCGCTCCGGTGTACCGATGGGCTGCCTACGGCTCATGGCCGTACGCAGAGATGTACGTCATCCAGTAAAGAGTAGGTTCGGCGATCCGGGGGGAGCGGCACCGCCGCTCCCCCCGGATCGCGCATCTGGCGTACCAGGAGGGCCGATCACGTGATGGCGTACGTCATCCGCAGGTTGCTGCTGATGATCATGCTCCTGTTCCTGTTAAGCGTGAGCGTGTTCCTCCTGTTCCAGGCATTGCCATCAGATCCCGCGCGGCTGTCGTGCGGCAAGGTCTGTACGCCGGCGATCCTCAACGCCAATCGGATCCGGCTGGGCTACGACCGGCCGCTCCTTGAGCAGTACACGACGTTCGTCGGCGCCATCTTCGTTGGCCGCACTTTTTCGCCGGATTCACCTGAGCCGATCATCTGCGCGGCCCCCTGCCTCGGCTATTCCTACAGCAGGCACGCGCAGGTGCTCGACCTCATTGCCAAGGCCGCGCCGGTCACCTTCTGGCTGGCCATCGGCGCGTTCATCATGTGGATCAGCGTGGGCGTGAGCCTGGGCATCGTCGCGGCCCTGAAACGCGGTCGCTGGCCGGATCGGCTGATCATGGGCGTATCGCTGATCGGCTACTCCTTCCCATCGTTCTTCTTCGGCCTCGTCCTCCTCTTCTTCGTCGTCATCCAGATGAAGCTGTTACCCATCCCGTCGTATATCAGCCCGTTCGAGAACCTGGGCAGGTTCCTGCAGACGATGATCCTGCCCTGGATCGTCCTCGCGATCCTGTACACGGCGTTCTACATGCGCTTGACGCGCAACCAGGTCCTCGAGGTCCTGAACGATGACTACGTGCGCACGGCGCGCGCCAAGGGCCTGCCCGAACGCACGGTCGTGGTCAAGCATGCGCTCCGTGCCGGCTTGACCCCCATCGTGACGGCAGCCGGCCTGGATCTGGCCGGTCTGATGGGTGGGGCGATCATCTCCGAGAACATCTTCGGGCTACCCGGTCTCGGGTCGCTCATTGTCAGGTCGGTGCTCGATTCGGACCTGCCCCTCATCACGGGCATCACGCTGCTCACGTCGACGCTGATCATCGTCGCCAACCTCGTGGTCGATCTCCTCTACGCGGTGATCGATCCGCGCGTCCGCCTGTCATGAGGCAGCCGGACCACCTGCGGCAGACCGAGAAGCCGGTGCCCGAGGCGTACCTCATCGTCAACAACCTCGGCGTCAAGTTTCCGACAGAGGACGGCCTGGTCACCGCCGTGGATGGGGTGTCCCTCTCCGTCGCGCGCGGCCAGACCCTCGCGATCGTCGGTGAGTCCGGCTCGGGCAAGAGCGTGACGGCCCTCGCCATCATGGGCCTCGTGAACCGGAAGTCGGCATCCGTCACCGGCGAGGTCTGGCTTGACGGGGAGGAACTGGTCGGTATGCCCGAGGGCTCCGTTCGGAAGTACCGGGGCTCCAAGATGGCGATGATCTTCCAGGACCCGATGTCAAGCCTCCACCCGTTCTACAGGATCGGTGCACAGCTTGCCGAGGCGGCCCGCGTGCACCGTAATGTCAGCAAGTCGGCCGCCCGCGCAGAGGCGATCGAGATGCTTGATCGCGTCGGGATCCCGGCGCCGAAGCGCCGCATCGACGACTATCCGCACCAGCTGTCAGGCGGGATGCGGCAGCGGGTGATGATTGCAATGGCACTCATGAACTCGCCTGCGCTGCTCATCGCGGACGAGCCCACGACGGCGCTTGACGTGACGGTGCAGGCGCAGATCCTCGACCTGATCGCGAAGCTGCAGTCTGAGTTCGATACCGCGGTCGTCCTGATCACGCACGACCTCGGCATCGTCGCCGACGTGGCTGACGACGTGGCAGTGATGTATGCGGCCCGCGTTGTAGAGGCAGCTCCGACGAATCGCCTGTACGCGACGCCGGAGATGCCCTACACGCTTGGACTGCTCGCCTCCATCCCGCGAATGGACCGTCGGATCGACCGGCTCGACCCGATCAAGGGAAATCCTCCGTCGCCGCTCAAGCATCCGTCCGGATGCGTCTTCCACCCGCGCTGCAAGTACACGGACCGCGTACCGGATGACGCCTGCTCGACCGTGCGCCCGGAGTTGCTCGCGAGCGAGAAGGATCACCTCGTTCGGTGCCACATCCCGACCGCGGAGCGGCGCGAGATCGCGATCGAGGCCCTCGCCGAACTCACCGCCGCCCCGGCGGCGGTCGCGGGTGCCGCCGAATGACGGTCACGTCGAAGGAGATCCTGCGGGTCACCGGCCTCAGGAAGTATTTCCCGGTGAAGGGGTCGGGCCTCGGAATCCTGCCCCGGACGGTCGCCCACGTGAAGGCAGTCGACGGCATCGACCTCAACCTCAACGAGGGCGAGACGCTCGGGTTGGTGGGCGAGAGCGGGTGCGGCAAGTCCACGGCCGGGCGCACGATTCTTCGGCTCCTTGCCCCAACGGACGGGAACATCGTGGTCGACGGCGAGGACATCACGAAGCTGTCCATGGGCCAACTGACGCCATTCCGGCGAAAGGCCCAAATCATCTTCCAGGATCCGTACAACGCCCTGAACCCGCGCCACACGGTTGGCACGATCATCAGCGCGCCCTTCGACATCCAGGGGGTCAAGCCCACCGGCGGCGTGAAGAACGCCGTCTACGAGCTGATGGAGCGAGTCGGCCTGAACCCCGAGCATTACAACCGGTACCCGAACGAATTCTCCGGCGGGCAGCGGCAGCGCATCGGGATCGCACGCGCAGTCGCCCTACGCCCGAAGTTCATCGTCTGCGACGAGCCCGTTTCGGCGCTCGACGTCTCCATCCAGGCGCAGATCCTGAACCTGCTGCGCGACCTTCAGGAAGACTTCGGCGTCGCGTACCTGTTCGTCGCCCACGACCTCGCAGTCGTCCGACAAATCTCGCATCGCGTGGCGGTCATGTACCTCGGTCGCATCATGGAGAGCGCCCCCCGAGACGTGATCTACTCGGCCCCCCTCCACCCATACACGCACTCGCTCCTGTCGGCCGTGCCGATCCCGGATCCCGAGCGCCAGCGGCAGCGGTCGCGGATCCTGCTCCAGGGCGACCTCCCGAGCCCGATTGACCCGCCCAGCGGCTGCGTCTTCCGGACGCGCTGCTTCCAGGCCCAGGAGCGCTGCGCGGTGGAGGTGCCGCCGCTCATCGAGGTCGCCCCGGGTCACCACGTCGCGTGCCACTTCCCGATCAAGGTCGAGGATTTGCCCAAGCGAATCGAGGTCGAGGCGGCGGAAGGTGACGACTCCGCCACTGCGATGATCGCGCCCGTCCCGGAAGCCAGCGCCGGGGTTACAACGCCCCACTGACCCGTGCCCGCCCAGTCCGGGCGGGGCGCCCCGGCTCAGCCTGACGCGCGGCTCCAACCATCGGGTACGACGAACTCCCAACCGGGCTGCCACGTCATGCCGGCCGCGACGGCCGTCGCCAGGTCCCTGCCGTTGAGCAGGTGGTCGAGCGCCCAATAGTTGGCTGAGTGCGCGATGACGAGGACGCGCACGCCGCCCCAGTCGC
>JBDSZH010000162.1:0-10448 GCA_039925225.1 Candidatus Limnocylindrales bacterium | reverse complement strand
TCGCGTCGGACAAGCAGGCCGTCTTCGCCGAGATCGCGCGCGTCCTCAAGCCCGGTGGCCGGGTCGGCGTCAGTGACGTGGTCGCTGACGACCTGCTCAGCCCTGAGCAGCGCGCGGAGCGCGGTTCATACGTGGGCTGCATCGCTGGTGCACTGTCATTCCGGGAGATGCGCGACGGCCTCCGCGCGGTCGGCCTCACGGACGTCGAGGTGGTGCCGACGCACCAGCTCACGGACGGGATGCACTCCGCGATCATCCGTGCGACCAAGCCGAACTAACCCAGCCACAGCGGACTAGCCGTCGAGGGCGTCAGCCTCCACGCAGATCGCGACAACGCCGAGCGCCTCGAGACGCTGGTAGTCCGCAAGGTCGCGGACCGTCCAGGCGGCCACCTCGAGGCCGGCCTCCCTTGCGCGTGCGACCCCGTCTTCGTCAATTCCCTGCCACGTCGCCGAGATCGCCGAGCAGCCGGTCGACGTGGCGAGCTCGATCGTCCCCGGCGAGAGGTCGTAGGCGTTCAGCCAGCGCGGCCAGGTGGGCCGTTGCAGCGCGAGCCAGGCAAGGATCGGGGCCTGGAAGGACGACAGGACCGCATTGCGGAGCACCGGTCGTCCGTCGTCGTCCGTCCTGCCCCGCTCGAGCTCCAGGGCATCGATGGCGCCCTTCACGGGCTCCTTCAGCTCGACGTCCAGGAACGGGTCGCATTCGATCGTCCGGAGGACCTCGCCGAGCGTCGGCACACCATGCTCCGCGAGCTGCTCCGCGGTGAGCGTCGAGCAGGTCAGCGGCATGCGTTGGACTCGCGCGAGGGTTTCGTCGTGCAGGATCACCGCGATGTCGTCGAACGAGCTGCGCACGTCGAACTCCAGCCCGTCGCAGCCGGGAATGCGGAGCGCGGCCTGCATGGCGGCGAGCGAGTTCTCCGGCGCGACGCGCCAGTCCCCCCGATGCGCGAGACGCAGTGTTGCCATGGGCTCCCTCCCTCAGGCGCCGATTCGCATTCGGGCGCTGAGCCCGAAGTGGTCCGACGGGTAGAGCGTCGGATCGTCGACCGCGGGGCGGTCGAACGCCAGCCGGCAGGCATCGACCGTAATCGGCCCGCGAACCCAGATGTAGTCGAGGCAACCGGGCTCGCCATCCACGTCCATGCCCGGCGCCTGGATACCGGATGGCCACGTCACTGTCGGCTCTTCGCCGTTGGCCTCGACGAACGATGAACGGAAGCCGGCCTCGATCATGACGGTGTAGGTGGACTCAACGGGCTCGGCGTTGAAGTCCCCGACGACCACGAGCGGCCCCTCGATTGGTGCGAGCCAGCTCGTGAGGGACCTGGCCTGTTCCTCGCGCGCGGTCTCGTCCGGGACGAGGTGATGGAGGTGCGTCACCACGAAATCGAGGTTGGCGCCGCCCGGGAGCGACGCGGTGACTCGAAGCGCCGAGCGGTTCATCCCGAGGTCCAGGCGCTCGCCGTCGCCGAGCAGGATTGGCGCCTTGCCCAGCACGGCATTGCCGTATTCCGGCCTGCCGGCGTAGGCGTGGCGAGACTCGTAGTGACCCGCTCCGGCGGCGCCCAGGAGCCGGTCCTGGCCTACGGAAAATACGCACTCCTGGAGGCCGATGAGGTCGGGCTGAAGCGCTGCCATGTCCGCGAGGAGCAGCGGAATCCGCTCCGGCCAGCGGTCGGCGATGTTGCGCAGGTTCAGCGTTGCCACGTGCAACGAGTCGGTCACGCGAGCCTCGTGCTGAGCGCCGAGGGTGCCCCCGCGGTCGCAGCCGCGGTTGTTGCTGGATCGGGGTCGGAGATCGGGATCGTGAAGGTGAACGTCGCTCCCCTGCCCTCTTCGGAGTTGACTCGAATCTCGCCCCCGTGGCCCTCCACGATGTGGCGCGCGATCGCGAGCCCGAGGCCGGTGCCCCCGCCGGCGGTTCGAGTTCGATCGGCCTTGTAGAAACGCTCGAAGATCCGGGCCTGGTCGGG
Organism: Candidatus Limnocylindrales bacterium; assembly: GCA_039925225.1. Taxonomy (GTDB): domain Bacteria; phylum Chloroflexota; class Limnocylindria; order Limnocylindrales; family CSP1-4; genus UBA5189. Next base: position 8,470 of record JBDSZH010000162.1, on the reverse strand, counting down.
CGCGGAGACGCCAGGTCCGTCGTCGGATACCCAGCCCTCGAGCATCCGCCGCGCCACCGACACTTCGGCGCGTCGGACGCCGACACGGACCTCCGAGCCGGAGGGGCTGAACTTCACGGCGTTGTGGACGAGATTGGCGAAGACCTGCCCAAGCCGGGCAGCCTCGCCACGCACGGGCGGCAAGGCGGGATCGACCTCGACGCGCAGCGTCACGCCCTGCCGGTCCGCGAACGTCCGGAGTCGCTCCGCGGATTCCGAGGCGATGGCACCGAGATCCACGTCGTCGAGATGCAGCTGGCGGCCGCCACTCTCGATGCGGGCAAGGTCGAGGAGCTCGGCAACCATCTGCGCAATGTTGCCGGTTTCCACCTCCAGCTTGCCGATCCGTTCGCGCATCTTCGGAGGCACTGGGGTACCGGCCGCGTCGGCGCCGTCCGCGTCGCGCCCGAGCGTCTCGATGAGCAGCCCAATCGTCGTGATCGGCGTGCGCAGCTCGTGCGACAGGTTGTCGATGAACTCGGCACGGATGCGCTGCAGGCGCCGCAGCTCCGCGACGTCCTCGAGGACCAGCCAGATCCCGAGGATGGGCGATCGGCGAGCACGAATTGCGAGCGTCGCCCCCGTCACGCCGGCCTCGTCGGCCAGGACAACCTCGCCGCTGGACCAGCCCGCCTCGCGCGCGCCGCGTGCGATCGCCTCGACCCGGTGGTCGCCCAGCGCCTCCATGGCCGTGTGCCCCACCATCGAACCCGGCTGCCGCCGCAGGAATACGTGCGCCGCCGTATTGGCGACCTCGACGCGCAGGTCGTCGGTGAGGCGGACGATGCCGACGCCCACGAGATCCGCGAGGTAAGCGAGATCGCGCAGCCGCTGGACGAGCGCGAACTCTGCGCCCTCCGCGCGCCGTCGCAGGCGGCGCAATCGATCGGTCAGGTTTTCATCAGGCGCCGACGCGCTGCCCTCGAGCTCCGCCTCGCGCAGGGATTCACTGATCGCGTCGAGTGTCCGACCGCGCGACCACGCGATCCCAAGCGCGACCGCGATCACCACCGCCTGGACCCCGATGAAGGCGAGGACGAGCCCATCCACAGCGCGAGCATCGCACATGACAGCGCCCGCGGCGATCCGGCTCGTTGACCGCTACCCTTGCGACGTGCGGCTCAGCCTGATCCCCCGGGAAGAACGCTTCTACGACATGTTCGCGGAGGACGCTGCGAACGTGCTCAGTGCGGCCCGCCTGTTCGAGGCAATGCTCCGCTCCTACGACCAGCCGGAGGCGCGGGCCGCCGAGATCCGCGATCTCGAGCACCGCGGCGACGAGATGAGCCACGAGATCGGGCGCAAGCTCGAGTCCACGTTCGTCACGCCTTTCGACCGCGAGGACATTCACGCGCTCATCAGCGCCCTGGATGACGTCATCGACTTCATCGAGGAGGCCGCGGACACGTTCATCCTGTACCGAGTCGAGGCGCCGACCGCGGTCGCCATCGAGCAGGCCGTGATCATCGTCCGCCAGTGCGAGCAGCTTGTGGAGGCGCTCAACAACCTGCGCGGCTTCAAGGGCCTGGAGAAGTACTGGATCGAGGTCCACCGGCTGGAGAACGAAGGCGACCAGCTCGCTCGCAAGGCCATCGCGGACCTGTTCTCCGGCGGCGGCCACCCGATCGAGCTCATCAAGTGGAAGGAGATCTACGGTCTCCTCGAGCAGACGATCGACAAGGCCGAGGACGTCGCCAACATCATCGAAAGAATTACGATAAAACACGCCTGATCCGTGCTCAAATCGGGCTGGTTCCGCCCCTCCCGGGATAATTCCACTAAAGCACTGTTGGAGCGAACCGTTGGCGTCTTGTGCGCGTTTCGGCGCCGTAGGATGCGCGGGCGATGCGACCCTCGACGTGTCATCACCCCGACCGACGCATGAGCACGTCACGGCAGGAGTTCGAGCGCCGATTCGACGAGGTGCTGGCGCGAGCGACGTCATATACCAGCGAACAGATTGGCCACCCGGTCGAACTGCCGACTCGATTTGTCCTCGACATGTCGGACGTCAGTGGTGAGGAACTCTCACGCGCTGAGGCGGTCGATCGGCTCTATCTCGGCCCGAACTTGTCCTACGTCTTCATCGATGTTGGCGTCCACCTGGGACGGGAACACAGCGGCGCAGCCTGGGTCCGGCCAAGTGCCCACCATCCTCGACATCCGGACGAGGTCTGGGATGCGTCCGGCATTGGGCCGTTCAAGAATCTCGGCGGCTTTGCCACGGTCGCTGAGTGGGAGGCGGCGAAGGTTCACGGCATCCGGTCATCGTCATCTCGCGTGACATTGCCGAACGCTGAGTGAGAGATGAACGAGGAAGCGCGCTGCTCAGGGGTCTCGTCACTAGACTCCCCTCCGTGACCGACGATCCACACCAGTTCCGGGTCGGCGACCGACCGACTCCCTTCAGCGCCCAAGAGATCCGTGAGGGCTGTCCGCCGGGTCGCACGGTCCGCGCGCTCGTCGTCCGGGCCGGCCAGGCGCCGTACGTCCAGGTCACCCGCTTCTTGACGGGGGACGAGGACGGAGGCAACTCGGAGTTCTGGACCGAGATGCTCGACGGTACTCGCCTGACCGAGACGGCGATGGGGCACTCCACCTGGCGCGAGTTGCAGGGCCACGCCTCGATGCCCGCCGATCGGACCGAGGTAACCGAGGAGGAGATCGAGATCCCGGCGGGACGGTTCGCGTGCGTCCGCTACACGCGGACGGACGAGGAGAGCGTCGGCGTCTTCTGGTTCGCGAAGGCAGCGCCGGGCATGCCCCTGAAGTTCGAGCAGCGAATCGGCGACAAGACCGTATTCTCCTCGACGACTCTGTCGGACGACGTGGTCGAGCGAGTCACGCCGACGTATTGACATTTGCCGAGGCCGACTGAGGGAGTCGCACGAGCTGCTTTCACTGAACCTGGAGATTGACGTCGGTCAACGCACATTGCCGGAGGTCGTATGGACTGGTCTGACGCGATCAAGCTGGTGCACGTCGTCCTGGGATTCACCCTTGTCACAGGCCTGATCGGGCGGTGGAGCCTGGAGCGCCGCGCCGGCAGCGCCAGCGATCCAGAGACGGCATTCGCGCTCTCGCAGGCTTCCTCGCCGTTCGAACGCCTCGTGCTGATTTCGGGACCCGCGATCATCCTGGCCGGACTTGCCACGGCCTGGGTCAAGGGCTACCCGTACCTGGGCCTCACGACTGGCTGGATGCTGCTGTCCCTGGCCCTGGTCCTCGTGTTCCCGTTCGTTCTCGCGCCGCTCGTGTACATCCCGTGCACCAAGGCAATTGACTCAGCGATGACCGAGGCACGTGAGAAGGGCGTATTCACTCAGGAGCTACGGGCTGCGTTCAAGAGTCGCGCCCTGCTGTCGGCGCGATGGTATGAAGCTGTTGCGATGACCCTCGTGATCGCGCTGATGGTACTCAAACCGTTTTGAATCACCGACCCAGATCGATCTGACTTGGTGCCCGCTCACTGACTCAGAGCGGCCGACGGCGATCCACTACTGCGGCGCTCAGCACGAGCCCGGCGAGCCCGATGGCGACGAAGAGGACCGACATGCGCGCGACGGCAATCGGGTACAGCTCCTCCGGGATGACGACGACGACCTGGCGGAGCCCGAGCGACTCGCCCCCATCCTCGCTGGAGTCCAACTCGGAGCCGTACCGCTCGTAGAGCTCCGTCCAGGACAGGATGTGGCCGTCGGAGGTCTGGTACAGCACCTCCATCACCCGTCCCGGGACGGCGTCCTGGGGGTCCACGACCGTCACCGTCTCGTGACGCATCATCTCGTCGGCCGCGATCGCGACGCCGGCGTAGGCAACGACCACGATACCGGCAGACAGCAGCAGCGCCGGGAGGATCCGTCCGAGCACGGACCCGACGATCGCCGCGAGCCCGAGGAACGCGAGGGCTTGCGCGCCGACGACGACGCCGCGCGTCGTGAGGTGCGCGAAGGTCTCGCCCGAGCCCGCACCGGGATTGCGGAGCACCTCCAGCGAGTCGGCGAATGCGCCGCCGAGGAGGCTCACGACCGTCACGAGGATCGCCAGCGGGAGGGCACGCGCGACGAGCCAGCGCCGGCGTGACGGCGTCAAGGACCAGGCGAAGGTGGCGGTCCCCCGATCGAGCTCCTTGCCGACCATGGTGATCCCCACGAGCAGCCCAGTGAGGATCGGGAGGACCGCGATGCCGCCGATCGCAAAGTAGCCCCACGTACCGGCGTCGCTCAAGTACGCATCCAGGTCCAACCTGGAGACGCCGCACGAGGCGATGCCGATGCTGCCGGCCCAGCATGCATCCGGGATACCTGCGGCCGTGAGCCTGGCTACGAGGCCACCGGCCAGAGCGAGCACCGCGATCGCCAGGACCGTCACGCCGGCCATCTCGAAGCGGTTCGCGCGCAGGAGGAGTCGGAACGTCTTCACGCGAGCCCGCCGCGCGATGAGGCGAGGTAGCCGACGACCAGCTCCTCCAGCGTGGGCTCGTGGGCCGAGTCCGGCTCGGCGGCAGAGGAACCGCTGCGGGACCGCGAGATCAGCTGGAATTCGCGGCCGTAGCGGTCCGGGAACCGCGACACCAGCTCGCCGGCGCCCGGTGGGGAATCGCCGTCGACGACGCGATGCCGGGCCAGGCCAGCGACCACGGGCTCGTTGAGGAGCACGCGCCCGTTGCCGAGCACCAGGAGGCGATCCGCCACCGGCTCAACGTCGGAGATCACGTGCGACGCGAGGACGACCCCGACATCCCCGCTGCGCGCAACCTCGCCGACGACCTGGAGGAACTCGCGACGCGCAAGCGGATCGAGATTTGCCAGCGGCTCATCCAGCAGCAGCAACGGCGCCCTGGTCCCGAGCGCGATCGCCAGCGAGACCTGCGCCTGCTGGCCGCCCGACAGCTCGGCAGGCGTCGATGGGAGAGGGATCCCGAGATCGCGCAACCGCGCGAAGGCATGTGGCGCATCGAAACCGGGACGCAGCGTCCCGGCGAGCTGCACATGCTGCAGCACGGTGAGCTCGCGGTACAGCGACGGCGCCTGCGGCACGTAGCCGACCTTGGCGATTGCCGCACCGCGCTCCCGAGCCGGATCCGTCCCGAGCACCAGCACTCGTCCGCCGGTCGCGCGCTCGAAGCCGACGCACAGCTTCAGCAGCGTGGACTTGCCGGCGCCGTTCGGCCCGACGAGCGCGGTCACGCCGCCCTGCGGCAGCGACAGGTCGACGTCGCGGAGCGCCCACGTGCGCCGATACCGTTTGCTCAGGCGTTCTGCCGTGATGAGGTCCACGCCTCGAATGGTCCGGCCGCCGCCGGAAGTTCGGCAGCCCGGGAATCAGGGGTCGTCGTTCCGTGGTTTCAGGGACATCGGCCAGCCCGAATCCGGTGGTACCGTCGCAACGTGGATCAGCCATTCCGGGATCGCCTCGCCGCCGCGTGCGCCTTGCTCGCCCTCGCACTCGGCGTGGGGGCCCTGGTCATGAATCGCGTCGATCTCGGGATCACGTTCAGCTACGACGGGACGGTCATCCGGATCGCCAGTGTCGCCGAGCGGAGCCCCGCAGCCGCCGAGGGCTTCGCTGCCGGCATGATCGTGATCAGCCTCAATCGTGACCAGCTCGTGTGGATGCCCCAATACATCTACCCGGAGTGCCCGCCTGACGGTTGCAGCGAATTGCCACCAGACCCGACCATCGAGCCCGCCGTCCCGACGCCGGTCAAGCTCGATGTCGGCACGTTGAGCGCCATCCTGGCCGCTCCCATCCGTGAGCTCCAGGCGGTCCGCGAGGCGGACTACCTGAGCGCGTCGCCCGAGAACAACAACTGGATCTACATCGGCCGCGATTACCTGAACGATCTGAGCCGCTCCGCCTTCGCGCTGCTCGCGGGCGTCGCCATATTCGGGCTCGGTGCGTGGTGGCTCGCGCTGGGGCGCGCGGGCGAATCGCTGCGGCCCCTGGCAATCCCGCTGGCCGGCGCCACGGCGATGCCTCTCCTCCTCGCGCCGGCGAACGCGACCTGGGCAACGATGGCCATCCTCACGGCCGGCGTGCTCCTGCCATTCGGCATCGCACCACTCGGCCTCGCACTCGCCTCGCGCATCGAGGATCCGGAGGTTCGGGGCGTCGCGCGAGCGGCCGCCGTCGCCTGCACCGCCGGTGCGATGCTGCTGGCGCTCGGGCGCGGGCTCGTTCTGCCGCCGAACGGCTCCGTGGATCTCGTCTGGGGCGTGACCACCGGTTCGATCGCGCTCATCCCCGGGCTCGCCGCCGCGGTGCGGATGCGGGCACCGGATGCGGCCGCCGGTCCCGGCGGGCGTGGGCTCGTCCAGTCCGCCGAGCTGGGCGCGGCCGGCGCAACGCCCCTCGTCGCGCTCGCAACTGTCCCGGGCGCCTTCCCGCTCCTGTGGCCGCTTTCCCTGTGGCTCGCTGCCATCCTCGCGGCGGGTCGGTTCACCATTCGCCCGCTCGCCCGCCTCGCGGCACGCGCAACACTCCAGCGGGACCTGATCGTGGCCGCGACCGAGGCAGAGCGCGCTCGCGTCGCTGCCGACATCCACGACGACGCCCTCCAGGAGCTGACGCTGCTGGTGCGCCGACTGGACGACGCGGGGGACGTGGAGGGCGCGGACATCGCGCGGACCGTGTCCGATCGCCTGCGCGCGATCTGCGGCGACCTCCGACTGCCGATCCTGGACGACCTCGGCGTTGGCCCTGCCCTCGACTGGCTGGTCCTGCGCATCGAGCGCCTCGCCGGCGGCGAGGTCCGCCTGGAGCGGAGCGATGGCACGCGGCTGCCGCCGGACGTGGAGCTCGGCATCTTCCGCGTGGCGCAAGAAGCCCTGGGCAATGCGGTGAAGCATGGCCAGCCACCCATCGTCGTTCGTTATCGCGCGACGGATGCGGGCGCCTCGCTGTCGATCGATGACGCCGGGGCCGGCATCGCGCCGGACGCCGCGGCCAAGGCAGAGCTGGACGGCCGGTTCGGACTGCTGAACATGCAGCAACGGGCGGAGCAGATCGGCGCGATCCTGGACATCAAGCGGTGGCCCGGCGGCGGGACGCACGTCGCGCTCGAGTGGCGGCCACGCTGATCCGCGTCGCGGTCGTCGACGACCACCCGGTCGTCCGTGACGGAACGGCCGCGCTCCTCGCGACGCAGCCCGGGCTCGATGTCGTGGGCGTGGCGTCCACCGTCGAGGATGCGGTGGAGCTCATCCGCGCCACCGCGATCGATGTCGTCCTCCTCGACATCCGGCTCGGCACGGACAGCGGCCTTCGCCTCCTCCAAACGGAGCTGGCGCCACCTGCCCCCGCGATCGTGGTGCTCTCCGCGTACGACTATCCGCAATATGCCGATGCCGCACTGCGTCTCGGCGCCGCGGGTTTCGTCGTCAAGACGGCGCCGCTCAGCGAGCTCCTGGACGCGATCGAACGAGCGGCCGCCGGCGGGCTCGCCTTCCAGATCCGGCCCCACGCTCGAAGCGCGCGCCTCTCGCCACGGGAGCGAGACGTCGTGCACCTGGTCGTCGATGGCCGGACCTATGACGAGATCGGCAGTGCACTGTCCATAGGCGTCCGGACGGTCGAGACGCATCTGCGCCGCGTCTTCGAACGCTTCGAGGTCGCCTCGCGTACGGAGCTCGCCGCCCGCGCCCTGCGCGAGGGCTGGCTCGAAGTTCCACCCGGGTGACATCGACGGACGGCGGAGTCCGTTTCGTAGGATGGTGGCGTGATGACCGGTTCGGTGATCGAGACGCGCGAGCTGACGAAGCGCTATCGGCGGACGGTGGCTGTTCGTGCCCTGTCCGTGGCGATCCCGGCCGGCGGCATCACCGCCCTCCTCGGCCCGAACGGCGCCGGCAAGTCGACGCTCCTCAAGCTGTGCATCGGCTTCGAGCGCCAGACGTCCGGGCACCTCAGCGTCATGGGCATCGATCCCGTCCGGCGCCGACGCGATGCGCTCGCCGTCCTGGGCTACGTCCCCCAGGCCCCCTCGCTGTACCGCGACATGTCCATCGAGGGCCATCTGCGCCTGTGCCGTGCATTGCGTCCCGGCTTTGATCTCGAGTACGCGCGCGACCGTCTTGTCGCGCTTGACATCGCGCCACAGGCGATCGCCGGGCAGCTGAGCGGCGGCCAGCAGGCGCAGGCCGCGCTCGCGATCGCGCTGGGAACACGAGCGCCGCTGCTGCTCCTGGACGAGCCGCTGGCAAGCCTCGACCCGCTGGCGAGGCGGGAGTTCCTGGAGGTCGCGTCGGACGCCGCGCAGGGCGGGGACGTCAGCATCATCCTGTCGTCGCACGTGCTCTCAGAGATCGAAGCGGTCGCTGATCGGCTCCTCGTCCTCGGCGAGGGTCGAGTGCTATTCCAGGACACCATCGCCGAGTCGATCGCACATCACCGGGTCCTCGACGAAGGCGCGACCCTCGACGGCCTCGAC
>JBDSZH010000161.1:0-5275 GCA_039925225.1 Candidatus Limnocylindrales bacterium | reverse complement strand
ACGTTCGACATGGAGATGCTGCGCGAGCTCGGGTTCTGCTCGGGGGTGGAGAACTACTCGCGCCACCTCTCGCGGCGCGAAGCGGGGTCTCGGCCCTGGACCCTCCTCGATTACTTCCCGCCGGACTTCCTGATGGTCGTCGACGAGTCGCACATGACCATCCCGCAGGTCGTGGGCATGTACAAGAACGACCGCACGCGCAAGGAGATCCTGGTCGATTTCGGATTCCGCCTGCCGTCGGCGCTGGATAACCGGCCGCTGACCTTCGAGGAGTTCGAGGCGACCGTGGGCCAGACGGTGTACATGTCGGCGACGCCGGGGCCGTACGAGCTCGAGCGTGCGGAGCGCATCGCGGAGCAGCTCGTGCGCCCCACCGGGATCATCGACCCGCCGATCAGCGTCCGGCCCACCGAGGGCCAGATCGACGACCTGATGGAGGAGATCAAGCAGCGCGTCGATCGCGGTGAGCGGGCGATCGTGACGACGCTCACCAAGCGGATGGCGGAGGACCTGACCGACTACCTGCGTGAGCTCGGGGTCAAGGTCCAGTACCTCCATTCCGAGGTGGACACGCTGGAGCGAGTGGCGATCCTGCGCGACCTGCGGCTCGGCGTCTTCGACGTCGTCGTCGGCATCAACCTGTTGCGCGAGGGCATCGACCTGCCCGAGGTCACGCTCGTGGCGATCCTGGATGCGGACAAGGAGGGCTTCCTGCGCTCTGCCTGGTCGCTCGTGCAGATGATCGGGCGGGCGGCGCGGAACATCGGCGGCGAGGTTGTCATGTACGCCGACCGGGTCACGGAGTCCATGCGCGTCGCGATGGACGAGACCGCGCGCCGCCGCACGATCCAGACGGCGTACAACTTGGAGCACGGCATCGAACCGACGACGATCGTCAAGGGCATCCGGGACCTGAACGACCAGCTCAGGTCGGTCGCGGAGGGGACGGTCGTGTACGCGTCGGAGCGGGAGGCGCGCAATGCCCGGCTCGCGGAGCTGGACACGAAGAAGGTCGAGGAGCTCGTCGCGCGCATGGAGACGGAGATGCGTGCGGCCGCGAAGGAGCTCGAGTTCGAGCGCGCGGCCGCGCTGCGCGACGAGATCCAGCAGATCCGCCTGCGCGTCCTGGACGAGGACCAGTCCGCGATCATCGCCCGTTCTGCGGAGCTCGCGGCGCAGCGGACGCCGTCGACGGGGGGTGGACGAGGCCGAGGACGAGGCAGGGGACGACCGGGAGAAGTCCGGGAACCCGTCGCTCCGGCACTCGAGGTTTCGTCGGTGACGGTCTTGCGCGCGGGCTCCGAGCCCACCACGGCACCGGGCCACGAGTCGGATTCCGCGGAAGGCACGCCCTCGGACTGGCTGCCCGGCATCCGCGATGAGCACGAGGACCCAGTGGGCTCTCAGGCGCGCTGGCTCGATCGCCCGACGTGGGACCACACGGTGACGCCGAATATCAAGCGCCGCCAGGGCACGCGCCCGCGGCGCCGGCGCTGAAAGAGCAGGGGCGAGAAGAAACGCGGCGTGCAGGGCATCGAAGGCGCCTCATGGCGGTCCTGCCGGCGCTCACCGCGCCCTCGACGAGCTCGGCGCGAAGGGCAGCAGTCGCGCCGACGGAGGTCAGGATCGCCGCCGCAGGGGCACCCTGAGGACGCTTGCCTGCACGCTGGTCGGCGGCGGAGAAGGGGTCGAGTCGCAGCCGAGGACCGCCGCGGCGATCGTCGCCACGACGATGGCGGAAATCAAGCCAGACCGGACGCCCGACGCTCGGGACGTGGCTCCATCGATCGTCGCTCCATCGGCGTTCCTGCCCGAGCGCGAATGATGTCGGCGTCTATCCTCGGCGTTGTGAATGATTCGGTGCGAGCTGTGGCGTCGGAGGCGGAGTTGCTCGGCGCCCTGGGTCCCGCTGAAGTCGACGGCCGGGCGCTGATCCTCATCGGCGGCGCGGATGACACGGAGCCCGAGCGGCTCGACGCGATCAGGGCGTTGTTGGGCGTGGTCGCGGTGTACTCCGAGCGCACTGGGACCGCCGTTGTCGATGGTGGGACGGACAGCGGCGTGATGCGCCTGATCGCAGAGGCGCGGGCGGCCGTGCACGGCGAGTTCCTTCTGATCGGCGTCGCGCCAACGGGCGCCTTCGAGAGGCCTACTCGGGCGGGCACGCAGATCGAACCCGCGCGCGATCACTCGTTGATCTTCCGCGTCCCAGGGGCGTGGTTCGGTGACGAGACGAGCTGGCTGTTCGCCGCGGCGGATCACCTCGGTGGCGGCTCCGCGGCCACGATCGTGGTCAACGGCGGCAAGCTCACGTTCGATGAAGCCCACCAGCGCATCGCAGCAGGCCACCCCGTGATCGCGGTGGAGGGCAGCGGCCGTGCAGCCGACGAACTCGCGGGCGACGAGGCTTTGCGTGCGTCCGGCAGACTGCGCGTGATACCGATGTCAGTCGATGCGGCGGGGCTCGCCGGCGCCATCGACGCGGACTGGCTGGACCAGGGGAGCGAGGAAGCAAGCGCATGACCACGGCATCGACTGAGCGGCCCAGCTCCAGGGAGCGGCTTCGCGCGGTTCTCGATTCGCTCGAGATCACCGACTTCCAGAGGGACCTGCTGCGCGACCGCTGGTTGGACCAGCTCACCTGGATGGGCGCCCAGTCACGCAGGGCGCGTCGCCGGTTTCTCACGTTCCGAATCCCGGTCGTGATCGGTGGCGTGTTCATCCCGGCGCTCGTGACGCTCCTGCTGTCCGCGAAGGGCGACTCGGGCGCGACGATCGACTGGCTCGGCGGGTTCCCGGTCGACGGCATCCGATTCCTCGCGTTCGCCGTGAGCCTGACGGTCGCCCTCTGCGCCGGGCTGGAGGAGGTCTTCCACTTCGGCGATCGATGGCGCCATTACCGGCGCACCACCGAGCTGCTCAAGACGCTCGGCTGGCAGTACCTGCAACTGAGTGGCGCGTTTCGCCGCTACGCCAGCCACGCCACGGCGTTCGCGCCGTTCACCGAGCGTGTCGAGGACGTGCTCAACGAGGATGTCGAGGGCTACCTGGGGGCGATCGCCGGTGACACGCCCGAGCGGAAGAGCCACGAGATCATCGCGTAACGCCAGCTTCCGGAGCGGCGGCTACCGGACCTCGCCGATCCAGTCGTCGAAGAAGTCGATGCCGGTCTGGAGGTCTGGCGCGGCCCAGACGCCCATCGTCGCGGTGCGGTTGAGGGTCCACACGTACTGGGCAGTGGCAGGCGTCGAGTCCGTGCGCTCGTAGCAGCCGAGGTAACCCTCGGTGGCCCCGATTTCGCCATTGTCGTTGTACCCCCACGTGTACCGGCCGAAGACGGGCTCGGCGTCGTAACAGGCCGCCGTCGTGTCGTCGGCGAAGCCGCCGCTGGTCATGATCGAATCGAAGTTCGCCGTCATCGCGTCGTTCGGGAACGTCGCCGCACTCTCGAAGCGGGCGTAGAACACGGAGTTCTGACCGGCTGGTCGAGGGCAGCCCACGATCGCGATGGCCTCCACGTAGTAGCGATCGGCCGCACGGACGCACGCCCCGAGCTCGTCCGCCGACGCCGGCAGGTCCGCGAGGAGGTCCAATTCCGCCGGATTCATCGTCGTCGTCCAACCCGTCCAGAATGCCAGGCCGGTGGCGTTGTCCGGCGCCAGCCACTGGCCGAGGACCCGAAGCTCGTTCTGCGTCCACACGTACTGGACTCGACCGTCGCGCTCGAAGCACGCGAGCTTGCCGGATTCGGGATAGGAGGGGAAGTTCCATGCCGCGTTGGCCGGGATGGCGGTCAGGCACGCGCCGCCCGCAGCGACTCCCTGGCCGGTCATGATCGAGTTGTAGTCGGCATCCAGCGCCGCCTTGGTCGGGTACAGCGCGTACTCCGTTGCGGGTCCGGCGCTGGGTCCCGGGCATGACAGGCGCGCGGTCGACCCCGCGTAGCCACTCGGGGAGAGGACGTCATCGCCGCCGGGCGGCGTCGGCCAGCTCGTGCACGCATCGACGCCCGCGACCCTCGGCAGGACGGACTGGAGCAGCAGCTCGCTCGCTGAGAGCGGGGAGGCGGTTGCGGCCGTGCTCGGCTGTGCCTCGGTAGGAGCGGCCGTGGCCGTACCTGCGCTTTCGGTCGAAACCGCGGCGCCGGTCGGCTTGGGGCTGGCGCCGGGACCCAGTAACTGCGACCCGACGACCGCCGCGAGCACCAGCGCGACGGCCCCTCCGCCGACGAGCAACGCCATGGGTGGGCCGCTCCGGCGGATCGCCCCGGAATCCGCGCCCCGCTCGACGGTGAGCCCCGGCATGCTCACGTGGGTCCGGCTCACGGTCATACCGGGCAGGACGTCCCTCGCGGTGAGGTCGATCGCCGGCGGCGGTAGGAGCGGCGTCGCAGCGATCGGTGGGGCGATCGGGGCCGCGATCGGAGCGGCAATCGGCGTCTCACTCGCGATCGAGATCGGGCGCTCGACGATCGTGTCGAGCCGCCGCAGGATTCGATCGCGATGCACCGTGACCGGGGGCGGGAACGCGTCGACGCGCTGGACGAGCGAGAGCAGGTACTCGAGTGAGCCGCCGGGTGCGACGTCCTCGATCCGGATCGGGAGGACCGGCCGTCCTTTCCCGAGCGCCAGGTTGACCTCGCGCGACACGTGCTGCGACTTGTTCGATGCCGCCGAGACGAGGATGAGCATCGCCTTGCTGTCCGCGATCGCCCCGAGGATCTGCTCTGTCCACGCCCCGGTGCCGACGATGTCGTCGGGCGCCATCCAGCACGTGTAGCCGGCCTCTTCCAGGACCGTGCGCAAAGCTCGCGCAACCTCGGCGTCACCCGAGCTGTGGCTGATGAACAGGTCCCTCGTCGTCATCGGTGCCGATCCTAGCCCAGCCGATTGGGTATCCGCGAGGTAGTACCCGATCGGTCCGGCGCGAAGCTGATCGGGGTGGTGCGTCCGTGCAAAGGACTACCGCGTACCTCCGTGCCCTAGGACCTGCGCATTGGTCATGGCCCACTACGGGCAGGACCCGGCCGATTGGGCCCGGGGATCGAGGAGGCGCACCAAGATGCGCGGTCTGACCCTCGCGAGGATTGCCGTCATGGCGCAGGCAGGCCTGCTCGCCGGAGCGCTGATTGTCCCGTCATCGGTCGCCGCGGCGACCCTCGGATTCACCCTCGATGCCCCGTCGCTCTCGACGGTCGCGTACAGCGATCTCGTGGTCCTGCGCGGCAAGTACACCTGCATCAACGACGGCGTCTCGGTGTGCCCGACGACGCTCC
>JBDSZH010000160.1:0-5604 GCA_039925225.1 Candidatus Limnocylindrales bacterium | reverse complement strand
GCCGGCTCGTGGCTGGACCTGGCGCTGGTTCGCGAGGCCGCCGAGGACGAGGACATCGACCGGGGCTGGCGCCCGGCGCACCGTTCCGCGGTCCAGGCGCTGTCGATCCGCCTCACCGCGCACGTGCCAACCCTGCTCGCCATTGCCTACGGTTTCCTGCGCGTCGTCGCCGTGGCGTACGAGGAGTTCACGTCGCCGAGCGACGCTGGCGTGGGGATCAACGACCGGGTCCTCGTGCGCGTACCGGACGTCCTGCTCCTGCTCGTCACCGCGTGGGTCGTAGGCGAGACGATCGGGTCCCTCGCGGCGCGTCGCGCGGCGGCGGGGAAGCCGGCGATCGGTGCGCTCCTCGCGGCCGTTCGCCAGGTGCTGTCGCGACGCGGTCTGGCGACGCTCGGCCTGACGTCCGCAGTGCTCGCGGGGCTGCTGGTCCCGTTCATCGTCGTCGTCTCCCGCGCCTGGGAGCACCTTCGCAGCTACCTGCTCGGCGGCGCTGATACCGTCCAGCTCGGCGCGGCGCTGGTCCTGCTCGTGGCTTCATGGGTGCTGGGGCTGGCGATCCTCGGGGCGGGCCTCGCGTGGCGGGCGACCGCCTGGACGGCGGAGGTCGCCGCGGGCTGAATGACCGCGTCACGCAACCGGCGCGCCGCGCGTCGCTAGCGTCACCCGGGGGCCCGATAATGCCCCTGTTACACTGCGCGCCGATCGCCGCGGGACCCGCGACGAGGCGTCATTTCACGGAGGCGTGACCCGCCGAATGGACCAGATCTTCACCACCATCGGCGACGCCATCGGCTCCATATTCGACAACCCGGTCATCAAGCTCGGGATCCAGCTGGCGGTCATCTACTGGATCATCCTGTGGCTCGCGGCGTCCTACTGGGCGTTCCGGGACATGCAGGGCCGCTCGGACAACCCGGTCGCGCCGTACCTCGCCGCCGGGTTCGTGATCATCTTCACGCCGATCCTGTTCCCCCTGGCGGTCTTCACCTACAAGGTCATCCGACCCCAGGAGCGCATCGGCGAGATCTACGAGCGCAACCTCGCCGAGGAGGCGATGCTCGCAGAGATCGAGGCGATCCCCCACTGCCCCAACTGCGACCGGCGCGTCGAGGCGGCATGGATCATCTGCCCAACCTGTCGCACCCGACTCAACCGGGTCTGTCCGAACTGCACGCGCCTCGTTGGGCTGGACTGGACGCTCTGTGCGTGGTGCGGCCGCGAGTTCGAGCGCCGCGACCAGATCGCGGCCAGCGCTGCGGCGCCGATCGTCAGCATGCCTGCGCTCGAGGCCCTGCCCTCAGGTGAGCTCGAGCCGGCGAGCGAGCGCCTCCGCCCCGCCGTGCGCGCAACGCGCCGGACCTCGGACCAAGTCGCGGACGGTTGACCGAACCGCTCCGGCCGGACGGTTCGCCGGAGCCCGCAGCGCAGACGCCGGAGCTCGCAGTGGAGACGCCGGAGCCCGCCTCCGACCTGCAAGAGCCCCGAGTCTTCGGCCTCACCACCTTCTCCATCGAGGGCCGGCGCGCGCCCGGCCTGTTCGTCGTGGGCTGGCTCGCGACGTTCATCGGTGCGGGCATGGCGGGCCTCACGCTGTTCGGGACCAGCGGGCTGGTCGGCACATTCATGTGGCTCGCCGGGCTCGCCGGCGTCGCCTTCGGCCTGATCCTGCTGGGTGGCTCGCAGTCGATCGAGCGTCGGGCGGCTGGTGCCGCCTACGCCGGGCCATCTCCGATGCTCGTCTTCGTCGTCGTGATCGCGGTGTCGCAGCTGGCAGGGTTTGCCGTTGGATTCCCGCTGTCCCTGATCGCGACCAACATCCCCCAGCCCATCGGTGACCTCCTGGGCGTGATGGTGCAGGGCGCCGTGTTCGCGGGCGTTCTGCGACTGATGGTGGTCGGTGCGGGAGCGCTCGCCTGGACCGAGATGGGCCTCGTACGAGGCCTCGCCAATGCGGCGCGCGGGATGCTGGGTGGCGCCGTGTTCGCCGGGCCGGTGATCCTCGTGACCGCGGTGCTCGCCGCCGCAGCGGCCCAGATCACAGGCGTCGTGCCGGCCAGCCCGCTGCCGCCGACCGGGACCGCGCCGGGCCTCGTCCTTCACCTCCTTGCCGGCGCGGTGATTGCGCCTGTCGCCGAGGAGCTGCTCTTCCGCGGCTTCGCCCTGACCGCGTGGCGCCGGACGGTTGGCTCCCGGGCCGCCATCGGCCGGTCGTCGCTCGTGTTCGTGCTTGCCCACGTCCTGTTCGTGGGCGGCGACGGATTCCGCGAGGCTGCGTCGCTGGCCTTCGTCGCCGGGGTCGCGCGGGTGCCCGTCGCGATCGCCCTGGGCTGGCTGTACGTGCGCACGGGCTCGCTGTGGGGCCCGATCGGGCTCCACGCCGCATACAACGCGATCCTGATCGTGATCGGCGAGAGCCTCGCCGCCGCGTAGCCCCTGGCCGCGCCATAGTGGCTGCGGAATAAGTGCCCGGTAACGCGCCAGTGACCGTCCGGTGAGCGTCGCCGGGTAGCCTCAGTCGTGTCCTCGAGTCCGGATGGCGGGGGGAATCGGCGGGCTTCCGTCGTTCGGGCTCGAGGGCGCCGCTCATCGCGGCCGCGGTTCGCCGCCCCCGGGCGGCACGTCGTCCATGACCCGTCCGCCGCGATCGAGAGGCCCTGGCCGTGCATGAAGGCCCCATTCCGTTCGCGGTTGCCGTCGCGCGCGGCCGCGCGCTCCGCGAGCTGCCGGCCGCCGAGCGACCGCGCGAGCGGCTCCAGCTCCGTGGCGCTGCCGGCCTGACGGCCGCAGAGCTCATCGGCCTGCTGTGGGGTTCCGGGACGGCGGGCAGGTCCGCGGTAGACCTCGCCACCGACGCGATCACGCGATTCGACGGCCTGAGCGGCCTCGCCCGGGCGAGCAGCCCGGAGCTGGAGGCGGTTCCCGGCATCGGCGAGGCAAGGGCTGCCCAGCTCCAGGCCGCGTTCGAGATCGGGCGGCGGCTGCTCGCCGACTGGCCCGCCGGTCGCTGGTCGATCCGGTCGCCGCGGGACGTCGCGGACCGGCTCGTCCTCCAGATGGGCCGCCTCGAGCGCGAGGAGCTCCGAGTCGTGATCCTGAACACGAAGAACGCCGTCCTGCGCGTCGTGACGGCATATCAGGGCAACGTCAGCGCCTCCCTCGTGCGGGTAGGGGAGCTGTTCCGAGACGCCGTCCGCCTGGATGCGTCGGGAATCATCCTCGTGCACAACCACCCGTCCGGGGACCCGACTCCTTCCCCGGATGACCTGCACCTCACCGCGGAAGCGCTGGCAGCGGGTCGCCTCCTGGACATCGACCTCTTGGACCACCTCGTGATCGGCCACGACGCGTACGTCTCGCTACGGGACCGCGGTCTGTCGTTCGATCGGACCGGTCCCCACCGTCCGGCGGCGTAGGGCACCTTCATGGCGTAGCGTTGCAGCGTGAGCCGGGACGCCGAGGACATGAACCGGCGCCTCCTGCGCGCCCGTGACGCCATGGACCGCGCCTACGCGGAGCCCATGGACGTCCGCGCGGTGGCCGCCGTGGCCCACATCTCCGAGGCGCACTTCAGCCGCAGCTTTCGCGCCGTCTTCGGCGAGACGCCGCACCGGTATCTCCAGCGCCGTCGAGTGGAGCGGTCGATGTTCCTGCTGCGCGAAACGGATCGCAGCGTCACCGACATCTGTTTCGATGTCGGCTTCAACAGCCTGGGCACCTTCAGTCGCACGTTCCGGGACATCCTCGGCGAAACGCCGTCGGGCTACCGCGAGGGGCACGGACCGATGGTCGCGCCCAACTGTCTCCAGATGATGGCCATGCGGCCGCTGGTGGCCATGCAATCGAGCAGTTCTGGAGAAGCCAGCCGCCGCGGGGCCTCCGTACGATGAGTCTCGATCCGATGAAACCATCGGGAAAACAGGACATCCACCGGAGGAACGCGTAATGCCCGAGACCAAAAAGACCGCAACCCGCCTTGCCATGGATGACACGTCCGGGAAGTGGACGGACGACGAGATCGAGGCGATGAAGGAGCACGCGAAGGAGCTGAAGACGGCGAAGCGACGCGGTGGCGACAAGGCAGCCGCCCTGGCGGCCGAAGGCGAAGCCGACCTCCTGGCAAAGATCGCCGAGATGCCGCCCGCCGATCGCGCGATCGCCGAACGCATCCACGCCGTCGTCAAGGCCCAGGCGCCGCAGCTCGTGTCGCGGACCTGGTACGGGATGCCTGCCTACACAAAGGACGGCAAGGTTGTCTGCTTCTTCAAGGCCGCGGCGAAGTTCAAGTCGCGCTATGCGACATTCGGCTTCGAGGAAACGGCGAACCTCGACGACGGGTCGATGTGGGCGACGTCGTGGGCGCTCACGAAGCTGACCGCCGCCGATGAGGCGAAGATCGCCACGCTCGTGAAGCAGGCGGCGGGCTGATGGCCACCAGGCTCGCCGTCACGTCGGTCAGGGTCCTGGACCAGGAAGAGGCGCTCGACTTCTACGTCAACAAGCTTGGCCTGGAGAAAGGCGCGGACATCAGGCAGGGTCCCTTCCGCTGGCTCACCGTGCGCTTCCCCGGCGACCCCGATGTCGAAATCTTCCTCGAGGAGCCAGGACCGCCGGTGCACGACGAGGCCACGGCAGCGCAGCTCCGCGAGCTCATCACGAAGGGCGCGATGGGCTCCCTGGTCCTGCACACGGACGACGCCCGGGCGCTGTACGAGGTCCTCAAATCCCGCGGCGTGACTGATTTCACGCAGGAGCCCATTGACCACGCCTACGGTACGGACATGGGCATCAGGGACCCGTTCGGCAACGGCATCCGGATCCTCCAGCCGAAGCAGCGCGCACGCAAGGCGACGACCTGACCGGTTCCGCGCAGCCGGGCTGAAGGGGGGCGCGGCTATACTGCCGTTCCCCGCGCCCATTCCGCGCGACGCACCGTTCGGCCGGCCGCACGAGGACCCCATTTCCGCATGCTCGACCGCATTCTCGGCCTGTTCTCCCGTGACATCGGGATCGATCTCGGCACTGCCAACACGCTCGTCCACGTCCGTGACCGCGGCATCGTGATCAGCGAGCCGTCGGTCGTGGCGATCGAGGCGAAGAGCAAGCGGGTCCTGGCAATCGGCGCGGAGGCGAAGCGCATGGTCGGGCGGACGCCCGCGAACATCATCGCGATCCGGCCGCTGCGCGACGGCGTGATCAGCGACTTCGACGTCACCGAGCAGATGATTCGGTACTTCGTGGACAAGGTCCACGACCGGATCGGGCTGCTGCCCCGGCCGAGGATGATCATCGGCATCCCGTCCGGCGTAACCGAGGTGGAGAAGCGCGCCGTCCTCGACGCGGCGCTCAACGCCGGGGCGCGCTGGGCGCGGCTCATCGAGGAGCCGATGGCTGCCGCGATCGGCGCCGGGCTCCCGGTCAGCGAGCCATCGGGCAGCCTCATCGTCGACATCGGCGGCGGCACCACCGAGGTCGCCGTCATCAGCCTCGGCGGGATCGTCGTCAGCCGGAGCATCCGCATCGGCGGCGACGAGATGGACGTCGACATCGTCAACTTCGCGCGCCGCGAGTACAACCTATTCCTGGGCGAACGGACAGCGGAGG
>JBDSZH010000159.1:0-28386 GCA_039925225.1 Candidatus Limnocylindrales bacterium | reverse complement strand
TCCCACACGGCATTGATGCCGCCATAGATCTCAGAGCTGGGGTAGACGAAGCCGCGGCGCTTCGCGAGCGAGACGATCGTATCCAGCTCGGCCACGGCCGGACCAGGGTCAGTCGTAGGGGTTTGCGTCACGCGCTGGGACTCCCGTGGGGACCGGCCGTGGAATGGACGGTCGAGGGCTGCGTAGGCCGACGAATGCTAGCAGGGCGCCTCGCCGAGCGACGACAATGAAGCGGTCGAGGAAGCCGTCAGCAAGATCTCGATGCTGGTGCTGATCGTGTTGTTGGTCCCAGTCGGCCTCGCCTGCCTGATCGCCAGCTTCGTCGTGCTCGCCGCGATATCGAAGACCGTCGGCATACCCGGCGGCGCGCTCGGGTCGGTGTTCGGCATCACTTGGTTGGCGGGCACATCCCGAGGATCCCGCCCTCCTTACGCGGGCGGAATGTTCTCGTTCTGCGCGAAGATGTTTGACGGGTCGTAGCGTGCCTTGATCGTCCGGAGTCGGTCCCACGTGCGCGCCGGGTACGACGAGCGGGCCGCCTCGGGTCCCTCGGCGGCGCCGGTGAAGTTCACGTAGCTGCCCTCCCCCAGCGGCCGCAGCTCGTCGAGGAAGTCTGCGGCCCAGCGCTCGTGGAGCGGCAGGTCGGCCGGCTCGCCGCCGGTGAAGTCGGCGATGATCCAGAGCAGCATCGGGCGATCGCGCCAGCCGTACGCAGTTGCATCGGGAGCGATGCGCGAAACCGCGCCACCGAGGGTCCGGACATGGACGAGTGCACTCGGCGACGGAGCCCCTGCCATCCGCCGGGTGATGATGTCGATCACCTCGTCACCGAGCATCGGGAGAAAGATGGACCGGGACGTCCACGGATCCCGGTTACTTGCACGCGGCGGGTAGGCGGCCGTGTACGGCTGTTCTGCGACATCCTCGAAGAGCGGCTCGCCGAGAGACCGAATCTGCTCCAGCGCCCGGTGCCCATCCTCGACCGGACCCGCCCACATGAGCCCGATCAAGACGCCGAGCGAACCATGGAGCTTTGCATCGATTTCATCGATCGGCGGGATCGGCATGATCGCCGACATCAGCGTCAACTCATCTGGCGCCGACAGCACAGCAGGCACCAGGCCAGCCAAGACCTCGCGAGTCGCGCGCATCACGATCGTACCGAAGAGGACCGGCCCCACCGGGTGCAACTGAAACTTGAAGCGAGTCGCCACGCCAAAGTTTCCGCCGCCACCCCGGAGCGCCCAGAAAAGGTCCACGTCCTCCTGGGCGCTGGCGGTGCGGTGCGTTCCATCAGCGGTGACGATCTCGACCGCGAGGAGGCTGTCGATCGTGAGGCCGTGTTTGCGGACGAGCCAGCCAATGCCGCCCCCGAGGGTCAGGCCGCCGATGCCGACCGTGCCCGTGTCGCCAAATGACATCGCGAGGTCATGCTCGTGCGCCGCCCTCGTGAAATCGCCTGCGAGCACGCCCGGCTCGGCCCATGCGGTTCGGGTCGCGGGGTCGATCTCAAGGCGATCCATGTCACGCAGGTCGAGCACGAGGACCCCGTCGCCTGTGGAGTGACCTGCCGCGCTCGCCGGAGCGGACCGCGAGGGGAAGGCCGGAGCTCCGCGCGTACTCGACGGCAGCAATGACGTCGGCGGTATCCCGCGCCTGCACGATCAGTGCCGGATGACGATCGATGGCCCCGTTATCGACGAGCCGGGCGGTCTCGAAGGCCGGGTCCGTGGGTCGGATCACCGGCCCTCGAAAACGGGATGCGAACTCGCGCAGCCCTGCCGGCTCCTGCACGGCACCCACAGTACACCGTGGTCCGAACCAGAATCGCCCGCGCTGGAATCCGAGTCGTCGCGGTGCCGCATGTGGCCCTCCACGCCGCGGACAGTGGCGCAGCCGGGCGTAACGTTTCGCGGCCGGCGGCGTCCTCAGGTCCTCATGCACGGACGGACGGACGAGACGACACCCTGGATCGCCGCCTTCCTCGCCGTGGCAATTCTGATGATCCTTGGAAGCCTCGGCTGGATGGCCTTCGGCCCACCGATTACCTAGCGGTCAGGTGCGGTCACGCAGGTCTGGCTTCAGCTTGAGCTCATCCGTCGAATGCGCGCCCGGATTCGACGAGTCCGCGGCGCAACGCCAGCGCGGCCGTTCGGTCAGCGTCCTTGACGACATGGCGGAGCTGGACGGTCGCCATCTAGGGAGAGTCGGCACCCAGCGCGTCGGCGATCGACTGGATGGTCTGCCGTTCCCACTTGCTGAGGTCCGTCGCGCCGATGCCGAGCACGCCGCCTTCGCGGGCTGCCGCTGCAACGGCCTGCGCGGCAGCGAGGTACCAGGCTCGAACTGCCTGCGCCTCACCTGGCTCGAACTCGACTGCGAGGATCGCACCCGCCCGGCGGGCCTGCTCGAGCCCGTCCATGAACGCGTCGCCGCTCACGGGCTCCACACCGACAGCGAGGAGCGATCCGACGCCGGAGACGAGCTGCCCGAGGATGTCGTCGGTGCCGGCGCCGGCGGCAGCGTCGGACACGAACTCGACGAAGGCATGCAGCTCCGACGCAGATTGTCTACTCGAGCCCGAAGAGGCGCTGACCGCGCGCGCGATGGCGGGCGCCGCTGCCACGAGTGCAGCCCAGTTGGTGGCCGACAGATCGTCTTTCGTGCTCATGGCGGGATTGTAGCCACGACCGCCCGCTCGAGGGTGCCCGCAGCTTGCGCGCGCACCTCGTCGAGAAAGGCGAGCGAGCGCGGGCGTCTGTCGAGCGAGTAGGCGAGGAACTCGCGCATCGCGAGCTCGATCTCACGCTCGGTCTCGGGTCGCACCCGCAGTGCCGCCAGCGCCTCCACATCCTGGCGCTGGAAAGCCTTGAGGAGCTTCAGGCCATCGAGCGAGAGCCCCGCGCGCTCGTACGGCGGGCCGGGGCAGCGCTCGCACAGCACGCCGCCAAGCGGCGGCATCCAGCGGTAGCGCTCGTCCGCCTCGAGAAGCCGCCCGCATTCCACGCATCGATCGACCTCCGGTCGAACGCCCAGCTCGTCGGCGAGATGCATCTCGAACCAGCGGGCCACCCGCCCGGGCGCCATCCCGGCGTCGAGAATCTCGTACGCCCGCTTGAGCAGCAGGTACACGGACTCCGCCGCGTGGCGCTCCTCGAGCGTGCCGTCGGCCAGCTCCGCGATGTACGACGCGGTCCCGAACGACACCAGGTCGTCGCGCAGGTTCAGCCACGCGTGGATGACCTCCACCTGCGTCACGACCTCGAATGTGCGGCCCTGCGCCAGGGCCAGCCGAAGCTCGGCGAACGGCTCCAAGCTGCCGCCGATCCTCGACTTCTGGCGCCGGATCCCCTTGGCGATCGCCTTGATCTTGCCGCCGCCGGGCGTGATGAGCGTGAGAATGCGATCTGCTTCGCCGTAGTCGAAGCGCGACAGCACGATCGCCTCGGTAACGTAACGACGGGGTGCGGGCACGAACGGACGGTACACCGGCGGACGCTGGCGCGAACCCGCTACTTCGACAGCGCACGTTTGCGGGCGCCCGGCTACACTCGCAACGATGGCCCTTTCGACCAGCCCTGACATCGCGCAGCTCATCGCCGACACGGAGAACGAGATCCTGCGCGTCGTCGCTGGATCCGACCCGGCGACGGCGGGCGTGTACGAGATGGTCCGCTATCACCTCGGGCTGGACGGCTCGGGCTCGTCCGGCAAGCGCATGCGGCCCTTGCTCGGCCTTCTCGCCTACTCCTCGATCACGGGCGAGCACCACGGCGCGCTCCCGGGCGCCGCCGCGGTTGAGCTCGGGCACAACTTCAGCCTCGTCCACGACGACATCGAGGACGACGACCGCGAGCGCCGCCACCGGCCCACCCTCTGGGCGCTCCATGGCATCCCCCAGGCGATCAACGCTGGCGACATGCTGTTCAGCCTCAGTCGAGTCGCGCTCCACCGCCTCACCGACCTCGGCTTCTCGGACAAGACCGTGCTCCGGCTCATGCGCCTGTACGACCACACATGCGTTGCGCTGTGCGAGGGCCAATACCTCGACATCTGGATGTCCGAGCACGACGACGGCCTGTCCGTGGAGCTCTACTTCGACATGATCGGGCGCAAGACTGCAGCGCTCATCTCGGCCTCGATCGAGGCAGGCGCGGTCCTCGCGACCGAGGACGAGTCGATCGTCGACAGCTACCGCGCCTTCGGCTGGGACCTCGGGATCGCGTTCCAGCTCAACGACGACCTGCTCGGCATCTGGGGCCCGGAACGCTCGACCGGCAAGGAGCCGACGGACGTCCCGCGCAAGAAAAAGACGCTGCCGGTCATCTATGCCTTCGAGCACGCTACGCCGGTCGATCGCGAACGCCTCGCCGCGCTGTACGCGAACGGGCGCCTGCTCCCGGAACAGATCGCTGAGATCGTCGCGATCCTCGAGCGGACGGGGGCCCGCGAATACACCCGCGACCAGGCGCGCCTCCACCGCGATCGAGCCCTTGCCGCGCTCGATGCCGCCGGCACCCTCCAGCGCGAGCCCCGCGAACGCCTCGAGGAGATCGTCCGCTCGGTAATCAGCGCGTAGGTAGCAGGCCACGAAACGGCCTGCCGTGCACGCGCCACGTTCATTTCCTGGGGTTTCGCGACCATTTGCGGTCGCGAATGGAACCTCGACGTTCGGACGCGACTGAGTGCGTGCACGAATGCGCCCGCGACAAGGCTTGATGCCCGCGACCCGCTCGCCCAGCGGAGCACCAGGCCTCGATTCGGCGATAGAACCGCTGGAATTGCACGCCTGGCGTGCATCCGGGTGCGAACCAAAGCGCGGGGCGGCCCGCCGCGGCGCGACGCGACGGCGCGCGGCGCGAAGGTGCGGCGGCCCGGCCGACGCGGCGCGCGGCGCGAAGGCCGTGATCGGTCAGCGCCTGGTCCTGCTCGATCCACGCTTCTGGGCCACGCGCGACTGGCGGCCCGGCTTCGGAGAAGCAATCGTTGGTGCTCCATCGGCTCCGTCCGGGTCCGAGTCGATCCCCTCACCCATCCGCCGGGTCACGAGGACCTTGCCCACGCGCCGCCCGTCGGTCGTCTCCACCGTGAGCCGCAGGCCGTCGACGTCGATCGAATCGCCGGGCGACGGCACGCCGCCGACCCGGTGGTACATGAGCCCGCCAACCGTGTCGTATTCCTCGGCGTCCTCGAGCTTCAGGTCGAGGTCGAACAGCTCCAGCAGCTCGTCGACGTCCGCCCGACCATCGACCCGAGCCTCGTTGTCGGAAAGGCGAACGACCATCGGCTCTTCGACGTCGTATTCGTCCTGGATCTCGCCCACGATCTCCTCCAGCAGGTCTTCGATCGTGACGAGGCC
The DNA here is from genome assembly GCA_039925225.1 of Candidatus Limnocylindrales bacterium. Classification (GTDB taxonomy): domain Bacteria; phylum Chloroflexota; class Limnocylindria; order Limnocylindrales; family CSP1-4; genus UBA5189. The sequence goes on along the minus strand of JBDSZH010000159.1, from coordinate 23,027 downwards.
CGCAGTGCCGCCGTATTCGTCGAGCACGATCGCGATGTGGACCTTGCGACGCTGGAGCTCGTGGAGCAGGTCGTCGATCGTCATCGACTCCGGGACGAGCACCGGCGGCCGGAGGAGCTTGCGGAGCGCCGGGCGCGGACCGGCGTCGGCCTTCAGGTACGGCAGCAGGTCCTTGGCGTACAGGATCCCGACGATCTCATCGATTGATTCGCGGTAGACGGGAATCCGCGAGTGGCCGACCTCGACCACGAGGTCGATGGCCTCCTCGAACGTCCCGTCCGCGCTCAGGGCTGCGATCGCCACGCGCGGGATCATGACCTCGTGGACGCGCCGCTCGCCGAGCTCGATGACCGCGTTGATCATCTGCTCCTCCTCGGCCTCGAGGACGCCCTGCTCGCCGCCCCGCTCCACGATCAGGCGCAGCTCGTCGGCGCTGATCTGCGCCTCCTGGTTGATGTCCACACCGATGGAGCGGGCGACCCAGCGCGTGAGGCCGGAGAGGATCGTGACGATCGGGCCGAGGAGGCGGGCGATGACGTCGATCGGGCGCGACAGGGCGAGCGCGAAGCGTTCCGGGCTCGCGAGCGCGATCGACTTCGGAATGAGCTCAGCGAACACGATCGTGAACAGGGCGAGGATGATCGTCACGATGATCAGCGCGGTGCCGCCGGCGGCGCCCGCCTCCATGCCCGCGCCCTGGAACAGCGACGCGAGCCCGTCGACGAGGCTGATCGCCGCGAAGGCGGAAGCGAAAAAGCCGATGAACGTCAGACCGATCTGGGAAACGGCGAGGAACCGGCCCGGATCGTCCAGGAGCTTGCGCACCCGGCGAGCGCCTGAGCTCCCCTGCTCCACGAGCTGGTCGATGCGGCTGCGACGCACGGACACGAGCGCGATCTCGGCCGCGACGAAGAACGCCTCCAGCAACGTGAGGAAGGCGAGGAACAGGATTTCGCCGAGCGGGAAGCTCATGGCTTGGCCGGCTCGTCGGGGGCCGGGTCGGGCTCGTGCCGCACGCGCGGCTCGCGGATCCGGGCGGGCACACCCACTGCCAGCTTGCCCGGCGGGACGTTCTTCGTGACGACGGCGCCGGCGCCGGTCTTCGCGCCCTCGCCAACCTCGACGGGGGCAACGAGCATTGTGTCCACGCCCAGGAACACGTTTGCGCCGATGGTGGTGCGGTTCTTCGTCCGTCCGTCCCAATTGGCAGTGATCGTTCCGGCGCCCACGTTGGTGCCGTCGCCGACATCGGCGTCGCCGAGGTAGCTCATGTGGTGCTGCTTGACGCGCGCGCCGAGCCGCGAGTTCTTGACCTCGGCGAAATTGCCGATCTCCGCGCCCGGGCCGATGCGGCTGCCGCGCCGGAGATGGGCGTACGGCCCGATGAACGCGCCGTCCTCGACGGTGGAGTGCTCCACGACGCTGCGGCGGACGCTGCACTCGCGCCCGATCGCCGAGTCGACGATGGTCGTGTCCGGTCCGATCAGGCTGCCCTCGCCGATCGAGGTGGTGCCCTTCAGGAGCACGCCCGGGTCCAGGTGCACGTCGCTGCCGATCGTGACGCCCCAGTCGATGTATACGGTCGACGGATCACGCATGGTCACGCCGCCACGCATGTGCGCCTCGTTGATCCGGACGCGGAGGGCCCACTCGGCCTGCGCGAGCTGGCTGCGATCGTTGATGCCGTCCAGCGTGCCGTCGTCGTCGAAGCCCACCGCACTCACGATCCGCCCGTCCTCGCGGGCGAGCTGGACGAGCTCTGTCAGGTACAGCTCGCCGTTCGAGGCGGACGGGGTGAGGCTGTCGATGCGTCGGCGGAGCCACGCCGCATCGAAGGCATAGATGCCGGCGTTGACCTCGTTGGCCTCGAGTTCCTCGGCGGTCGCGTCGCGGGCCTCGACGATCCGCTCCACGGACCCGAACTCGCTGCGGACCATCCGCCCGAGGTCGCCGGGATCGGCGGCGAACACAGAGGCGAGGGTGATCGCGGCGTCGTCCAGCCGGCGCTGCTCGATGATCGCGACGAGCTGGTCGCCGAGCACGAGCGGCACGTCGCCCGACAGGACGAGGACCTCCTGCACGCCGTCCGGCATCTCCGCGAGCGCGGCGCGCACCGCGTCACCGGTCCCGCGCGGCACGTCCTGGAGCGCGAGGCGTCCGCGTTCCCCGACGAGCTCGCGGATGGATTCGGTCGCCGGCGAGTACACGACAACGGGAGGCGCTGAGCTCACGCCCTCTGCGTCCATCTCGGATGCGGCTTCCTCCCAGGCGTCGAGGACATACGAAAGCATCGGGCGGCCGCAGAGCTGGTGGAGGATCTTGGGCGTCCGTGAGCGCATGCGCGTGCCAAGGCCCGCGGCGAGGACGACCGCAGCCGTCCGACTCGACGGCTCGGTACGTGACGGGGTCACACGGGCATTCTCGGGGGGCCCGGCGAGGGCGTCAAACAACTCAGGCGCGTGGGCGGATTGCGATCGCCTCGATCTCGACGCTGGCGGCCTTCGGAAGCGCGGCCACGGCGAAGGTCGAGCGGGCGGGCGACGGGTCCGACATGAATGTCGCGTAGACCGCGTTGAATGCAGCGAAGTCGTTGATGTCGATCAGGAAGCAGGTCGTCTTGACGACGTCCGCGAACGTGCAACCCGCCGCATCCAGCACCGCCTCGAGGTTGCGCAGAGCACGCTCTGCCTGGGCCTCCAGGCCGCCCTCGACGAGCACGCCCGTCGCCGGGTCCAGGCCCACCTGGCCGGAGCAGAACACAAGGTCGTCGGTCGCGATGGCCTGGCTGTACGGTCCCACAGCGGATGGTGCCGCGGCGGTGCTGATCGCTCGGCGGGTCATGGCTCCCTCACTGGCTGGCATTCGATGGTAGTGGCTGCGACGAACGGGGCGCCCGACCCGGGGCTGTCGAGCAGGCCGAGCCGGAGCTGCTCGCGGACGCGATCGGCGGCGTCTGCGGCGCCACCAAGCGCAGGATAGAGCGCCCAGAGGGTGGGTCCCGAGCCGGACAGCCCGATTGGCACACCCAGCAGGCGCATGAGTGCGCGACGAAAGGGGCGCAGGCCCGGCACCACGAGGTCTGCCGCGTTTGCCAGGTCGTTGGCAACGGCGAGGACCCCTGCCCGGCTCACCAGCCCGGCAGCGCGCATCGGCGGATGGCCGGGGCTCAGCTCCGCGGCCAGGTGCTCCGAGCTCAAGCGGGTGGAGCCGCGGTTCGCCGGTGTCGCGGCCGGGTCCGCGTCAAACGTGGCGAAGACGGCTCGGGTGGCGGCTCCCACGGCGGGTGTGACGAGCAGGACGCCGGGCGGGTCGCCGATCACGCCGGTAAGCAGCGTTACTCGCTCCCCGCGACCCTCGATCAGCGCCGCGCCGCCGGCCAGGAAGAACGGCACGTCAGAGCCGGTCGCCGCGGCGGCGCGACGGCGATCCTCGGGGTCCAGCTCCGCGCCCCACGCCTCCAGCGCGCCATCGATCGCGGCGGCGGCATCGCTGCTCCCGCCCGCAAGACCGGCGGCAATGGGGATTCGCTTCTCCAGCCGAACCGCGAGCGGGAATGTGTCCGCGCCCCGCCCAACCGCCCGCCTCGCCTCCGCGATGCCCGTGAGCACGGATCCAAATCCCGACGGGTTGAGCGTCCTCCGGCCATCGGCGCCGCCCGCGACGTGCACGCTGTCCACCTGCCCGGCGGCCCGCGCAAGGCTCAGGCGATCGGTGAGGGCGAGCGGCACCATCACCGAGTGCAGGTCATGGAAGCCGTCCGGGCGCACGCTGAGCACAGCGAGGGTCAGGTTGAGCTTGGCGGGCGCGAGGCGCACCACGGGATGGAGTGCGCCGGCCCTCTCGGTCCCGCTCATGCGAGGGCCTCGAGGAGCCTGACCCAGTCGTCCACCGACAGGGTCTGCGGCCGCCGATCGCCCGTGATCCCAACGGCTTCGAGCGCGGCGTCCACCCGCGCCTGGCCCACGAGTGGCCCCGTCGCGCCGTCCGGGCCGCTTCGGAGCTGGCGTGCCAGCACGTTGCGCAGCATCTTGCGGCGCTCGCGGAAGCCGGACTGGACCAGGCCCCAGAGGCGCTCCTCGAGCTCCGGCGGCAGCTCGCGGGAGGCATGCGGTTGGAGCACCACGACCGCGGATGCGACCTTGGGTGCCGGTTCGAAAGCCTCCGGAGGAACCCGCAGCGCAGCGTTCACGGTGGCGTGGAATTGGACGAATACCGACAGGTAGCTCATGCGACCGGGTGGCGCGGCGATGCGCTCCGCGACCTCCGCCTGGAGCATGAGGACGAGCCGTTCTGGACGCGGCGCGCGCTCCAGCAGGCGATGCAGGATCGGGCTGGTGATGTGGTACGGGATGTTCGCGACGACCCGATACGGGCTGGCCACGAGATGGGGCAGGTCGAAGTCCAGCGCATCGCCCTCGATAAGCTGCAACCGACCGGACTCGATCGGCTCCGCAAAGCGCTCGTGGAGATACGCCACGAGGCTCCGATCGAGCTCGACGGCGGTCACGGACGCCCCGCCGGCGAGCAGGCCGCCGGTCAGGATGCCGAGTCCTGGGCCGATCTCCAGCACGCGGCTGCCCTCGCCGGCCTCCGACAGGTCGAGAATCGCCTCGAGGACGTCCGGGTCGGCGAGGAAGTTCTGGGACCGGGCGTGCCTGGGCCGAAGGTCTTCCCGGCGCAGCGTCCGACGGACTTCGAGCGGATCGAGGCGGGGCGCCTTGGCGCGTGCCGGCTCGCCTGACGGGCCGTCGGGCGTCATCGCGCGAGCGGGAGCGAGGGCGTGGCCTCGAGATCGAGCCCGGCCCGTTCACCGGCCGCGAACCGGCGCGCCCCGGCGGCGCCGATCATCGCCCCGTTGTCCGTACACAGCCCAGGCCGCGGCACGATCAGCGGCGCGCCGAGGGCCTCCGCCTCGGCGGCGAGCCGCGCCCGGAGAACGGCATTCGCGGCGACGCCGCCGCCGAGGATGATCGAGCGAGCCCCGATGGCTCTGGCCGCGCGTATGGTCTTGGCAACGAGCACGTCGACGACAGCGTCCTGGAAGCCCCACGCCAGCTCAGCAGTGACGGCGTGTGGAAGTTGCTCTTCCGCCCCGCGGAGCCCGGCGTCGGCACGCGCGGCTTCAACCGTTCGGCGCGCCGCCGTCTTCAAGCCAGAGAACGAGAAGTCGTACGAATCGCCCATCCAGGCGCGCGGGAACACGGCGTCGTACCGGCTCGCGTCCCCCGCCGCCCGCTGGATAGCGGGACCGCCCGGGTAGTCGAGCCCGAGCAGGCGCCCGACCTTGTCGAACGCCTCCCCCGCCGCGTCGTCCACGGTCTGGCCGAGCAGGCGGTAGGTCAAGTGGTCCGTCATCTCGACGAGGAACGTGTGGCCGCCGGAGACGATGAGAGCGACCAGCGGGAACTCGGGTTCCGGTCCGTCGGCCTGACCGGGGTCGCGGAGCCATGCCGCGTACAGATGGCCCTCGAGGTGGTTCACGCCGACGAATGGCACCTCGTGCACCCACGCAAGGGTCTTGGCGACGTTGATCCCGACGAGGAGCGATCCCGCGAGACCCGGCCCGCGGGTGACCGCGACCGCACCGATGTCGGCCCACGACACGCCGGCGCCCTGCCAGGCCTCGTCGAGCACGGGCAGGATCCAGCGCAGGTGGGCGCGGGCCGCGACCTCCGGCACGATCCCGCCCGACGGCGCATGGAGCGCGACCTGGCTCGCGACGACGTTCGACAGGATCTGCCGCCCGCCCTGGACGAGGGCGATCCCCGTCTCGTCGCAGGAGGATTCGATCGCGAGAACGATCGGGGCCGTGGCTCGAGCCGTCATCCCCGGTACTCCTCGTCGCCCGGCCGCTCCGCGTGGGGGTCGTCGGGGTCGAGCGGGCGCTGGTCGAGCGCCGCCCGAAGTGCCGCGAGCCGATCGCGGACCGAAGGTGACTCAAGTGCGTCCGTGGTCATGATCAGCGCGTCCTCGCCGTTGTCCGAGTAGTAGCGCGGCCGGATGCCCACCGGCTTGAAACCGTACTTTTCATACAGGCGGCGAGCGGGCATGTTGGACAGACGCACCTCGAGGGTCGCCTCGCGGGCTCGTCGCGCGACTGCCAGATCGAGCAGCGCGAGGAGCAATTGCTCGCCCACGCCACGCCGGCGCCAGCGCGGATCCACCGCGAACGTCGTGACGTGCGCCTCGTCGACCATCACCCACAGGCCCGCGAACCCGACGATGGCATCGTTCGCCCGCGCGACAACGTAGCTCGCGAGCCGGTTGGTGGTGAGCTCGTTGCGGTACGCGTCGCTCGGCCACGGCACGGCGAAGCTGGCCTTCTCGATGGCTTGGACCGCCGACAGGTCGTCGAACGTCATCGGCGCGATGCGCAGGGCTACCGGGGGTCGCGCGACCACGCCACTCCCCCCTCCGAGTCGCTCGCAAGCGCGCCCCGCACCGGGCGGGCATAGCGGGGCACGAGCCGCTCGGCGTCGTCGTGCTCGCCTGCCGCGAGCCGCGCGGCCCCCAGCCGGAGCAGCGCCTCCGCGAGGCCCGCCACCGCCTCGCGACCCAGGGCAAGCGCCGCCTCCGATGCGCGCCCATCGAGATCCACCGCGACCTCGATTGCGCCAGGCGGCAGTGCGGGGCCCGGATCCCCGCCGGCCACCAGGGTGGGATCTGCGCCGACAACCACGGCCACACGATCGCCCAGCCCCGATGGGAGCCAGAGCATCGCAGCACCATCCACGGCGGCGAGCAGCGCAGATGACGACGCGACCCCGACGATCGGGCAGCCGAGCTCGTGCGCGAGCGTTTTTGCGGTGGCGATCCCGACGCGCAGCCCGGTGAAGGCACCCGGCCCCGTCCCGACGACGATCCCGGCGAGATCGGGCAACCGCAGGCCTGCGTTCTCGATCAGCCGGACGATGGCGGGCAACAGCTCCTGCGAATGCCGGTAGCGCCCCTCGAAGGCTTCGGCGCCGATGAGCTCGCCGCCCGTCGAGCCAGCAGCGACGACGATCGTGGTTGTAGCGGTGTCGAGCGCAAGCAGCCAGCTCGAACTGCCCGTCATTGCAGTCATGAGGCAGCGCGTGCGCCGTTGGTGCCGGTCGCGCCAGTTGCGCCGGCGACGCCAATTGCGCCGGCGGCCCGCGCGGCGGCCAAGTAGCGACGATGCACCGTGCCATGCGCGGTCAGCCGGAGCGAGCGCGGCTCGTCAGCCCCGCCGTCGATGCGCACGTCGAGCCGGTCGTCGGGCAGCGAGGCGCCCAGCCGGTCCGGCCATTCGATGAGCACGACTCCCGTGACCTGCCGATCGTCGAGGAGCCCGCCATCGAGCGCCTCGATTGCCGTTGCGAGCCGGTACAGGTCGATGTGGAAGAGCGGCAGCCGGCCCGCGTATTCGCCCATGAGCACGAAGCTGGGCGAGAGGATCGTGTCGCGTATGCCGAGGCCCGCCCCGAACCCCTTCGCGAAGACGGTCTTGCCCGCCCCGAGATCACCCCACAGGCAGATCAGGTCGCCGGGCGCCGCCACGGCGGCGAGATCCGCGGCGAATGCCCGAGTCATCTCGGGACTCCCGCTCACGAGCTCCAGCGCCGCATCCAGGTCGGTCGTCACCCGTCGTCAGGCAAAGCGCTCGAGGTCGCCGATCGGGATCGCGACCGGCGGGCGGCCACCGAACCGGACGAACGCGGCCTCGAGGGTCACGCCGGCCGGGAACCGGCGAGGCCCGGCGAGGCCCGCCCACGTGCCCTCGGCGCCCGCGAGCGGCCCGGAGCGAACACGCACGAGATCGGTCGGAGGTGTCGGGAGCTCGATCGTTGCATCGTCGATCACCAAAAGCGGCGGGGTGCCCACGATCGCGACCATGCCACCTTCGAGCGCCTTGAACATGGCCATGAGCGGCGATGCGATCGGGCGGCGCGAGGCGCCGTCGAGTACCAGGATGCCGAATGGCGGCAGGCCATGGACGGCCGCGCGGCCACGACGCTCGGACGCGAGGAAGTCACGCTGCTCCTTGATGCCGAGGGCGGCGACGATAACGCCACGGACGCCGACGGCACGTGCTCGCGTCAGTGCCTCTGCATCGATCCGTGCCCCCGCGACGATGATCGCGCCGGCCGCACCGACATCGACGTGCTGCGCCCGGAGCTCGCCATCCGCGTCGGTGACGACCTGGAGCCGCCCCCACGTTGGGCCGGCGAGCGCGGTTCGTCCAACGATCGCTCGGGCCGCCGTCCGCACCGTGACACCGATCCCGGGCCGAACGTCATGCGCAATCCCGGCGAACGGCGCCTCGATCGGGTCCGGCCGGTCCCCGCCGGCAATCCGCCACTTGCCCCCGCTCCGGAACAGCAGCTCGCCGCCGGGTGACGTGTCGGCCTCGTTCGTTCGGCGCCCCGGCGTTTCCGTCCAGCGCTCGCCCGGTGCCGCTGGGCCGTCGGTGCCGAGGTCGGTCGCGAGGACGATCGTTCGCGGGTCGCGGTAGTGCTCGATGAGCGGCTGGCCCCGGCCCACGGCCTCGCCCGCATTCACGAGCGCGCGGTCGCCCGGGTGGAGTCCGAAGAACGCGTCGACGGGTGAGGCGAGGAGCGTCCTCGTCGCGAGCAGCTCCCGACCGAGGCGCACCGCGCCGCTCATCTCGGGGGCATCCGTGGCAGTCATCGGGGGTCGCTCATCGCTCGTCGCCCGGCCAAGCGAGCTCGCCCCACGCTGCAAGGGCGGCACGCCGCCGGTCGCGCCGCTCGGGCAGGCGGAGCGGCACGTCGCGCATGTCGATCGCGAGCCCGGCCACGCCGCCGGAGACGGACACGGCAACGCGCTTCGCACGATGCCCGACCCGCACTGCATCACGGAAGTCGAGCGTCGCGAGCGCGCGATCGCCCGGCGCAAGGTCGATGAACGCGACCTCACCGCCGGTAAGCTCGTGGCGGCCTTGCCGGTCGCCGTCGAGCGTGAGCCGGCCGGCCCGCGCGGCGCTCCGGCGCGAGGCGGGCACGCTGCCGACCACGATCAGGCTGCCGATCGGCGCAAGCAGGTCGTCGGCCAGGTCGGCGATGAGGTCGCGACGCTCGTCCGGGTCGTCGATGGTGCCGATGGGTCCAAGGAGGCGCGCATGATCGATGGCCAGCTGCGTCGCCCCGGCCCGCCGCACCGTGTCGGCGACCGCCAGGGCAACGGCGCGTGCCGGCGCGACGGCGAAGGCGCCACCAGCGATGATCGTCAGGTCAGGGCTGGCCATGGCGCCGATGTCGGCGCTGCGGGCGACGAGCCGGCTGAGCGCGGCGCGAGCGGCCGCGAGCCGCAGCCGTGCGCCCTCGCCGGAGGCGTCAGCCCACGGCTGTGCGCGGAGGTCCAGCAGGCGATCGCCCATCCGGTGCCGGTCGAGGCTGCCCGTGGTCCACGCCAGGACGGCATCGACTGCGGCGTCGGTGACGTCGACGGGCACCAGCGCCGCCGCCGCGGTTCGCACCGCGACCGCGACCGGGCCACGGTCCGCCACGCCCGGCGTGGCCATCGCCCGCAGGCCGCCATCGAGCCCGATGTCGAGCAGCTCCAGCCGTCGATCCAACGCATCGGCGAGCGAGAGCACGGCCCGCACGGCCGTGTGTCGGGTGTCGGACGTCTCGGGCAGGAGGCGCTCGAGAATTTCGCGCAGGGGCTCGTCCGGCCCGCTTCGTAGCCCGAGGGCTGGTGCCTGCGATACGCGCGGCCCGGCGCTCTCGATCGACGCCCCGAAGCCCTCCGCCCAGCCGGTGCGCTCGGCGACGGGCCCCGCGAGCACGACGTGCAGCTCCGGTCGCCGTCGCGCGACCGCGCCGACGAGGCCCGCGAGGTCATCCAGCCAGCCGCGCTCGTCCGGCCCGGGCGGATCGCCGGCGCCCACCAGCACCGCGGAGACGTCGGGCCGCAGCGCGAGCTCGGTCATCTCTCGTGGGTCGTGGCTCTCCGGCGAAGCGACGCGAATCTGCCAGGGTGTGCGGGCGGCTACCGCCTCCAGGAGGCCGACGGCGCGACGCGAGGCCCCGAGGACCGCGAGCGTCCTGGGCGGTAGGCTCGTCGCCTCGAGCCGCGGCAGGTCGCCGACGCTGAGAGGGTCGACGCCGACGTGATCGGCGAGACCCAGGTCTGCTGCCACCAGTCGCGTGGCGAGGATCTCCGCGAGCGCGTCCGGCGAGGTGCCGGCGGGGCCGGAGATCGCGCCGAGTAGGCGCCAGCGGTCGCCTGGCTTGCCGAGCAGTGCGACCGAGGTCGTTGCCGATCCGGCATCGATGGCGAGGAGCGCTCGGGGAACGGTCGTCACCGGCCCATCCTACCGGCTGCGCCCGTCGTCAGCCGTCGCCGAGGCAGGCGAAGGCGGCGCGGAGCACCTGAGCGAGCGCACCTCAGGGTGCGTGAGCGAAGGAGCGGACGCGCCAACGCACGCCTGGCGCGGCGCCGGCCGACGGCTAAGCGTCCCAGCCGGTCTCTTGGGAGAGGTCCTCCAACCGCTCGATCAACTGCTCGATGCCGTCCTCGTCGGCTAGCAGTGCCGAGGCACCGGGCATGTCCCCGCCGAACACCCCGCGCAAAACGGGATCGAAGAACAGCATTGCGTTCGATCCGAGCGGCCGGTACGGGCGCGACGCCTGCAGGAAGTGCACCGCGGACGTCGTCAGGCCGCGCAACTGGATCTCGCGCGCGACCTCCTCGACCAGCTCATCGCGCTGCTCCTCGCCGAGGCCGCCGAGCTCGCTCACGGTCGAGTGGACCTCCTGGCCTCGTCCTCGTCGGCGACGAGGGTCCGCGTTTCCCGCGGAACGGAGGCCGCATGGTACACCCGAGGCAGGCGCCGGGAGAGAGCGGTCACGACCTCCCACGAGATGGTCCCGCGAGCGCTCGCGAGCTCCGCGGCCGTGATCCGGTCGTCGCCCTGCGCGCCGATCAGCACGAACTCGTCATCAACGCTCACGGGCAGGCCCGGCACGTCAGTGACGTCGGCCATGACCGCGTCCATCGCGACGGTGCCGACCAGCGGGACCCGGCGGCCGCGGACCAGCGCCGAGGCGCGATTCGAGAGGGCGCGCGGCCAGCCGTCGCCATAGCCCAGGGGCAGCGTCGCGATTCGAGAGGGCTTGCTCGTCGTGAACGTCGGTCCGTAGCTGATCCCCCAGCCGGCGGGCAGGTCTGCAACGCGCACGGGCCGGGCGTGGAGCGAGAGCACCGGCCGGAGGTCGTTCGCGCCCTCGGCAGCGCCGCCCGCGCCATCGAGCATGTCGTCCGGCACGAGGCCATAGATCGCGAGCCCGGGCCTGACGCCATCAAGGCTCACGACGCCCTCCAGCAAGAGACCCCCGCTCGCCGCGATATGGCGCCACGGAGCGGCAAGCCCGCTCTCGGTGAGTTGGCTCGTCGCGCGTTCAAACGCGGCGACCTGCGCCGCCGTGCGCGTCGCGTCCGCCGGCGCCTGCAAGTGGGTCCAGGCGCTGGCAAACCGGACGCCTGGCGCGGCACTCACGTCGCGAGCGGCCTGGACGAGGGCATCCGCGGCGAATCCACCGCGTCCGAGCCCGGTTTCCACTTCCAGCTGGACGTCGAGCGGCAGCTCCGGTGGGTCCGCTCGAATCGCCGCCAGCAGCCCGTCGAGCAATTCGCGGTCGCCGGCCGTGACCGCGATGCGCTCGCGCGCCGCTGCGCCGGCCAGCGGCGGTGGGATCGGATACAGGACAAGAATGGGGCGATGGATGCCCGCCCGACGCAGCGCGACGGCCTCGTCGAAGGCGGCGACACAGAACCCGTCCACGCCTGCGGTCTGCAGTGCCCGCGCCACCGGGATCGCACCGTGGCCGTATGCGTCCGCTTTCACGACCGGATGCACGTGCGTGCCCGGTCCGGCGACCCGTCGCACCACCGCGAGGTTGCCGGCGAGCGCATCGAGGTCGATCTCGGCCCAGGCGAGCCGCGGGAGTTGCGGGAGGCCGGAGTCGGCGAGCCGGTCCTCGATCGGGCGGCCGGCCCCTGGGGCGCTCAGGCCCCTGCCTCGTCACCGTCGCGCACCGTGAACCCGAGGCGCTTCCCTGTGCGCGCTCGCTCCGCGATCGCGGCTAAGCGCTTGCGCACGAGGGGCACCACGTCTGGAAGGTCCGACGCGAGCAGCCCCGCGTCGCCGAGGCGCTCGCGAACGAGGTCGCCCGCGGTGCCGTGGAGGTACACGCCGAGGCGCGCGGCGGGACCGGGTTGAAGGCCCTGCGCGAGCAGTCCGCCGATCACGCCAGCCAGCACGTCGCCGGTGCCGCCGGTCGCGAGCCCCGGATTTTCGAACGGCGCGACGGTCGCCGTGCCGTCAGGCTCCGCGATCACCGTCTTCGCGCCCTTGAGCACGATGACCTGCTGCCATGCGGTGGCCGCGGCGATCGCCGCGATGCGTCGAGCTTCGTCGTCGTCGCCCATGTCGCCCGCGTCTGCGGGCGCCATGCCCGCACCCTCGCGCAGCCGCTCGAACTCGCCGGAGTGCGGCGTGAGCACGCAGGGTCGAATGTTGCCCGTCCACCACTCGCCGAGCGTCGCCATCGATCTGAGCGCCTCCGCGTCGAGGACCAGCGGGATCGGCGCCGGATGGTCATCCGGCACGACTAGCAGCATCCGGACGAGCTCGGCTGTCGCGAGCCCGGGTCGGAGCCCCGGCCCGACCACGATCGCGTCGTGCTCGTGATCGAGGATCCGGGCGATGGCGGGCTCCGGGTCGATCTCCTCGACGTCGTCCTCCGGCAGGGCCATCGTCGTTGCCTCGACGACCTTGGCCGCGAACAGCGGCTGGAGCGATTCCGGGACCGCGAGGGTCACGAGCCCGGCCCCGGCACGTCCGGCCGCCCGGCACACGAGCAGCGCCGCGCCGGCGTAGTCCAGCGAGCCTGCGATCACGAGGACCTTCCCGAACGTGCCCTTGTGCCCGCGGGTGGGCCGTTCGGGCAGGAGCGCTGCTGCGGCCTCATCGTCCATCGTTGCAGGTCCATTGCCCGCGCCCTGCGAGGCATCACCGGTGGCTTCGCGCCGCCCGAAGCCCAGCGGGCGCCGCTCAGGCACGGTCCGGCTCCGGCTCCGGCTCCGGTGCGGCGTCGGCCATCGTCCGGATCCGCTCCATTCGGGCGAGGATGCGCCGCTCGCGGTCATCCAGGCGGGCCTCGATGTCCGGCGGCAACACGAACCTGCCGCCGACGGTGCGGACGCCGAACGCGATAGCCACCGCGTATTCGGCCTCGTGCGTGATGGACACCGCGATGCGGCCCATGCCCAGCTGGTCGGCACGCGCAGCGGCACGCCCATGCAGGCGGACCGCCGGCTGGCCCGTCGGGAGCCGCTCGATCTCGATGTCCCGCCAGCCGATCCCGCGCACTCCCAGGCCCAGCACCTTGCTCACGGCCTCCTTTGCGGCCCACCGCCCGGCGAACGTCTCCGGCCGATCACGGACGTAGCGATCCTCGGCGTCGGTGAGCACCCGGCGCGGAAAGCGCCTCCCGAATCTCGCCAGCGAGTCCCGGATGCGCGACACCTTGATGATGTCGATGCCCAGCTCGGTGGTGCCGGGCGGCGGCGTGATGCCGGCAGCGAACGCGTCCGTCATCGGGCGGACCGCCCTACTCGACCGTGACCGACTTCGCCAGGTTGCGCGGCTGATCGACGTCCGTTCCGCGCGCGAGGGCCACGTGATACGCGAACAGCTGGAGCGGGATGATCGCGAGGACCGGGCTGAGCGTCTCGTGCGTGTCCGGCACCCAGCAGACGTCGTCTGCGATGCGGCCGATGTGCTCGTCGCCCTCGGTCGCGACCGCGATCACCTTGGCGTCGCGCGCGCGACCCTCCATCACGTTGCTGATCAGCTTTTCGTAGACCGATGAGCGAGTCGCGACCGCGACGAGCGGACAGTCAGCGTCGAGGAGCGAGATCGGCCCGTGCTTCAGCTCCCCCGCCGGATAGCCCTCGGCGTGGACGTAGCTGATCTCCTTGAGCTTGAGCGCGCCCTCGAGCGCCGTGGGGTAGGTCGCGCCTCGCCCGACGAACATGAACCCGCGTGAGTTGACATAGCGGCGCGCCAGGTCCGGCGCGCCGGGGGCGTTCAGCTCGATGGCCCGCGTCGCCGCCGCCGGCAGGGCGCGCAGCCCGGCGACGAGCGCCGCCTCGGCCTCGTCGCTCAACGTGCCGCGGAGCTTCGCGATGCCCGCAGCGAGAACGACCAGCGTGGTGACCTGGGTCACGAACGTCTTGCTTGCCGCGACGGCGATCTCCGGGCCGGCCTGCAGGAACATGACCGCGTCCGCTTCGCGCGTGATCGCCGAGCCGAGCGTGTTGGTGACTGCGACGATCGGGCAACCGCGCTCCCGAGCGAGTCGCGTCGGAGCGATCGTGTCCGCGGTCTCGCCGGACTGCGTTACCGCGATCACAAGGGTGTGCTCGTCGAGCGGTGGTGGGTCGTACCGGAACTCCGAGCCCACCGTAACCCGCGCAGGCAGCCCCGTCATCTCTTCGATCGCCCGAGCGCCGATCATCGCCGCGTACGACGCCGAGCCGCATGCAACAAGCTCCACCCGCGTCGCCGCACGCACCGCGCCGAAGATCGGCTCCAGCTCGGGAGCCTGAATCCGGCCCGCGAGCGAGATCCGCCCGGTCAGCGATTGGCGGAGAGCCTCTGGCTGCTCGTGGATCTCCTTGAGCATGAACGTGTCGTAGCCGCCCTTCTCGGCGGCCTCGATGGTCCACTCGATCGTCTCGACGACGCGCTCGACAGGCCGGCCGTCGACGTCCGTGATCGTTACCCGATCCGGCGTGAGGTCGGCGACGTCGCCCTCTTCCATGAAGATGATCCGGCGGGTGTGACCGAGGATTGCGGCGACGTCGGAGGCGAGGAACGATTCGCCGTCCCCGAGCCCAACGACGAGGGGCACGTCCTTGCGCGCCCCGACGAGCCGGTCGTTCTCGTCACGATGCATGATCGCGAGCGCATAGGCACCCTCGAGCTGACGGAGTGCGGCCCGCGAGGCATCCGCTATGTCGCCCTGGTAGGACTCCTCAATCAGGTGCGCGATCGCCTCGGTGTCCGTCTCGGAGACGAGCTGGTGGCCGCGCGCCTCCAGCCCGTCGCGGAGGTCCTGGAAGTTCTCGATGATCCCGTTGTGGATGACCGTGATCCGTCCGGTGCAGTCCATCTGGGGGTGCGCGTTGACGTCGTTGGGGCGACCGTGGGTCGCCCAGCGCGTGTGCGCCAGCCCAAGGGCCGCGTGCGGCGTGCGCTCTGCGATCGCGGTTCGCAGGTTGCCGAGCTTGCCGGCGCGCTTCTCGATGAAGAGGTCGCCTTGATCGTCGACGAGCGCGATCCCGGCCGAGTCATAGCCGCGGTATTCGAGGCGCCGGAGGCCCTCCATGAGGATCGGCCCGGCCTCGCGTGGCCCCGTGTACCCGACAATTCCGCACATCGGGCGTCAGTGTAGGCGCTGCTCCGCGAGGGCCGACAAACGGTCGGCCAGCTCGCGGACGAGCGCGGCGTCGCCGCCTTCAACCATGACCCGCAGCGAGGGCTCGGTCCCGGACGGCCGCACGAGCACGCGCCCGCCGCTGCCCAGGCGGGCTTCGGCCTCGGCGATCGCGTGCTGGAGCTCCGCGTCGCCCTCCCATTGCTCCTTGTGGCGAACGCGGACTGCGCGCTGCTCCTGGGGCAGGAGGAGGATGCGTTCGGCGAGCTCCGCGAGCGTCCGGCCGCCCGAGGTGATCACCCGCAGGACCTCCAGCGCCGTGACGAGCCCATCGCCGGAGGTGGTGTGCTCGCGGACGATCACGTGCCCGCTCTTCTCGCCGCCGAGGCCCGCGCCGGACACCTGCATCCCCTCGAGGATGTACTTGTCGCCCACGGGGGTCCGGACGACCGAGCCGCCGGCCTCCTCCACGGCTCGCTGCAACCCGCCATTCGACAGGACTGAGACGACGAGCGTCCCGATCCCCGGATCGGCGGGGTCCGCGCCGGGTCGGGAAAGCCGCTCCAGCGCGAGGACGCCAAGGATCCGATCGCCGTCCACGACCGCCCCCGAGCCATCGACCGCGACGAGCCGGTCGGCGTCGCCATCGAGTGCGAAACCGAGGTCCGCCCCGGTCTCGGCGACGTGCGTTGCGAGCGCCGCCGGGTCGGTCGCGCCGCAGTGGAGGTTGATGTTGAATCCATCGGGCTGGTCGTTGATCACCTCGACTGCCGCGCCGGTGGCGCCGATGATCTGCGCCGCCACCGCAGACGCCGAGCCGTTGGCGCAATCGACCACGATGCGCAGTCCCGATGCATCGATCGTGCGGGCCAGGCCCTCGCGATGCGCCACGTAGCGCCCGATCCGATCCCGCGCATCCACGATCGTGCCCAGCTCCGCCGGTGCCGCGCCGGCGAGCTCATCGGAGCGCCAGATGAGCTGCTCGAGCTCGTCCTCGACGGTGTCGTCGAGCTTCAGGCCCTCGGCATCGAGGACCTTGAGCCCGTTGTCCTCGGCCGGGTTGTGCGAGGCAGAGACCATGATCCCGGCCGCGTCGGTGCCCTCGGCGGCGAGGAACGCGAGGGCGGGGGTCGGGACGACGCCCACGATGTGGACCGTCACGCCGAGGCTCGTTGCGCCCGCCGCGATGGCGGCGACGAACATGTCGCCCGAGCGGCGGGTGTCCTGCCCCACCACGATGGAGCCTCCCGGCCCGACGAGTCGCCGGGCCGTTGCGCGCCCGAGCGCAAACGCGGTTGCCGGCTTCAGATCGACGTTGGCGACGCCGCGGATGCCGTCGGTGCCGAACAGGCGTGGCACGGTTGATCGTTCCCTCTCGAGCGCGGCTGGATTGCAGTCAGGTGGTCAGGACGGTCCGGGAGACGGTAGTTGCGACGGTCCTGGAGAGGCCGTGGGGCTGGAGACGGTCACGTCTACCGGATTGGGGCTCGCCCCGAGCATGGTGAGACCGGTCGCGAGGTTCGCCGATACCGCGACGGAGTGCGTGCCCGCGTCGAGACCGGTAACGTCAGCGGTGAGGACGAGCGTGACCCCCGAGAGCCGATCGAGATCGGCGACCGAGCCGCCGATCGTCACCAGAATGCGATCGGTTGACAGCCCGTAGGCGAGATCCGCCCGCGTACCCACGAGGATCAGCCCGGCCTCGAACGTTCGGGTCCCCGTGATCGGTCGCAGCTGGACGGTCACCTCGACGGTCGTGTCGCCCAGGACCTGCACCCCATCCGGGAGCGCGAACCCGACGACCAGGGTGACCTGCGACGACGCACCCGAGACGGAGATCGGCAGCGTGTCCGCGCGATCAAGGCCCGCGAGGTCGTTGGCGTCGCCCTCGACGGAGATCACGGGTGGGTTGACCACGATGGAGGCGACCTCGAAACCGGCCGCCGGCGTGCCGACGATATTGGGGGTCACCGGGACCGTCTTGGACCGCCGGTCCGTGAACACGGGAACCCGCACGCGCACCTGCGCCGGCTCGACGTCGACGGGTTTCAGGTCGTTGCCGTTCGAGTCGACCGGGAGCAGCGATACCAGCTGGTCGACGTCGATCCCGGACCCATCGAGGGCGATCCGCGCCTGGACCTCGGTGACGAGGTTGACGACCGACTGCGGCCCGCTCACGGTCGCCGTGGTGCCCTCGACGATCGGGTCGCCGGCGTCGAGACCGGACGGCACGGGCCCCAGCACCGCCCTGATCGGTACGGACTTCGTGCCGACGCGATCCACCGTCAGCAAGATTTCGCTCGGCGAGAACTCGAGGACCTGGACGCGAGGGTCCACCGCCTCGACGGTCACCTTCAGCGATACCCGATCGCCCGTGGGGACCACGTCGGCGAGATCGACCTGTGCGCGGAACGTAGAGCTGTCGATGCGCAAGCCGAGATCCGGCGATGCGACGTAGGTGACGCGGGTCACCGCACCCGGTGTCGAAAGCACGACCACGTCGCCCGGCGCGTTGACGATCTGGATCGGGATGCTGCCTGCGAACGGCTGGGTGGTCTGCGAGAGCACGAGGCCGCCGTACAGCAGCGTCGCGAGCCCGATCGCGGCGAGCTTGAGTGGCCAGTTGTGGACGACGAACGTGAGGATTCGGGTCATCGAGGGCGGGCCCGTGTCCGTGTCGCAGCGACGGGCGGGGTGGCGGATGTGGCGTCATCCGGCCGATCGGGCACGCCCTCGCCGGCATTCGCCTCGGGCGCCGGCTCCGGTGCAGCCGCTTGCGCTGCCGCTGCCGGCGCCGGATCCGAGAGCATCGGCTCGTCGGGGGGCAGCGGCTCGGTCAGGTTCCCGCCATCACGTCGGGCGGTGCGCACGGCTCGACCGAGATCCGGGAGCCGGTATGTCCCCGATCCCTTCCCGCTGCCCGGGAGACGCAGGCGCGTCCCTTCCGGATTCGGCTCGAGCAGGCCCCGGAGTGCGCGCGCGAGCTGGCCCTCGTTGAGATTGCGAACGATCCGGGCGCGTTGCACGTAGCTGACGTGGCCGTTCTCCTCGGAGACCACGACGACGATCGCGTCGGTCTGCTCTGTGGTCCCCAGCGCGGCGCGGTGGCGAGTGCCGAAGCGTTCCGACTGGATCGTCGTCTCGCTGAGCGGCAGCACCGCTCCGGCCGCGAGGATTCGGGCGCCACGCACGATCACGGCGCCGTCGTGGAGCGGCGAACGAGGCGAGAAGATCGTCCGCAGCAGGTCGGCGGACAGGTCGCCGTGGATCATCACGCCGGATTCGGCCATCTGCTCAAGGCCCGTCTCGCGTTCGATCACGATCAACGCGCCGTGGCCTTCCGCGGACAGGCGCGCCGCCGCGCGGGCAACTTCGGTCGAGACGATCTCCGCGACGCGGCCCTCCGCCGACACGAGCCAGCCCAGCGAGCCAACGCGACCGATGCGATCCAATGCACGGCGCAGCTCCGGCTGGAACACCACAACGAGCGCGAACAGCCCGACGACCGCGCCCGTCTCCAGGATCTGGGTCAGCAGCAGCAGCGTCAGGATGCGGGCCGCGAAATAGACGACGAACAGCACCGTCACGCCGATGACGAGGCGGACGGCACTCGTCCCGCGGATGAGGCTGAACAGCCAATAGATCAGGAGCGCCGTGATCCCGATGTCCAGGATGGCCGCCGGGCGGACCTGATCCAGGATCGACGCGAGGAGCTGCGGCATGCACTGCGAGTGTACCGCGCGACTTCGGCCGAACGGCCGTGCGCCGAGCCCGGGGGCGCCGTCAGCGAGGGGCGCTGGAGCTCGCTACCTCGTCGCGAAGGCGCTCAGAGGCGAGTCCATGGACGTCTGCCTCCGCCTGAGTGTCGCCCGTCAACGCGGTGAGCCGGAGCAGCAGCTCGATCTTCTCCGTCGCCAGCGTGGTCCAGCCGCGATCGAGCTGGAGGTTCGCGATCGCGAGGTGGACCTGTGGGTCACCAGGTGCCGTCGTGAGCAGCTGGAGGCACACCTCCAACGCCGCGTCGAGGCGCCCGGCCTCCCGATGGACCATCACGGCGATGAGCATCTTGTCCCGGGCCGTGGCGGTGTCGCCTTCGGCGATCAGCGCGGCAGCCTCGGCAAGGAGCGTCTCCGGGTCCGGCGGCGGCCCCTCGATGGGCGGCGGCGGCGGTGACGGCAGGTCGACCGGCGGCCACGACTGGCCCTCGCCATCGGTCTCTGTGCTGCCGATCGCCCGGTCGCTCATGTCGACCCACTTGGGCTGGGTCCCGAGCTCCGCGATCCGCGCCGCGAGCGCGATTGATGCGGCGCTCATGACGTCCGGCTCCAGCTCCGGCTCCGGCTCGGGCCTGGGCCTGGGCTCGTGCTCGGCGGCCGGTTCGCGTTCTGCGGCCGGCGACGGTTCTGCGAAGGCCTCCATCTCATCGACAAGGGCGTCCGGCGCGACATCGATCTCGTAGGGCGCAAACGACGGCCTCGCGGGCATCAGGTCCGCGGCGTTCGCAGCTGCCGTGGCAAGGCGCTCCGCGAGCGCCTCCCGCGCGGCCGACGGTTCGAGTTCGGCGGCGCGACGAGCGGCCTCGGCCGCCTCGGCCGAGCGCCCGGCGACGTCAAGGACAAACGCGAGGCGCTCGAAGTCGGCGGCCGCGCCGGATCGGAGGCCGCGCTCGTCGCGCGCCCGCGCCCGGGCACGCAGGGACGCCTCGTCGTCGGGCGCCATCTGGAGCGCGAGATCGAAGGCCGCGGCGGCCTCCGGCCAGCGATCGAGACGGTGCAGGACGGTGCCCTGGCTCGCGACCGGGAGGGCTCGCTCGGGAACGAGCTCCTCAGCGGAGCGGTAGGCGTCCAGCGCAGCGTCGAGCTCGCCGGCCAGCACGGCAACGTGGCCGCGCCGGAGCGCGGCCTTGTACTGCTCGAAGAGGGAGTCGCTCACGCGAGGGAGCCTAGCGCGTCACGAGCACGGGCGGCCCCCGCCCGAGGTACTGCGCCGATTAGCGCTTGGTGTACTGCGGCGCCTTGCGCGCGCGCTTGAGGCCGTACTTCTTGCGCTCCTTCATCCGCGGATCGCGGGTGAGGAGGCCCTCCTTGCGCAGGACGAGCCGGTGGCCCTCGTCGATTTGGAGCAGCGCCCGGGCGATGCCGTGGCGCACCGCGCCGGCCTGCCCATTCACACCGCCACCCTCGACCTTGATCATCGCGTTGTAGCGCCCGTCCGTGTTCGTCACCCGGAACGGCATCCTGACCTCGGCCTCGTCGATCGCGGCACCGAAATGCTCGACGAACGAGCGGCCGTTGATCACGATCTCGCCCTCGCCCGGCATCAGCCGAACGCGTGCGACGGCCGTCTTGCGGCGGCCGGTACCGGAATTGAACTCAGGTGCAGTGGGCATTCAGTTCCTTCTCCGTCAGGCGAGCGGCTCAGGCAGCTGCGCCTGATGGGGATGGTCGGAACCGGCGTAGATCTTCAGCTTGCGAATCTGCTGGGCGCCGAGCCGGTTGTGGGGCAGTATGCCCTTGATCGCCCGCCGGATGACCTCCTCGGGACGGCGCTCGAGCAGCTTGCCCAGCGCCTCCTCCTTGAAGCCCTGCGGGTGGCCACTGTGGCGGGCGTACGACTTCGTCGTGAGCTTCGCCGCAGACACCGTGATCTTCTTTGCGTTGAGCACGATCACGTGGTCGCCGCCGTCGAGATTCGGCGACCAGGTCGGCTTGTGCTTGCCGGCGAGGACGAAGGCGACACGCGTGGCGAGACGACCAAGCGTCTGATCCGCCGCATCGACGACGAACCATCGGCGCTCGATCTCGCTCGCTCTCGCGCTATACGTCTTGTCGTTCATCAGTCCTCGTGTCCTGTGTCCACTTCGCTGTCTGTCCTGCCTGTTCGTCTGCCCAGGGCGACCTGCCGGAGGCAGAGCCCCCGTGCCGGCGCCGCTGCCCCTGCGAGTGCCGGTCTCCCGGCTTCGAGGAGCTCCGGCACTGCCGAGGCCTCCAGCTGGCCCATCCCCACCGTCAGCAGGGTCGCGACGATCCGTCGAACCATGCCGCGCAGGAATGCGTCGGCTCGCACGTCGATCGTGACCGTCGATCCCTGCCGCCTGACTCGGAGCCGATGCACGGTCCGGACCGGTTGCGGGTCGGCTCCACCGAATGGGCTGAAGTCGTGGCGGCCCTCGAAGGCCGTTGCGGCTTCCACCATGGCGGTGACGTCCAGCTCCGACCGCACCCAGAGCGACGTTCGCTCTCGAAGCGGGCTGCGCGGTCCGTTCCAGATGGTGTACCGGTATTCCCGGTAGCGGGCCGCGTAGCGTGGGTTGAACCCTGCAGGAGCCCGTCGAACGCCGCTGATCGCGACATCCGGCGGGAGCATCCCGTTGAGCGCCTCCATCAGGGCCTCGGCCGAGAGCCTGCCCGGGTAGGTGAATGCGATCACCTGGCCCGTTGCATGCACCCCGGCGTCGGTCCGTCCGGCGCCCATGACCGGCTGGCGGATCCCGCCTGACAGGCGGGCCAGCGCGGCCTCGAGCTCTCCCTGGACGGTCCGGGCGTCAGACTGGGCCTGAAACCCGAAGAACTCCGTGCCGTCATATTCAACCGTGGCCTTGAACCGCCTCGCGGCGGAAACACGGTGGGCCCTCTCGGGCCCCTGCTTGTAGTCCCCGCCATGCCGGCTCATGCCTGAACTCGGCCTGACGGCGACGGGGTGAAGTTGATCTCCGTTTACACCAACTCGATCTGGACGATCTCTGCGGCGTCGCCGGCCCGAGGTCCGAGCTTGACGATGCGGGTGAAGCCAGAAGTTCGGTCGGCGTACTTGGGTCCGATCTCGTCGAACAGCTTGGTCACGACGAGCGGCTCATTCGGGAACTGCGAGACGATGGCGCGACGGGCCGACAGGTCACCACGCTTGGCGAGCGTGATGGCCTTCTCTACGCGGCCCTGGATCTCCTTGGCCTTCGCCTCGGTCGTCTTCACGCGCTCGTATCGCAGCACCGAAACCATGAGGTTCTTGTACAGCGCGAGTCGCGGGCCCATCTTGCGGCCGAGCTTGCGACCGTCGATCCGATGCGAAGACATGGCTCAGGCGTCCTCGTCCTCGAACGGGGCGTCGTCCTCGGCCTCGTCGGCCTCGAACTCGGACGGCTCCGTCTCGGGGAGGATGAACCCGCGCATGCGCAGGCGCTCCTTCATCTCGTCGAGCGACTTCTTGCCGAAGTTGCGCATCCGGAGCAGATCCTCGTCCTTGAGCTGGAGGAGCTGTCCGACCTTGACGATGTTGTTGCGCTTGAGGGAGTTGTACGCCCGCATCGGGAGGTCGAGCTCCTCGATGGGCATGTCGAGCATGTTCGGCGGCAGCTGCGGGATGCCGGGGACGCCGCGGTCGGTGGCCATCACGGCCTGCCCGATCGTCACGAACGGCCGGAACTGCTCGATGAGGATCGACGCCGCGCGGCTGAGCGCTTCCTCGGGCCCGATCGTGCCATCGGTCTCGATCTCGATCGTCAGCTTGTCGAAGTTGGTGACCTGGCCGACGCGGGTGCTCTCGACCCAGTAGTTGACCTTGCGAACGGGCGTGAAGATCGCGTCGACCGCGATGACG
>JBDSZH010000158.1:0-4781 GCA_039925225.1 Candidatus Limnocylindrales bacterium | reverse complement strand
GCGGCCGCCACCCAGCCTGGGCGCGGGGGTCGCGCGGGGCGGGATGTTGACGGCGGGGAAAGCGCCAAGGCGGCAGGAGTCTAGCATCCACGCGCTCATGCTCTGTGGCATCAGCGATGCTTTTGCTCAGCGGAGCGTCACTGCCCAAACCGTTGGCTGGCCGGCCGGATCCCAGGCGACCGGCACCGCTGTCGCCGCAGCCTCGGTCCCGAGCGCAGCCCGCAGCTCCTCGACCCGCACCGCCAGCACCCGATCGAACGCCCCGCTCGCAATCGGCTGGCCAGGTCGGACGATCGTCGGCTGCGGGTCGTCATGGATATATTCGACGGTGAACGCGTCGAACTCGCTGGCGATCACGGCATCCGCCGGCCTCGCCGCCTCGGCCATGTCGACCAGGTCGAATCGGAAGGCCTCCCGGCGATCTACCTCCGGTCGCCCGAGGTACGCCCAAGCGGAGCTGATCCCAAGCGCGAGGAAGACGGCTGCAAACGCTCCCGTTGAGGCGGCGGTGACGAGCGACGGTGGGATCCGGGGCGTACTGGCGGCGATCCTCGTCAGCACCACGGAGAACCGCTGCCCGAGGTCCTGCGCCCCAAGGCCTATCGCCACGGCGACGGGGATCGCCAGGCCAAGTGCCCGCAAGAAGTGCGGCGAGCCTCCCTCGGTCGAGAGCAGCGGTGGGATGAGGAAGACCGGAATGCTCAGGAGGATGAGCGCGTGGCGAGCGTTGTTCCGGCGGCGCCAAAGCACCACCAGCCCGGCAATCGCGAAGATCACCAGTGGCCAGCTCAGCATCGGCAACGAGGCGACGTTGTGGCGGACGTTCGGATCGCCGACGAACGCAAACATGCTCAACGTTCGGAGAACGTGGGTCGGGATGTCGCTCTCCAGCACGATGGCGGGATTGAAGGCGGACACGCCGATCGCTCGCCCGAGGTAGTTCTGCGGGTCGGAGATCGCGAACGCGATCATCGGTGCCCCAACGATCAGGAACGACGCGACGAACCACCCGCCCTGGCTCACGAGCCGGCGGAACGTGACGAGGTCACTCCGGCGCAGCCAGAGCACCCAGATCAGGACCAGGAACGGCAGCAACTTGAGCGCCTGGTAGGTGTACAGGCTGGAGATCGCCAGTGTCGCGCCGGCGAGGAGGGCCGTACGGCGCGTGGGCCGGTCATACCAGGCCAGCAGCGCGACAAGAGCGATGGCCAGGAAGAATGGGGTGAACGTATTGCGCATGCCGTCGCGGCTGATCGCGATGAGCCAGAGCGATCCCGCCGCCCACGCCCCCGCGGCGAGCCCCGCGCCCTTCCCGAACCGTCGAGCGATGAGCCACGCGCCGAGCACGCCCAGAATTCCCCAGATCGCCGCAACGGCGCGGAGCGTTGTTGCGTTATCACCGGCGATCGCGAAGCCGGCGGCGACGGAGTAGGCGAAGAGCGCCTCGCGACCACCGTCCTCGATGATGAACACCGGTCGATACCCGGGGTCGCGCAGGATCTGGCGCGCCGAGACGGCCTCCGCGGCCTCGTCCGGGTTTAGGCCCCCGGGATTGGTCGATAGATCGACGAACCGGGCCGCCGCGGCGCCGAGCAGAATCACGACGAGCGCAGCGGCGACCGCGAGGCCCCCGCGATCGCCCACCCTCGATATCACCCGGGGATCGTACGGGACGCCAGCCGGTCGATTGACCCCATCCGCCGATACACTCCGCGGCAATGCCGACGTCCCCCGGGCCAGGCCCGAATCGCCTCACGCTGGTGCTGCCGGCATTCAACGAGGCCGCCCGCATCGGGCCAGCCCTGGATGAGCTCTTCGCCCATCTCGACGGCCCGACCGAGGGCGCGCACCCGCGAATCGACGTGCTGGTCGTCGACGACGGGAGCGTTGACGGCACGGCCGACATCGTTCGCTCGAGATCGGAGGCGGATCGCCTCGCCAGCGGGGATCTCGCCCTCCTGAGCGTCCTGCAGGTGCCGCATGGTGGCAAGGGCGCCGCGGTGAAGGCAGGCATGCTCGCCGCGGGTGGCGACCTGATCGCCTTCGCGGACGCCGACATGGCGACGCCGCCGGCGGAGCTCGTGAAGCTCGTCGCGGCGCTCGCGTCCGCCGACGTTGCCCTGGGCAGCCGCATCCAGCCCGACGGCTCTGACATGCGTGCCACCCAGCCGCGGTATCGCCGCGCGCTCGGGGGGTTGTTCCACCTGCTCGCGTCGATCTGGGTTGTTGGCGACGTCAAGGACACGCAGTGCGGATTCAAGGGCTTCACACGCAAGGCTGCGCACGATCTCTTTGCCCTGCAGGAGGTCACATCGATCGTCTTCGACGTCGAGCTCATTCACCTCGCCCGGCGGCGCGGCTACAAGATCGCTATCGTGCCGATTCGGTGGGAGGACGTGCGCGGATCGCGGATGCGGCCCGGTCCACTGCTTGCCCTCAGGGTCGCATGGGACCTGTTCCGAATTCCGCTGCTGCACCGAGGCGTGCGCCGCCTGAGCTGATCGCAAGAAAGCTGGGCGGGGTCAGCGGCAGGACCACGCCGGCGATGGCCACTAGCGGCATCACCTCGCCCGGCAACCAGCCGAGGACGGGCAACACCAACCCCCACCACTGACCGCGCGCGGCGAGGAACGCGGCCGGAATCAGGAGCTGGACGAGATAGTGCGGGTGGAAGAACGGGAAGAACAGGATCGTCGCAGCCAGTGAGACGACGACGGCGGTTGCTGGATCCCGCCGACGGGCCGCGAATATCGTCGCGACGAGGGCGATCCCGATCCCGAGTGCCACCCAGACGGCCGGCGGCCCAGGGATTCCAGAGGCTTGGGCCGTCGTCGCCAGGCTGAGGTTGTGCTCGCCGCCGCTGATGTCACCGAGTCCGCGCAGGATCACCGCGTAGTCCAGCCAGCCACCGACACCGACCACGGGCAAGGTGACCGCCCCTATGGCCAGCCCGGCCGCGACCGTCCATCCGGCCGTGCGCCACCGGCGAGCGACCGCCCAGCCGAGAAGCACGATCCCGAACGGGTAGCGGAGGACGCCGGCGACGGCCAGCGCGACGGCTCCAACAGCACTCGACTGGAACCGCCAGACCGCGGCCGATAGCGCGAACAGAAGCACGCTCGTGTTGCCCAGATTCAGGTCGTACCAGACCGGGAACGAGATCGCGGCAGCTGCGAACGTGGCGCCGCGGGCGAGTGCGGAGATCGGCAGGATCGCGATGCCGATCGCAAGCGCCGCGAGCCGGAGCCACAGCCAGGCGAGGGCGGCCGCGTCGGGCGCGAGAACCGTGACCAGCGGGACGAGCGCCACCGCGGGCGGAGGCGGGTAGAGATACAGGCCTTCGTACGCACCCGAGTTGTACGCTTCAGCCGTGCCCGGGGGGTACAGCGCCTGTCCGGCCGCAAGCCGCCGCGCGGCCGCGTCGTAGGCCTGGTAGTCGTACGCGAAACCTGAGCTCCCGACGAACGATCGCGTAGCGAGGAAGAGCATGACCAGGCCGAACGCGACCAGCATCACGGGTGCCAGGCGAGTCAGGGCAGCCCGGGTGTTTGCCATGGCGGGCGATCATACGGCACGAGGAGGCCGGCTCTGGGCGTCGCGGTGACCCAGGGGCGGGGGCGCCGGGGGCCGATTCGCTTGGTCCTCGGGATCGCCGTGAGCGCGATCTTCGCCGCCCTGACGGTGAGTCGCGTGGACGTGGCGGAGGTCGGCGCCGCATTCGCGCGGGTCAATTTCGGCGTGGTGCTGCTCGCCGTGCCGGTCGTGGGGCTGGAGCTGCTCCTGCGCGCCATCCGCTGGCAGCGCCTCCTCCAGCCGATCGCGCCGGTCGCCCTGCGCCGCAGCGTCGCCTACCTCGCGATCGGCTATTTCGCCAACAGCCTGCTCCCGGCGCGCCTGGGCGACGTCGCTCGAGCGTTCCTCGCGGGCCGTGCGTTCGATATCAGCCGGCTCACGGTCCTCGGGACGATCGTCGTCGAGCGCCTCGCGGACGGCGTGTTCATCCTCGCGGTCGTCGCCGTGCTCGGGCTCACCGTCGCGGGCGGCGCTTCCCTCGCATCGACCGCGCTCCTCCTCGGCGTCTTGGGCGTCGCCGGTTTGGCCATCCTTACGGCTGCCCTGTGGTGGGTGCGGCGGCCCGGCGGCGGCAGGCTCCGAACCTCGCTTCGATCCTTCGTTGACCGCGTCCTGCTCGGCGTCGAAGGGGTGCGCGATCCGTCCGTCGCGATCCCGACGGTCGTCCTGACCGT
The DNA here is from genome assembly GCA_039925225.1 of Candidatus Limnocylindrales bacterium. GTDB lineage: Bacteria > Chloroflexota > Limnocylindria > Limnocylindrales > CSP1-4 > UBA5189. The sequence goes on along the minus strand of JBDSZH010000158.1, from coordinate 534 downwards.
CGCCGCGTTCACGACGGCCGTCGCCATGTTCTCGATCGTCGCCAGCGCGGCGGGCTCCGGCCTGTCGCTCGCTCAGTGCGCCCTGGTGATGGGCGGCCTGGCGCTCAGCACGTCGATCCCCGCGGGGCCCGGCTCCATCGGCACGTACGAGTTCGTGGGGCTGACCATCCTGACCTCACTCGGGCTTGATCCCGAGTCCTCGCTCGCCATTGTCGTCATCGTCCACCTCGTGGTGACGGTGCCGCTCGCCATAGCGGGCCTCGCCGCGGCCTGGCAGTTGCATTTCCGCTTCTCGGAGATCGCGCAGGACGTGGATCCGAGTGGCCTTGCCGAGGGGCCGGCGTGACCGCGAAGTCCATCCCGGCGTCGGTCATCCCGGCGTCGGTCCTGCCGGCGTCGGTCGCGCCGACGGTCGCGATCGTGATGCCCGCCTACAACGAGGCGGCCAGGATCGCCGAAACGCTGGAGTCTATCGGCGCGTTCCAGGCCGGCAACGGGCGGACGATTCCGGTCTACCTCGCCGACGATGGCTCC
>JBDSZH010000157.1:0-6933 GCA_039925225.1 Candidatus Limnocylindrales bacterium | reverse complement strand
CGATCAAGCGCGCCAAGGGCGTCACGGATGCCAAGCGCAGCGCGGTCTTCACCAAGGTCGCCCGGGAAATCAGCGTCGCCGCGCGCGCCGGTGGTGGCGACGTTGATGCGAACTACCGGCTGCGCCTCGCGGTTGACAAGGCACGCTCGGTCAATATGCCCATGGACAACATCAAGCGAGCCATCGACAAGGCGACCGGCGGCGGCGACGCCGAGGTCTTCGAGGACATCATCTACGAGGGCTACGGGCCGGGCGGTGTGGCGATCCTCGTCGAGGCACAGACGGACAACAAGAACCGGACCGCCGCGGACGTGCGGGCCCTGTTCACGAAGGCCGGCGGGCAGCTCGCGGGCTCCGGCGCGGTCGCCTGGCAGTTCGAGCCGCGCGGGCTGATCACGATCCCAGCCAAGGGCCAGGATCCGGACGATGTCGCGTTGGCGGCGATCGACGCAGGTGCCGAAGACGTGGACACGAGCGACGCCGAGATGGTCGAGGTGTACACGACGCCGGGGGCGCTCGAGCAAGTGCGCAAGGCCCTCGGCAGCGCGGGTGTGCCCGTGGAGCACGCCGAGAACACGATGATCGCCAAGAACACCGTCGAGGTGGACGAGCACCGCGCCCGCCAGAACCTGCGGCTCGTCGAGGCGCTGGAGGACCTGGACGACGTCCAGCGCGTCACCGCCAACTTCGATATCTCCGAGGAGCTGTTCGCCGAGGTCGCGGGTTGACCTCTGGGGCGGCTGATCCGGTCCAGTCGTGCGTTGTCGCGCCTGGTCCTCGCTCACGCACGTTCGAAGTGCGTTCGCTACGGTCCTCGGCTCCGCCTTCGGCTGACCTCGGCTGAGCCGCCCCAGGTGATCGTCCTTGGCATCGATCCCGGTACGGCCGCGATGGGCTACGGGATCGTCGAGGCGAAGGGCGGCCGCCTCCGCGCGGTGGACGCGGGTTGCCTGACCACCAAGCCGGACGCCTCGCTCCCGTCGCGGCTCCTCCAGATCCACGGCCTCCTCGACGAGCTCATTGCGCTCCATCGCCCGGATCTGCTCGCCGTCGAGCGGTTGTTCTTCTCGCGCAACGCGCAGACCGCGTTCGCGGTTGGGCAGGCGCGCGGCGTGGTGCTGCTCGCCGCCGCGCAGGCGGAGGTGCCCGTGCGCGAAGCCACCCCGAGCGAAGTCAAGCTCGCGGTCACCGGCTCCGGACGCGCGGACAAGGAGCAGGTTGGGCGCATGGTCGCGGTCTGCCTCGGGCTCAAGGAGGCGCCCCACCCGGACGACACGGCGGATGCCCTCGCGATCGCGATCTGGGCGGCGAACGCCTCGCGCCCCGGCGCGGTGGAGGGTCGCTCGTCGGTCCTCGATCGAGCCTCGGTCAACCCGATGACCTCCAATACCGGCAACGACAACAGCTACGAGCGCGCCGTGCGCGAGGCGCTCGCGCGTGAGAAGACCGGCAAGGCGTGATCGCGTCGCTCGACGGCGTGGTTGCGGCGGTGGCGTTCGACGCGCTCATCGTCGAGGTCGGTGGGGTGGGGTACCGGGTATACGCCTCGCCGTCGGTGCTGGCCGCGACGGCGCCGGGGAACCGCCTGAAGCTGTTCACGCACCACGTCGTGCGCGAGGACCTCCAGGCGCTGTACGGCTTCCGGATCGTAGAAGAGCTCGGGTTCTTCGGGCTGCTGCTGACCGTGACCGGCGTGGGGCCGAAGGTGGCGATGGCAATCGTCGGATCGCGCCCTACCGCCGAGCTCCAGCTTGCGATCATGCAGCAGGACCAGGCGGTGCTCGTGTCCATCCCGGGCATCGGCAAGCGCCTCGCCGAGCGGGTGATCTTCGAGCTCAAGGAGAAGGTCGCCGCGGCCGGAATCGCGGCAGGCGTGAGCGTGCTTGGCGGGCCGGTCGCGGAAGGCGACGTGGTCGGTGCGCTGCAGGCCCTCGGCTATTCGTTGCCGGAGGCTCGCGAGGCCGCGCGCATCGGGCTTGGCATGGCCGGCGTGGGTGCTTCCCTGGAGGACCGCGTCAAGGCGGCGTTGCGCGTGCTCGCCCGGGACTGACGCCGGGGCTAACACCGGGGCTACGATCGCATCGGCGCCGATCGAACGTTCGGCGGGTCCCATTCGTCAAGTGGACATGGACGCATTCCTCGGACCGCGATGACAGCCAGGGCGGAGGTCGCCACGATCGATACCGATCGGCGCGTCGCGTTTGCCCAGCTCGTCGATCAGCACCTCGACCGGGCATACCGCATCGCCGGCGTGATCCTGGGCAACTCGCCAGACGCCGAGGACGCGACGCATGACGCGATCGTCCAGGCCTGGCGATCGTTTGCGGGCCTCAGGGACGCGACCCGTTTCGAGGCGTGGTTCCAGCGAATCCTCGTCAATGTCTGCCGCGACCGGTTGCGCAAACGACATCGGAGCCCGGTCACGGAGCTCGCGGTGGCGGGCGATCGAACCACCCCGGATCGGTTCGCGGCGGTGGACGAACGCCTCGCGCTTGACCGCGCCTATGCCCGGCTCAGCCCGGAACAGGCCATCACGGTCGTCCTTCGTTACCACGCGGACCTGACGCTGGAAGATGTCGCGGACCGCATGGGCGTCCCCGTCGGGACCGTGAAGTCCCGGCTCCACGCAGCACTGGCCGCGATGCAGCTGGTGCTCACCGGACTCGAGGTCGTTGATCTATGAACGCCGAGCACGAGCGAATGCTCCACAACTGGCTTGACGCCCGCGACCCCGGCGATGCGCCGGCCCGACTGCGAGCCGTGGCGACCCGGTTGCCAGAGCCCGGGCTTCGCGGGGCCTTCCCGGCGCTCGACGCCGGGATGTGGCGCCTGCGCGCCATGTCCACCTCGGCCCGCGTGGTCGTGGCGGTGGCGGTCCTCATGGCGGCCCTCGTCACTGCCGGAGCCTTGCTCCTGCAGCCGTGGCGGCCGTTCCCGCCAGCCGGGCTCATCGCCTATGTCGGACCGCTCGCCGCCACCGGCACCACGGGCATCAACCTGGTCCTCGCCGATGGCACCGGCGGCCGAGCCGTGTCGTCCAGAGAGCCGAACGTCTTCGATCACTCGCCGCGATGGTCGGCCGATGGTCGGACCCTGGCGTTCGCTCGCAACTCGGATCTCAGTGCATTCGCTTCGTGCGAGGGTGTCGGCTCGGTCGTGCTGTACGACGTCGCGACGTCAACGGAGCGCGTAATTGCAACAGGGCTTCGCACCATCGATGTCATCGAATGGCAGCCAAACGGCGATTCCATCGCCTTCCTGTATCCGCCCGCGGGCTGCGGTGCACCAGGCGAGCTCAGCGTCGTCGACATCGCGAGCGGCGCCGTGACCGCGACCCCGCTCGGCGATGGGCTGTGGCGGCTGCAGACATCGGGTGCAGCCATCGAGGCAGTCGACACCACCGTATGGGAGGTCGAGTCCGTGACCGGCGAGCTGGTCGTGCGCTGCACGCCACGAAACGGCGCCTCCGCCCCGCATGTCCAGGTAGAGGATCGGGTGAGTGGAGCGCAGGTTGATCTGGGTGCAGGCTGGGCACCTTCATGGTCCCCGGATCAATCGGCGGTGGCATTCATCCAGGTCACTGACGCAGCGACGAACGGGCTGGCGCATGGCGCGAGCCTGGCCGTCGCCGGGGTCGAAGGCTGGCAGGTCCGGACGCTGGGCGCGATCGTCGACCCGGACTTCGCGCAATTCGGTGACGTGGCTCGCCTGCCGCTGGTTCAGTGGACCCGCGACGGCACCGCGATCTACTGGCTGGATGCGGCTGGTGCCCACGTCGTCGACGTCGCCAGCGGGCGGTCGCTCGACCTCACCCGGATCCTCGTCGGGGCCACGGACCTTCGCTGGCAGCCGAAGCCGAACTAGGGCCGGAAGAGGTACACGACCAGGGCGACCAGGAAGATCGGCAAGAGCCCGAGCGCGAATCGGCGCGGGGATTCGAGCTCCGGATCGTCCGTCCGGCGAAACATCCAGGTCGCCGGTGGCCTTGCCCGGTGCTTCGCGACGTAGATCCGGCTGTAGCGCACGCCGAGGAACCACAACGCGACGCTCAGGACCGTGATGATCGCCAGTGCGGCGATGGCGAGGGGCTGCACGGTGACGACGGTAGCATCCGGTCTCGTGAACGATGCCGAGCGCCCGCAGGTCCGACCCGCGCCCAGGAAGGCGCGATTGGTGCGCGCCCTGACCGTGGTGCTGCTGGCCATCGTCGGCGCCTCAACGGCTGTCTGGGTCGTGAGCACCATCCGGGACCGGGAGCAGACGACGCGCTCTACGGCGCGCTTTGACCCGCCGGTCTGGGCCGGCCAGAACGTGCCGGGCGCCTGTTCGGGCGGCTTCTATGCACGCCGGGATACGACGATCGCGTTAACCATCGTCGCGCACTGCGCCAACCCCGGCGACTCGCTGAGGGACCCGATGGGACGCCTCGTGGGAGTGTTTGGGCCTCGAGCCCAGTTCACCGACTGTCCGGTGGGCCGGTTCTGCGCTCCGTCCGACTTCCTGGCAATGGCTTTGGCGCCGGACCGCATCCCGTGGGGCCACCTGAACGTCGTCGACATGGGCGCCGGCGGCTACCGGACGATCGAGCCGGGTACGCGTGCGCTGGGCTGCGGCGACATGCGTGTCGGTGATCGGGTGGAAATCGATGGTCGCGAGCGCTATCGGGCCGGCAGCGTCATCGCCAACTCGCCGTACCGGAACGACACCGACACGATGTTTCCGTGCATGGTCGTCGGCGACATCCAGGTCGTGACCGGCGACTCGGGCGGGGCGGTCCTCGTCAACGGGCTGCCGGCCGGAATCATCTCGCGCCAGCTCGGCGGCCTCCTGGGGTTCACTCCGTTGGCAGAGGGCCTCGAGAACCTGGGCCTGGCCCTGTGCACGACGCCCGACTGCGACCTGTCGCCGGACCTCGTGGTGCAGCCGGGACCCTAGGCGTCCTGCTGGCCCGATGTTCGAACATCTGTACGAATAGCGCACGAACCTGCTATTCTGCGACCCGATGGTGGACGACGATCGGTCCAAGATCCTGGCCGCGGACCTGCACGAGGCAGACGTCGTCGTGGAGAGTTCGCTGCGCCCGCGCAGCCTCGATGAATACATCGGCCAGCGCGAGGTCAAGGCGAACCTCTCGATCCTGCTGACCGCAGCGCGGGCGAGGGGAGAGGCGTCGGATCATGTCCTGCTGTACGGCCCGCCGGGCCTCGGAAAGACCACCCTCGCGACGATCATCGCCCGCGAGCTCGGCGTGAACGTTCGGTACACCTCGGGACCGGCAGTGGAGCGGCCCGGCGATCTCGCCGCGGTCCTCACGAGCCTCGAGGAACGCGACGTCCTGTTCATCGACGAAATCCATCGGCTCAACCGCGCCGTCGAGGAGATCCTGTATCCGGCGATGGAGGATTACGCGCTGGATGTGATGATCGGCAAGGGCCCCAGCGCGCGATCGCTCCGACTGAGCCTGAAGCCGTTCACGGTGATCGGCGCGACCACGCGGGCGGGTCGGATCTCGTCGCCGCTGCGTGACCGGTTTGGGGCCACGTACCGGCTGGACTTCTACGAGGAATCGGAGCTGACGGAGATCGTCGATCGATCTGCGCGCATCCTGGGCGTGGAGATCGATGCGGCCGCGGCGGTCGCGATCGCCAGACGAGGGCGGGGCACGCCGCGGATCGTCAACCGGCTGCTCAAGCGCGTGCGCGACCACGCGGAGGTCCACGGCAACGGGCGGGTGGACGAGCGCGCCGCGATCGATGCGATGCGCATGCTGGAGATTGACGACGCGGGGCTGGACGGGACGGATCGCAAGCTCCTTGCCGCGATCATCCAGAAGTTCGCCTCGGGCCCGGTGGGCGTACAGGCGCTCGCCGCGGTGCTGTCCGAGGAGATCGAGACGATCGAGGACGTGTACGAGCCGTACCTGCTCCGGCTCGGGTTCCTGGACCGGAGTCCGCAGGGCCGGATCGCGACTGAGGCCGCGCGCAACCACCTCGCGGCACTCGGTTACGAGATTCCGCCGCCTCGCCGTGCGGAGCCGGACATCCTGCCGCTGTGGGATGACCCGGGCTCGGGCGTCAGGAGCGCGTGACGGCTGCAATTCCAGCCGTAGCACCCGTTCCAGATCGTGGCTTCGGCGCCACGCGTTGGACGCTGGCCAGGTCCGAAGTGATACTTTCGTCGGGCTGCCGGATCATGCCGATCGGAGAAGACGAAATCACGTGAGGGGCGACATGAGGCGCACGAGCACGGTCGGGATCGTTCTCCTGGGGGTCACCGCGGCTCTGCTCGGTTGTTCGAATGCCGCCGTACCCAGAGCCAGCCCGGTACCGACCGTCCCATCGACGGCTCCGACCACCGTTGTGGCCACCGCGACCGTTGCCCCAGCGGCGACGCCGGGTGCGGTCAAGCCGCTGAAGACGGGCAGCGCGACGCTGACCGGGAGCTGGTCGCGGGATACCACGACCGGACCGAAGCCGTTGGCCGGCAAGTGGACTGGCCCGATCATCGCCGAACGCAGCCGTGCGCTCCCGAATGGGAGCGTCGAGGCCGAATGGGCCGACGGGAAGGGCGGCTATCTGCTGGTCCACCTTCGCGACGGAACGGCCGGGACCCGCCAGACAACGCTTGGCGACGCCGCGGCGGCGGTTATCGTCAACTTCATCGTCAACTCCGATTCCGCAGTTCCAATCACGCTAAACGAGAGCACCGGACCAGGCCAGTGCACGACCGTCGTCGAACGCACGCCCGCCGGGGGAATGAGTGGCACAACCAAGTGCATCGGCACCGATAGCGACGGCAGCGCCTGGTCGTTGACCGCTACCTATTCGGGCGAACCGTAACGCGGGTGACCGCCGACGCGCTCACGCAAGCCGCATCGTTCGAGGTCATTGCCCCGCCCCCGGCCGACGGCCGGACGCGCGCGCGGCTTGGCCG
>JBDSZH010000156.1:0-18273 GCA_039925225.1 Candidatus Limnocylindrales bacterium | reverse complement strand
GACTCCCTTCACGTCGTGGTCGACGGCCGGGTCAAGATCACGCGCGAATCCGCGGGGGGCGAGGAGGCAATCGTGGCCATCCTCTCGCCCGGCGACTCGTTCGGTGAAATCGTCCTGCTCGACGGCGCGCCGCGCTCCGCCTCGGCCACGGCGATGGAGGCGACCGAGACGATGACGATGCCGCGCTCAATGTTCGTGGAGCTCGTGGAAGGCGGTAGCCCGTTCCGCGCCCAGCTCCTTACCGGCCTCGCACATCGCGTCCGGCGACTCACGAACCAGCTCGCGGAGGTCCACTTCCTGGATCTGGCGGGGAGGCTGGCGCTCCAGCTGACCCGTCTCGCCGAGGAATCCGCGCCGGGCCAGGCGACGGACGTCGGGCTTCCTTCGAACCTGACGCAATCGGATCTCGCGGCGATGGTCGGCGGAACCCGGCAGCGGGTGAACCAGATCATCGGCGACTTCTCGGACGAAGGACTCGTCAGCCACGAGGGCGGCCACATCGTCATCCGTGACGTGGAGCGACTTCGGCAACGCGCCAGCTGGTAGCAGCGGCGTGTACCTTGCATCCACCGCGGCTGTCATCGACTTGACAGGCTGGAGGTCGGATCCGGGGCATCCGATCAACCAGCCCGCGCTACTGTTGTGGCAAGAGCGGAGCAGAGTTCCGCTAGAACGAAAAGGGGTTACATCGTGGACAAGGACAACGAAGGTCAGGGCTTCCGTCCGGACCGCCCCGCGGTGCCGGGCGACGACACCGAGGGTCATTTCCGGCCAGACCGGCCGGCCGTCCCCGGCGACGAGGGTGAGGGCTTCCGCCCGGACCGCCCGTTCCGGCCAGACCGACCGGCCGTGCCCGGCGACGAGGACGACACCGAGGGTCATTTCCGCCCGGACCGCCCGGCCGTGCCCGGCGACGAGAGTGGCGAGGGCTTCCGCCCGGACCGCCCGTTCCGCCCCGACCGCCCATAGCTTCCAGCGCGATCCTCGCGTCGAGCACATTCAGCCCTAGGTGACCGACGCGAGCGATCCGCTGAACCCAGCGCAGCCGAGCGGAGCGGGCATTGCCCTGCTCCGCTCTGTTGCGTTGCGCGCCGAGACAGCACTTCACCTCGAGGCGCGCCTGCAGACGACGCTGCTGCGCTCCATCGTCACCACCACCGTCGCCCTGTTCGAGGCTGAGGCGGCCTCGATCGCCCTGTATCGGCCGCTCCAGGACACGCTTGAGTTCGTGATCGCGGCCGGCGCCCAGGGACAGGGGGTCGTCGGGTTGTCCATCCCGGCCAGCCAGGGCATTGCCGGCCACGCGTTCACGACCGGCGAGCCCATCGCGATCGCCGAGCCGGAGCGCGACGCGCGCTTCACCAAGGATTTCTCGGCCGGGACGGGCTACACGCCGCGGACCATCCTCGCCGTCCCGATGCGCAGCGAGTCGCGCACGACCGGCGTCCTGGAGGTCCTCGACAAGCGGACCGGCACGTTCACCATGCGCGACATCGAGCTCGCGGTGGTCTTCGCAGACCAGGCCGCGGTCGCGATCCAGATCGGCGCCAGGGCGCTCGAAGCGCAGCAGCTGATGCGCATGATGCTGTCCGACGGCGTGTCCGAGGATGACGCGGAGCTGCAGGCAATGATCTCCGCAGCCACGCGGGCGCAGCCGGGCGACGATCGGTTCTGGGAATTCGTTGACGCGGTGGTCCAGATGGAGATCGCCTCGCCGGAGGACCGTGGGCTGGCGATCGAGGTCCTTGATGCCGTCGGCCGGCACGACGCGAAGAGCCAGCAACGCGCCGCGCGCAGTCGCTTCCGGCGGTGACGACGGGCGATCCGCAGCACGATCTCGGGGGTCCGGCCTGGAGCGAGCCGTTCGATCCCGGCCAGCGCGCAGCGCTGCAGCGGGCGATCCCGTTCCAGCCCGTGTCCGATCGTCCGTGGCTCGAATCGCGTGGCGCCGGCATCACCGTCGCCGTGATCGATTCCGGGATCGAGGGCAATCATCCCGCCATCGGCGGCCGGCTCGTGCGCAGCGTGCGCGTCGAGATCGACGGCGACGATGGAGTGGTCGTCGATGACAACCCGGTCGATGTCGTCGGTCACGGCACCGCCTGTGCCGGCATCATCCACGCGCTGGCGCCCGAGGCGGAGCTCGTCTCGGTTCGCGTCCTTGGCCGGAATAATCGCGGCAAGGGCCTCGCCTTCGCCTACGGCCTCGATTGGGTGATCCAGGAGGGGATCCAGGTCGCCAACCTGAGCCTGTCGTCGCGCAGCGAGGACCTGTACGCGAGCTTCCACGACCTCGTCGACCAGGCGTACTTCGCGAACACGTCGCTGATCTGTGCCGCGAGCAACACACCGGGCCAGACGAGCTACCCGTCGCTGTTCTCGTCGGTGATCTCGGTGGCGGCGCACGACATCGCGGATCCGGAGGCGGTCTTCTACAACCCCCACCCGCCCGTGGAATTCGGGGCCTGGGGGGTCGATGTCACGGTGGCGTGGCGCGGTGGATCATCGATCGTCGGGACAGGCAACAGCTTCGCGACGCCCCATATCGCCGGCCTCGTCGCCCGCATCCGGTCGGCCTTCCCGACGGCGACGCCGTTCGAGGTCAAGGCGCTCCTCGCCGCGACAGCGCGGCAGCCGGCGTCAACCGGGGCCTAGCGCTCCACCGGCAGGTCCAGGCGGTCGCCCCACTCGGCCCAGCCGCCGTCGTACACGGCGACGTCGTCGTAGCCCATGAGCGTCAGCACGAATGCGAGCTTGGCCGCCCCAACGCCGGAGCCGTCGTAGCAGACGAGCCGCTTGCCCCGCGACACCGTCGCGCGAACGAGCATGGCTCGGATCGCGTCGGCGTCGAGGAGGCGCTGTGAGCCCGGGTCGTGGAGCGCGCCGATCGGCACGCTGATCGCGCCCGGGATATGGCCGAGGCGGCGGGCGTTGCCCTCGTGGCCGCGGAACTCGGGGTGGGCACGGCCATCGATGATCTGGGCGTCCGGGGAACCGAGGAGGGAGCGGACGTCGGTCGTCGTCAGGCGGAGCCGCGGGTTGAGCCGCGGCGTGAACGAGCCCTCGGGGTTGGGGAGGGCGCCGCTGCTGAGCGGTCGCGACGCGGCGATCCACGCGGGAAAGCCACCGTCGAGGATGCGCGCGGACTCGAAGCCGTAGACCCGGAACGACCACCAGGCGCGGGCCGCGTACAGGCCCAGGGTGTCGTCGTACAGGATCAGGGTCGTCGCGTCGCCGACGCCCGCGCGCGCCATGAATCCAACGATCGCGTCCGGTGGCGCGAGCCTGAGCGCGTGGCCGGTCTCGTCGGAGGGCGCGTCGTTGAGCTCGCTTCGCCAATCGAGATAGGTCGCGCCGGGGATGTGGCCGGCGTCGTAGACGGCGTTGCCGGTCCCATCAGGGCGCCAGCGAACGTCCACGACGCGCACATCCGGGCGGCCCAGCTCATGGGCCAGCCACTCGGTGGAGGCGAGGAGCTCAGGGCGGGCGAAGCCGGTCATCGGATGCGTCTGGTCACGCCGGTATCATAGGTTCGTGGTCTCCCCGTTCATGTCCGATACGGACAAGCTCGCCGCCGTGCGCGCCGCGCTGCCCTCGCTGTCGGCGGCCATTCAGCTCAACACCGGGTCTGTTGGCCCGCTGCCCGCCGAGGCCGCCGCGGCGATGGCGGAGCTCGAGGCGTACGAGCGGGACTTCGGGCGCGCCCAGATCGAGTATTGGCACGACTCCACCCAGCGCGCGGACGAGGCCAGGGCCACGGTCGCGGCGATCATCGGCGGTGATCTGGACGAGGTTGCCCTGACCCATGCGGCCACGGACGGGATGAACATCGGCACGTGGGCGATCGATTGGCACGAGGGTGGGCGCGCGGTCGCGACGTGCCACGAGCACGTCGGTGCCGTGGGGCCGCTGTACTCGATCAGCGATCGGTACGGCGTCGATCTCGCGTTCGCCGAGTTCGTCGGCAACGCCTCGGACGACGAGATCCTGGACCAGTTCGACCAGCTCATCACGCCCGGGACGAAGCTGGTGTCGTTCTCGCACGTCCTGTGGACGGGCGGGCTGGTGATGCCCGTGCGGCGGATCTCGGATCTCGCCCACGAGCGGGGCGCGCTGGTCCTGGTGGACGGCGCGCAGGCGGTCGGCGCCATCCCCACGAACGTCCGCGACCTCGGCGTCGACATGTACGCGATCCCTGGTCAGAAATGGTTGCTGGGGCCGGAGGGGTTGGGCGCCCTGTGGATCAAGCGCGAGCTGCTTGGCGACGCGAAGGGCACGTTCGCCGGCTACCCCACGTTCTCGAGTCACGACTCGCGCGGCAATCGGGTGCTGCAAGTGGATGCGCGGCGGTTCCAGACCGTGGGCTTCCATCGCCCGTCGGTGCTGGGCTTCGGCCGGGCAATCGGCTGGCTCGCGATGTACGTCGGCCTCGACTTCGTCTACCGGCGCGGCGCAGAGATGGCCCACCGCGCCCACGAGCTGCTCTCGGCGATCGATGGCATTGAGCTGCTGACACCGGCTGACCGCATGGCCGGGCTCGTCTCGTTTCGAATCAGGGGCTGGGAGCCGCAGGCCGCGATGGACGAGCTCCAGGCGCGGACGTTCTGCATCATGCGGACGCTGCCGCTCGTGAACGCCCTCCGGATCAGCATCGGGTTCTTCACGTCGGAGGACGAGATCGACCGATTCATGGACGGCGTCCGGCTCCTCGCAGCGAACACGCCCGAATCGATCCCGCCGCGGCGCACGCTGACGATCCTGAACGCCTGATGTCCGGGCCGGCACCGGCGCCGGTGCGGCGCTCGTGGCTGTCCATCCGCTGGCGCCAGTTCCGCAACGCGCCTCGCCCAGTCGTCCGAGCGGTCGGCTCCAGCCTCGCGGTGGCTCTCGTCATGGGAGCGGCGTATCTGGCCTACGACGTGGCGCTCTCGCGTGGCGCCGCGTTGCCGGGTGGGGACCTGCGCGTCGCGGCGGCGCTGGTCTTCGTTTTGGTCGTGCTGGTCGCGGGTTCGTTCCTCACGTGGCTGGTGGTGCCACTCCCGCGAGGGTCCGGCACGCGTACCACGCGAACCCCGTGGAGCGCCGCGCTGGGGCTGTTCGCGGCGATCCCGATCGCCTACCTCGTGCTCGTCGTTGCGATCCAGGTGCTCAAGCCGCTAATGGTCTGAGCGCGGCGAGCGGTAGGATGGCGCGGGGGAGTAGCCCAGTTGGTTAGAGGCGCCGAGCTTATACCTCGGAAGTCGGAGGTTCGAGTCCTCCCTCCCCTACCAGTCCGTTAAAGCGCGGCGCGGATCTGCTTGACGAGCTTGTCGCGGCGGCTCGCGTCGAGCGACTTCTGGGGCGGAAGCGAGTTCAGCCACTCGGCGATCTGGGTCGGCGCGATGAGGGCGACCGAGGCGGTGCGCTCGACCTTGGCGTCGGTGCCGACGACGGCTGCGTAGACCTTGAGGACGTGCTCCGAGTCGTCCGGCGACAACCAACTGCGGATGCGCTCGGCGTCGTGTGCGGCAAGGACGAACGGGTTCTCGATGGTGCGGATCTGGCCGTTGCCGACCCGGACCTCCCAGCTGCGCACGCCGCGCGACATGACCGCGCCGACCGGGGGCAGCTCTTCGATGATCGCGGCGCCGAACGGCCCGACGACGAGCTCCGGGAGCACGCGGCTGCCATCGGGCAGTCGGACGCCGGTCGCGACGACGTGGTCGTCGCCGATGGCACGGCGAAGGCGGACGGCGGGCGTAATGCGCGGGCGACGCGCGCGGTATCGGTCATAGGCGGTGACGAGGCGCGCGACGCCCACCAGGCCGAAGCCCGCGGGCGCGGTCAGCGCAAACGTCCACGCGAGCGCGCCGGCGACGAGCTCGTAGGTCGTCGGGCGGCCGGTGGGCATGAATCGATCGACGAAGTTCTCGCCGAACACGAGATACAGGAGCGCGAGTGACGCGCCCACGAGGACAGTGCCGACGATGAGGGCGTTCGCGACACCGAAACGAGTCGGCTGGCCCAACCGGGTGCGGTTCGAAGCGAGGACTTGCATGACGTGGATCGTGCTCGCCCTGGCGCGCGTCGGGTATGACCCGAAGGGGGCAAATTGGTACTGCCCCTCCAGCGGTGATCGAATGCCGATGGGGGACCAATTTCGGCGGTCGGTGCCCCGCCGCGCCACCGGCGCGGGTCTCGCCGGGGTGCGCGCTCCAGTTGCAACCCACCCGCACCGTAGCCTGCCCTTCCCGACCGACATGACCCCCGTACCATTGCGACCGTAGCCGATTGCCGGGGATGCTCCAGTCCATTCATTGCGGGACATTTCACCCGATTGGGAGAGTGGACATGCAGGGACTTTTCGGGGCTTTCGGCCGACTCCTGGTGATGGGCCTGGTCATGGGCGCGGTGCTCCTTGGCTCGGTCATCGCGGGCCTCGCGACCACCACCGCGATCGCGATCGGCATCGTCGGCGCGGGCACGGTTGGCCTGTTCGGCGTAGCCCGCCGGCCGCACGGCGCGCACCTCTCGGCCCATGAAGAGATCGCCGCGATGATGGTCCCGGCCAAGCTCGTGGCCGAGCCCCAGCCGCGGCCGTCGATCGGGACGTCTCCCGACGCGATGGCGCCCCGGCTCGAGGTGGCTGCCGATCCCGAAGCCAGCATGCCCCGCTGGCGGCGCCCCTCGCTGCTCGAGGCGCGCCACTCCGACTACACGCGGATGGCGCCCGTCAATCGGATGCCGATGCGCTTCGGCGAGGATGACAACTCGGACATCGACATCCGCGTGGTGCGCTACGCGGTCGTCCCGGTCCTGGATCGACCCGACGAGGTCATCGGCCTCCGCCAGAGCGATCTCGCTTCCGGCGACGAGGTCCAGGTGGTCGGCTCGCAGGGCGCGTTCATCGAGGTGCTCTGCCCGAACGGTGACCAGGGCTGGGTCCATCGCACGACGCTCGGCCAGCGTGGCGGCGTCGGCCTCAGCGGCAGCGTCCGACAGGCGATGGGCCGCGACGCCGACGACGCACTCACCGCACTCCTGACCGCCCGGGGGATGATCTAGGCAAGCCTTCCGGGCACCGCAACCAGCGTGTTAAGTCGGCGGGTCGGCTGGGTGAAAGCCCCGGCGGCCCGCCGCGCCATTTCCGGCGCTACTTGCCCTTTGCGGGCCGCCGCTTCGCGTCGCGGCGCAGGACGAGCACGTGCTGGTGCGCGATGTTCGGGACGAAGCCCGTTGGATAGCCGTATGGCCGCAACCGCGTTCCGGCCTGGTACCAGATCAGGTCGCCCTTGGGCGTCAGCCCGACTCTCGCGGCGCGCGCGGCCAGGTCCGCACCGGTGAACTGGTAGCGGCCGTCCTGGTACGCATCTCGAACGATCATCACCGCGTATTTGTTGGGCTTGAGGACCCGCTCCAGCTGGGCGAGGATCTCCGTCATTCGATCGAGGAATGCCGGGTAGTCCGCTGCGTTGGCGAGATCCGCGGGATCGGTCGTCACCATTGCGTAGTCCGTGCGCCGGTTCTTGAATTCCTCGGACAGCGCGCCGCCCGACATCGTCATCGGCAGCTGGATGTTGTACGGCGGGTCGGTGGCCACGAAGTCCACGGATTCGGGGGCAAGATTCGGAAGGAGCTCGAGGGAATCGCCGACGCGCAGCTCGCAGCCGGATGGATCGAACCGGCGGATGCCCCCGGGATCGTTCTGGCCGAGGTCCGTGAGCGCCGGACCCGCGCCGCCGCGCTCCGCGAGCGCCCCCGCCACGACCTGCGCGTAGACCTCCGCCCAGCGTGGCGACAGCTCGATCCCGAGCGCGCGCCGCGGCCTGCGCGCGATAGCCGCGCCCAAAAGCGTGCCGCCCACCCCCGCGAACGGGTCGAGCACGAGCTCGTCGCTCTTCGTGAAGAACTCGATGAGCCGAGCCATCAGTCGGGGGGGCTTGTTGGCGCCATGCTCCCTCCGCAGCGCGTGGCCCAGCTCCGACGGGTAGGCAGTCGTCCACACGGACTTCGTGAAGTACAGCCACTCCTCGCCGGAGAGCTCGTTCAGGGTGTTCCGCGGGTGGGGGGCCATCGCGCGCCAGCGTAGCCGGGGCCAACCCGCCGATTTTTGTGCCGCAGGCGCTCGGTTGGCTCGTCCCGATATGCGTCCGCCGTATCCCTTTTCCTATCTTGGCAAAATCTATGCCAATCGCTGCATACGACAGCGCCTCGCCCCCGCCGCCGACAGCGCCTCGCCCCGGCCGACAGCGCCTCGCCCCCGCCGCCGACACCGCCTCGCCCCCGCCGCCGACACCGCCTCGCCCCCGCCGCCGACACCGCCTCGCCCCCGCCGCCGACAGCGCCTCGCCCCCGCCGCCGACAGCGCCTCGCCCGCGCCGCCGCGATGCGAGGGATGGCACCCCGGTCGCCCCGCGCGTTTATGCACGGATGGGCATGGATCTGGCGCGCGGGCGCGCTCGAACGTGGTGGCGGCCCGCCCGTGGCTTGGCGCGCGGGCGCGCCATCCGACGAAGCAGGTGTAATTCGGGGCACGCTAGCGGCTCTGGCACGCCATGAAGTCGCTCGACTGAGCACGGTCCGCGCACGGGGACATCGACTTCGGCCGGGTTTCCTTGATGGCAGTGCCGATGTAGCCCGTTCGCGGGCCGCTTCTTCGTCGGATGGCGCGAATTTGCGCCAAATGCGAGGGGCGTCGCAGCGGTGCGTGTTCTGGGCGAAAACCAACGGCTTCGCGATGCCCAGGGGATCCCGCGACGCCCAGGGGATCCCGTGATGCCCAGGGGATCCCGCCGAAGCCGCGGGAGCTATTCCGTGATCGGCATCTCGTCGCCGGGCATCGCGTGCGTGGGCACGAGGGGCGCGTCGCGGATGAACCGGACCGGCGAGAACCACACGACGACGATCCCGAACACGCCACCCAGCAAGCCGATGGCGAAGGCGGCGCGCAGGCCCCACGTCTCGGCGATGATGCCGCCGAGGATCGCGCCAGAGAGCGTCAGCAGCGTCGTGAACGTGCCGATCGTTGCGTTCACCCGGCCCAGGATCTTGTCGCCCACGCTCGCCTGAACGAGGGACATCTCCGCGATTTCGTACACGGTGGCGAGCGAATCGCCGATGAGCTGTTGCGCGATCAGGAACGCCGCCCCGACGAGCAGCACGTTGCCCGTGGCACCAACCGCCGCGCCAGGCGCGAGCGGGATGAACGCGTTGCCGATTACGAAGCCAACCATCCCGAGGATGATCGTCTGGCCGATTCCGAACCGGCGGACCATCCGCGGCGCGAGCCAGGAGCCACCAAGCGAGCCAATCCCGCCGACGGCGGCGATGACGCCGACAGCCGCAGGCCCGAGTTGGAGGTCATTGAGCGCGAACAGCAGGTATGACGTCCCAAAGATGCCCCACAGGATGTGCGTGCCGCCATGCGACAGGGCCAGGGCGCGCAGGACCGGAGAGCGGAAGACGATCCGCATCCCGTCGCGAATCTCACGCAGCACCGGCTCGCGATCGGCGACCGGCGTGGGCGCCGGCTCCTTCTTCCGGATCGTCTTGAGCAGCAGCGCGGAGACGACGAACGTGACCGCATCGATGGCGATCGCGATGGGCGCGGTGAACACCTCGATCAAGAAGCCACCGATGCCGAACGCACTGAATTCGGCGACGGATCCGGTGGCGGTGAGAGCGCTGTTGGCCTCGATGAGCCGCGCCCTCGGGACGACAGTCGGGAGGTAGGCGTTGTCGGCGACGTCGAAGAAGGTCGACAGCACGGCCGCCGCGAACGCGACGAACAGGATCTGGGGCAGATACAGCGCGTGGAACACGAACGCCAGCGGGATCGATGCCAGGAGCACGGCCCGCCCCAGGTCGGCCCAGATCAGGATCGGGCGGCGGAGGAGGCGATCCACCCACGCGCCTGCGAAGAGGCCGACGATCAGGCCCGCGATCAGCTCGGCAGACCGGATCATCGAGATTTCCAGCGGGCCGGCTTGCAGGACGAGGATTGCGGCGAAGGGCAGCGCCGTCCGCGTGATGAGCGACCCGAACAGCGACACGGTGCTTGCCGACCAGACGGCGAGGAACGACCGATCCCGCCACAGGGCGGGCGCCTTCGCCGCCTCGTCGTCGGACGGGGCGTCGTCGGACGGGCCGTCGTCGTCGCCAGGGAGCAACGGATTTACCGTGGGTTCTGTCATCGCCGCGGAAGGGTAGTCGCGCGAAGCCCGATCGCGCAGTGCGACCCATGTGGCACGATGGGCCCATGCCGGCCAAGTTCAGCAGCGAACGGTTCGTCGGGCGCGAGCGGGAGCTGTCGCACCTTGCGGTCGCGCTCGAGGCCGCGGCCGACGGCCGGAGCCCGCGCCTCCTCGTCTCCGGTCGCGGTGGTGTGGGCACGAGCCGGCTCGTGAGCGAAGCGGTGCGCCGGGTGGGGCGTCTGAATCGGCCGTTCCAGGTCATCCGCTGCACGGGCGTTCCGGCCCGCGGTCGGGCCGCGTTCGCGCCGATCATCGAGGGCTTCCGCCCATGGCTGGAGGCGCTCGATGACGCCGAGCTCCGGCGCGCGATCGGCTCCGGCGCCGAGCCGATGTCGCGGCTCCTGCCCTCGCTCGCGCCGCGGCTCGTGGGCGAGATTCCGCACGCCCGCCGCGATTCGATCGCGCCCGAGCGCCGGAGCGCTTGGATCGGCGAGGCGATTCAGGGCCTGCTGGAGCGGGCGGGGGAGCGCCAGCCGATCCTGCTGGTCCTTGAGGACCTCCATCACGCCGACGAGGGCACGCGCAATCTCGCCACATTCCTCGCCCGCGTGGCGCGCCCCGCGCGCCTGTGCCTGCTGCTGACATATGGGCGCGACCGCATCACCCGCGGCCACCCCCTCCAGGCAGGGCTCACCGCGATCACCGGCTCGTCGGACCCACCGGCGCAGCTGGAGCTCGGTCCGCTGGACCGGTTCGATCTCGCCCAGCTCGTGACCGAGATCGAGGGCGAACGGCCGACCGCGGCCGCGCTGCTGCTGGTCGCGGAGAGGTCCGGTGGCGATCCGCTCATTGCTGAGGAGGTGCTCGCCGCACGGCGCGAGCTGCCCGGGCTGTCGCTCGGCTCCACGCTGGACGAGCTCGTCCTCGCCCGGCTTGCCCGACGCGCTCCCGAGGCTCGGCGGGTCCTGCGCCTGCTCGCGCCCGCGGGCCGGCCGCTCGATCGAGGCGAGCTCGCGGCGGTCGCGACCACCTTCGAGGAGCTCGTCGAGGGACTGCCGCCGCGCTCCACGACCCGGCCCCGGCGCGGCGACGGCGTGCTCGACGCGGATCTGCGCGCCGGCGTCGTCGAGGCGCTGGATCACGGGTTTCTGATCGAGCGAGCCGACCACAAGCTGGAGATCCGCCACGAGCTGGTCGCGCAGGCAATCGAGGCGGACCTGCTGCCGGTCCAGCGCCGGCGACACCACCTCGCGCTCGCGTCGGCGTTCGCCAGCGATCCCGCGTCGGCGCTCACCCACTGGCTCGCGGCCTACGAGCCGGCACGCGCCCGAGCGGCGGCACTCGCCACGGCCGCCGCCGCCGAGAAGCTCGATTCCGCCGCCGATGCCCTTGGCGCACGAGAGCTGGCCCTGGAGCTGGGTGCCGCGAGCGGCGCGCGCGCCGCGGACGGTCGTCTCCTGTTCGAGACCGCGGCGATCGCGCTCGCGGCCGGTCGAGCCGATCGGGCGCTGGCGTACCTCGAGAGCGCGGCCGGCCGGTTCGGCGAGCGCGAGGATGCAGAGACCGCCGCCTCGATCTACGAGACGCTTGGACGCGTCCTTCGCGCGCTGGGCGACCACGACCGGGCGCTGGCCGAGCACCGTCGCGCGGTCTCGATCACCCCCGAGGCCACGACGGTCTTGCGCGCCTCGGTGCTCGCGTCGCTGGCCCAGACCCTGATGCTCCTGGGCCACTTCGTCGAGGCGATCCGCGTCGGGCATCAGGCGATCGAGGTCGCCCGGGCGGTCGGAGAAAAAGCGCGGTCGATCGAGGCCCACGCGTTGTGTACGGTCGGCGTCGCGAATGCGTGGGGTGCCGCCGGCGGCGATGGGATCACGCAGCTCCAGGACGCCCTCCGGGTCGCCCGCGAGCTCGACGATCCGGACGTGTCGTTCCGCGCCACGCTCAACCTCACGACGGCGCTGGCGCTCTTCGGGCGGCGCGACGAGGCGATCGAGGTCACCCGCGACGCGATCGAGCAGGCGCGCGCCGACGGTCTCGAGGTTGCCTACGGGAACTCCATGCGCGGCAACATCGCGGAGGCGCTGTTCAGCGCCGGCCGCTGGGCTGAGGCGCGCGAGACGATCCGGACTGCGCTCGAATGGAGCCCGGACGCCGTCGCCTTCGCCGAGGCGTCGGTGACCGCGGCGATGCTCGAGGTCGAGACGAGCGTTGACGAGCGCGCAGCGAGCCTGCTCGGCTGGCGGCCGCTGGAGATCGACCATGCGCCGGATCCGCAGCTGGAGGTGCCGGCGACCCGCGCCGCGGCCTCGTTCGCGCTGTGGCGCGGCGACGTGGCCGACGCGCGCCGCGCGGTGGAGCGGGGCTGGGCGCTGGTCCGTCGCGCGGAGGACTGGGCGCTGGCGGCGCGCATGGCCGCGACGTACGTGGAGGTCCACGCGGCGGTTGCCGCGGATGCCCGCGAGCGGCACGCCCTTCCGGAGATCACCGGTGCCCGCCAGCGTGCCAAGCGGATCCTCGTCGAGGCCGAGACGGTCCTGCGTGCGAGTGGCGTCGCGCCGGGGGCGCCCAGCCGCCTGGAGGCCGACGCGAATCTCGCCACCGCCCGCGCCTACGCGGCGCGACTCGATGGCCACGACGACCCAGTCCTGTGGGACGCTGCCGCGCAGGGCTGGGAACACGCCGGCGAGCCGTATCAGGTCGCGCGCGCCCGCTGGCGCCAGGCGGAAGCTGCGCTCCCGGGCGGCGATGCGCGCGTGTCGCGAGCGGCGGCCCGTGGCCCGCTCCTGGAGGCGGCGCGAATCGCGCGGGAGCTCGGCGCGCGGCCACTCCTTCGCGAGCTCACGAACCTGGCAGGCCGCGCGCTGATCACCGTTCCCGGCCTCGCGGAGGAGACCCACACGGCGACCACGTCGATGAGTCCGAGCACCTCGGCCTCCACGGATGGGCCTCGCCAGCGACCCGTCATGGGCGCGCGCACGACCGCGACCAGCGGCGAGCCGATCGCGACGCGCGCCTCGCCGGACGCCGCGCCTTCGGACACGGACACCTCCTCAGGGATCGCGGCGGCCTTCGCTCCCGACGACATCGGCAAACGGCCAAAAGCCGCGTTCGGCCTGTCGAAGCGCGAGTTGGAGGTGCTTTCCCTCATCGCGGAAGGGCGCACTAATCGCGAGATCGGCGAGCGTCTGTTCATCAGCCAGAAGACGGTCGGCGTCCATGTCGGGAACATCCTGGCCAAGCTCGGCGCGTCCGGCCGAGTGGAGGCCGCGATGGTCGCGATTCGCCTGGAGCTCGTGCCCACGCCTCTCGCGCGCCGCCCGCTGCTCGCCGGAACCTGAGCGCTGGCGCCGCTCGCCGCGACCTGAAGCGACGCGCTCGCTCGCAGGAACCGCCCGGAAAAAGAACAAGACCCGGAGGAGGATCCAGGTCCTGTTCGTGCGTCTGGCCTGACCGGGAGGAAGGGGCCGGTCAAGGCCTGATGTGATGTGCCGGCTACTGCCAGCGACGAAGGGCGGCTTCGACGAGGGCGATGGCCGCGATCGGGGTGACCGCCAGCGCAAAGCTCCATGCCCGACGAATGCGGTGGGTCATGATTGCAAACTCCTCACAGATGATTGGGCACCTCGCCGTGCGAGAGAGCCAAACCTACGAATGGACCCGCCCCGAGTCGATGCGACGAAAGTCCGGGGTCCGGGTAGGACCTTTGGCAGCGGCCCCTGACTGCCAACGTCACCCGACCCGAATCAACCCAACACCGCCACACCGGGTCTGGGGCAGGACGGTACCGCTCGTCGCTTATCAGCCGCTTATCCCGGTGCGATCCCGCACCAGACTTTCGGTACTCTCTGCCCGTGCCGACGGGATTGCAGCTTGCGTACAGCGACGCCTACGTCCGCGCGACGGACGGCACGGTCGTCCTCGTCGGGCTGGAGCCCGGTCCCGCGGTGGGTCTCGACCGCACCGTCTTCTACCCCGGCGGCGGCGGTCAACCGGCCGACACCGGCACCCTGCGCCGGGCAATCGATGGCGCGACATGGACGGTCCGAGCCGCCCGAAAGGCGGACGGCGAGATCGTCCATGACCTCGCGATCTCCGGCGCGGTCTCGGCGGACGTGCTGCCCGCAGTCGGCGACGTGCTCACGGCCGAGATCGACTGGCCGCGCCGACACCTGCTGATGCGCACCCACACGGCGTTGCACGTCCTGTGCGGCGTGGTCTGGCGCGACTACGGCGCGCAGGTCACCGGCGGCAACATGGAGCCAGGCTCGGGACGCATGGACTTCGAGTTCGAGCGGATGTCCGGCGAGCTCGTGGGCGAGATCGAGACCCGCGTCAACGCGGAGCTGGTCGCGGCGCGTGACGTCCGCGTGGCAAACCTGCCGCGTGACGAGGCGTTCGCCATTCCCGACCTGATCCGAACCAAGATCAACCTGCTGCCGCCCGGCATCCCGGAGGTGCGCACGATCGAGATCGTGGGTCTCGACCTCCAGGCGGATGGCGGCACGCACGTCGCGAACACCCGAGAGGTGGGCTCGATCCGGGTGACCGGCTACGAGTCCAAGGGCCGCATCAACAAGCGCATCCGCATCGAGGTGATCGACGCCAGGTAGGGTGCGCGGGAGCGCCCAGGCCCTCAGCCCGCATCGGCTTGTGTACGCCGAGGAGGCCGCGTCAGGTGCCTGACGCCCGCCATTCGTCCTCGAGGAGCGCGAAGACGACCTCTCCGACCCATTCGCCTTTGAGGAACCAACTCTCGACATGGTGCGCTTCGCGCCGCATGCCGAGGCGCTCCATTAAGCGGAGCGACGCATCATTGCGCGGGTCCGCCTCAGCGTGGATCCGGTGCAGACCCAGGACCTCAAACCCGAGCCGGAGCATCTCTTGTGCCCCCTCCGTGGCGAGGCCGCGGCCGTGCGCATCCGGGTGCATGCTCCAGCCGATCTCGCCCTGGCGGCTGACCTCGTTCGCGAGCCGGAGCATGAACTCCCCGACGTTGCGGCCCGTCGCCGTTTCCACCGCGGCGAGCACGACCGCCTGCCCCTCCGCGTCGATCCGGGTCTGTCGAACGCGCTGCTCCACTTTGGCGCGCGCCTGTTCGAGGTCCATCGGCGGCCATGGCAGGTAGCGGCACACGTCCTCCCGCCCGAACATATCGTGCAGGAACGACAGGTCTGCCACCTCGTACGCACGGAGCGTCAAGCGCGGTGTCGTCAGCGGCAGGGCGAACGTTGGCATCACCCAGACCGTAGCAGCGCCGGCGATCCACCTACGATGGCCGCGTGACCGAACCGGAGCCCGCCGTTGACACGCCGGCGCTCCTGGCAATCCGCGCACAGGGCACCGCCCACCGCGTCGTGATCACGGAGCCTGCGGGGAGCGCGGAGGAGAGCGCCGCCATGCAGGGCATCCCGCTCGGTGCGCTCCTGCGGACCATCGTCGTGCGCCGCGGCGACGACGACTACCTCTTCGTGCTGGTGCCCGCCGGTCGCCGCTTCGATTGGCCCAAGCTTCGCGCCCACCTCGGCGTGAGCCGCCTGTCCCTTCCGGATGCCGACGAGGCGCAGCGCGTCACCGGCTACGTTCGCTACACGATCACGCCGTTCGGCTCCACGCGGGCGTGGCCCGTGCTCGCCGACGCGGCGTTCATGGGCCAGCCCGTCGTTGCGATCGGTGGTGGCGCCAGGGGCGTCAATCTCCACCTGGTGCCGGCGGACCTTGTCGCGGCCCTCGCGGCGACCGTCGTCGATGTCTCGGTGCCCGACCCCCCCTGATCGCGAAACTCGCGCCGAGCGCCTAGACGAGGCCTTCGCACGGGTCGCCGTCGCCGGGCAGGAGCACCCGGACGGTGAGGCCGTGGAGCGTTCCATCCACGGGATCGCGCCAGCGCGTGAGTTGATTGGCCGCAGCGATTGCCGGCCTCAGCGCCGCCACCGCGTCCCCGGTCACCGTGCCGCAGCGGCCCCCGCTGCCGTCTGCGAGCGGCTTGCCGAAGGCCGCGAACGCACCTGCGAGCGGCCAGGCGATCAGCGGTTGATCCAGGCCCTGCTGGTCCGGCGGCGGGCCGGTGACGATCGCGAGCCCGGGCGCGGTGTACATGCCCTCCCGCCCGATGTCGGCGCCCAGCATGGAGCCGAGGTCGTTGAGCTGATTCACGAAGCCCCCGAATGCTTCCGGCGTGCCCGGCTGCGGGACACACGGCGTGGTGATGCACACCATGATCCGGCTCGCGTCACCGGTCAGCTCGTAGACGCGGCCGTCGGCGACGATCTCCAGGCGTGTGGCCATGGAGCCGGGCGGCATCTGGCCGCCGGTGAAGTCGCCCTGGCCGCCGAGCAACCCGGCGGCTCGCGCCGCAGCGACGATCTTCGACCAGCCGGCAGGTGTGAGCTGCCGCTCGATGATCGGGCTGACGAGCGGTCCCGGAAAGATGGCCGGGACCGCGCCGCCGGTGAGGACCCTGCCGTCCAGGATGACCACGATCGATGGCAACCAGCCGAATGTCGCCTGCGGCGGGAGCGCCTGGACCGCTCCGACCCGAAGCAGGATCTTCGCCTCTGGTGGCGGGGTCGGCTCGGGCGACGGTGACGGGGCGGTGCCGGCGCACGCAGCGATCATGACCGCGGCCAGGGCCGGGACCGTGATATGAGCGATGGATCGGGGCATCGGGCGGCTCCTGGATGGGCGGGGGAGGCGTCGGGCTGACGCGCTCCCCGGCTGACCGGTTCCCGGGTGGCTCGCGGAGGCCGCGTCAGGGCTTCAGGTAGACCTTGACCAGGCGCCAAGCGAAGTAGCCGCCGTCATGCACCGTCGTAGCCACGTACGTGTGGAAAGACCCGCCCGAGTCGGAGTTCGGTGGATCGCAGGTGAAGGGCAGGTCCGCCGTCCCCGACGCGGGGTAGTCGTCGTAGCCGTAGTCGTACGCCTTGTTCGGCGCCGGGGGATCGATGGACAGCCGGACGCCGGTCGTACCCGACGCCTTCCAGGTGAGTCGAATGTAGCCCGGCGTCCCGGTCCCGTTGTCGGCGGTGCAGCTCGCACTGCGGGGTCCAGACAGCGAATCAACGGCCGGTGTCACGGAGTCGCCTGGCACCGGGGTGACCGAGGTCGTCTCCTCCGGAGTCGGGGCGGCTTCCGTCTCGACCACCGTCTCGGTGGGTGTCTCCACTGGCGCCGAGGTTGGCGCCGCCGTGATGGCAGCACTCGGTGCGTCGGAGGCCAGGGGCGCGGGCGATGGCGACGCGGTCGGTGAGCCGCCGAGCAGGGCCAGCGCACCGAGCAGCAGGGCGATGAGGAGCGCCGCGACCCCGATGCCGATCAGGATCGGCCGGACCGGGACGGGAGCCTCCTCGGGCTCGACCACAACCGTCTGGTCGGGGACGGGTGCGTGCAGATCGGATGCGCATTTTCGGCAGAACAGCCGCGTTGGCGGGTTCTCTGTGCCGCAGACCGGACAGAACAGGCTGGCCATGTGGATGGGTTCCCCCGAGGTGCGAAGCGGCCGCTAGAGCGCCTTGACCGCGGCGACGAGGTCGGCGAGGCCCTGCTTGGCGTCCGCGAAGAGCATGCCCGTCTTTGGGTTCACGTACAGCTCGTTGTCGATGCCGGCGTAGCCGCGGCCCATCGAGCGCTTGATGACGATGATCGACTTGGCATGGTCGACATCGAGGATCGGCATGCCGCTCACCGGCGTGCCGGCCCGGCGCGCGGCGGGGTTCGTGACATCGTTCGCGCCGACCACCAGCGCCACGTCCACGCGATCGAACTCCGGGTTGATGTCGTCCATCTCGCGGAGCTGCGGGTACGGAACGTTGGCCTCCGCGAGCAGCACGTTCATGTGCCCCGGCATCCGGCCCGCGACCGGGTGGATCGCGTAGCTCACGGTCACGCCGCGTGACTCGAGCAGCTCGGCGAGCTCGCGGACCGCATGCTGGGCCTGGGCGACCGCGAGGCCGTAGCCCGGAACGATGATCACGTTGGCGGCGTACGCCAGCTGGATCGCGGCGTCATCCATGCCCAGCGACCGCACGCTGCCGCCCTCCGGCCCGCCGGCCGAGACCGTCCCTTCGCCGCCACCGAAGCCGCCGATCATGATGTTGAG
>JBDSZH010000155.1:0-2807 GCA_039925225.1 Candidatus Limnocylindrales bacterium | reverse complement strand
CATGTCGCCCCGCTCGTCTGGCCCGGGATTCGCCTCGAGCGTGATCTCGGCGTCCGCAACGAGCCCGAACCGCTCCCGGATGGTCGCCAGCAGTCGTGCAATCGACGCGGCCGGGACGAGGCTCGGCGTGCCGCCGCCGAAGTAGATCGTTTCCAGGGCCGGTCTGGATCCAACACCCGGCGGGCCCCACCGCGCGTCGAGCGCATCGGCGCGCAGCGCGAGCTCGACCTCCAGCGCGGCTACGAATACGGCGATCCGGTTGCCGGGTCCGCGCGCCTCGCGGCCGGCGACAACCACGAAATCGCAGTACGGGCAATGGGAGACGCAGAACGGAACGTGGAGGTAGAGGCCGGCCGGGGCCGCCTCGACCGCCGCTGCGATCGTTGCCGTGGGCGCCTCGACCGCGTCAGCGGTCATCGCCGAGGTCACCGGTCCCGGGCGCCGCTCCGGTCGACGGCGCTCCGGTCGACGGCGCTCCAGCCATCGGGCGTCCGTCGTCGTCGTTCGACGTCCTCGACCTCTGTGCCGCGCGCCGGGGGCTGCCCCGCGTGCCCCGTGGTCAGGAACACCGCGACACGGGTGACGGCGTGGCCGAGGAACGAGGCGCCAATGCCGCCCGTGACGAACGTGGCCCAACCGCCGAGGAGCCCGGTGAACGCCGCGAGCAGGAGCATGTAGCGATCCCGGCCCGGCGCGCCGAGCCGCGTAGCGAGCACGTAGACCACGGCCTGGCCGACGATCGCGATCGGCACGGAATACGGATGACCAGCGGTCGCCCACAGGAAATACCCAAGCAGGGCGCCGCGGAAGACCGCCTCGTCGATGAACGCGGTAAGGATCTCGTTGACGAGCGCGCCGGGATACGACGCGACGTCAGGGAGGCGTAAGCGCCGGTAGTGGTACCAGGCGATCGCGATGGCCTGGCCGATCCCGAGCCCGCCGAGCAGGAGGGCGAGCAGGATCCCGGACGGTGCCCCGACCTGGAGGTGGAGAGAGAACTCCGGGGTCGGATGGGCGACGAGCAGCCCGAGCACGCCCCCGACGCCGACGATGTACCAGGCGATGCGCCGCAGCACGGATGGTCGGCGGCCACGGACCGGCTCGTCGTACTCGGCCGCGCCAAAGCGCGACGCCTCGAGTCGGAGCATCACGAGCAGCAGCGTGAGCCCCAGGGCCACGAGGATCCGGAGGTCCGTGATCATCGCGGCGTCACGACTCGTCCGTGCGGAGCATGGCGAGGAACGCCTCCTGCGGAATCTCGACCGAACCTACCCGCTTCATCCGGCGCTTTCCTTCCTTCTGCTTCTCGAGCAGCTTGCGCTTCCGGGAGATATCGCCACCGTAACACTTGGCCAGCACGTTCTTGCTCATGGCGCGCACCGTTTCGCGGGCGATGACATTCGCGCCAACCGCGGCCTGGATCGGCACTTCGAACATCTGCCGCGGGATCAGCTGCCGCAGCCTGCCCACCAGGGTCCGCCCGAGCTTCTGCGAGTTGTCGCGATGGACGATCATCGACAGCGCGTCCACGGGCTCGCCCGCCACCAGCACGTCCAGCCGGACGAGGTTCGCTGCCCGATAGCCGATCTCCTCGTAGTCCATGGAGGCGTAGCCGGCGGTGCGCGTCTTGAGCTGGTCGTAGAAGTCGACGATGAGCTCGGCGAGCGGGAGCTCGAAGCGCATCAGGACCCGAGTCGGGTCCAGGTATTCCAGGTCCACGAAACTGCCACGTCGGTTGGTGGACAGCTCCATCAACGTGCCGATGTACGTCGAGGGCGTGACCACGGACAGCTGGACCCACGGCTCGCGAATCTCCTCGATCTCGCCGACTGGCGGGAGCTTGGACGGGTTGTCGACGCGGATCGGTGTGCGGTTGTTGATCCGCAGCACCTCGTACTCGACCGACGGGGCGGACGCGATGAGGTCCATGGAGAACTCGCGCTCCAGGCGCTCCTGGACGATCTCCATGTGCAGGAGGCCGAGGAAGCCGCAGCGAAACCCGAACCCGAGCGCGACGGAGCTCTCCGGCTCGAAGGTGAACGATGCGTCGTTGAGGTGCAGCTTCTCGATCGCGTCACGGAGGAGCGGGTAGTCCTCGCCGCTGATCGGATAGATCCCGGCGAAGACGAGGCTCTTGGCCTCCTGGTAGCCGGGCAGGGGCGTGGCGGCGGGCGCATCGGCCAGGGTGATCGTGTCACCGATCTGCGCCTCGCGGACATTCTTCAGGCCAGTCGCCACGTAGCCAACCTCGCCTGCGGTCAGGAGCGGCACGGGCACCAGCGCCGGCCGGAAATAGCCCATCTCCAGCAGCTCCGCTTCCGCGCCGGAGGCCATGAGCCGCACGCGATCGTTGTCGCGCAGCGTGCCAGCGGCGAGCCGGATGTACACAACCACGCCCTTGTACTGGTCGTAGTGGGAGTCGAAGACGAGAGCCTGGAGCGGCCCCTTGGGGTCGCCCTTGGGCGGCGGGACCCGATCCACTATCGCCTGGAGCAACGCGGGGACGCCGGTCCCGTCCTTGGCGGAGACGAGGAGGACCTCTTCGCGCGGGATGGCCAACGCGTTCTCCAGCTCGTCCATGACGAGCTCGGGTTGCGCGGACGGCAGGTCGATCTTGTTGAGGACCGGGATGATCATCAGGCCCTCGCGCAGCGCGAGGTGGACGTTGGCGAGCGTCTGCGCCTCGATGCCCTGCGCGGCGTCCACGACGAGGATCGCGCCCTCGCACGCCTGGAGGCTGTGGCTGACCTCGTAGCTGAAGTCGACATGGCCCGGCGTATCGATCAGGTTCAGGCCGTAGACGAGAC
>JBDSZH010000154.1:0-5279 GCA_039925225.1 Candidatus Limnocylindrales bacterium | reverse complement strand
GGCCCGGCTCTTTGATTCCGCGAGAGTCGCTCTGGATCGGCCCGCTCACACGATGTAGCTGATGCCGGTGTGGATCCAGCGGTCGGTTTTGAGCTAGGCGGAGTCGGCCAGGAGGCAGGCGACGAACGGGTCGATCGTGTAGCCGCGAGCCAGCAGATGTTCGACGGACGTATGGTTGTCGAGCGGGTGCTGGAGTAGACGTTCGGGCCGTCGATCTCGGCGGCACGACCCCGATCACCTGCGGCCGAGTGGCGCGAACGCCTGTTCGGTTTGATCCCGAACGGGTACACTTGGCGACGTGCCCCAGGATCAGATCGTCGTACGCGGCGCGCGCGAACACAACCTCAAGAATGTCAGCGTCGAGTTCCCGCGTGACCGCCTGGTCGTCATCACCGGGCTGTCCGGCAGCGGCAAGAGCAGTCTCGCGTTCGACACGATCTACGCAGAGGGCCAGCGCCGGTACGTCGAGAGCCTGAGCGCCTACGCACGCCAGTTCCTGGGCCAGATGGAGAAGCCGGACGTCGACCAGATCGACGGCCTGAGCCCCGCCATCTCCATCGATCAGAAGGGCGCGAGCCGAAACCCACGCAGCACCGTCGGCACGGTCACGGAGATCTACGACCACCTTCGGCTGCTCTTCGCGCGCATCGGGATCCCGCATTGTCCGAACGGCCACGCGATCGAGCGCCAGACCGTGCAGCAGATCGTGGACCAGGTCCTCGCCATGCAAGAGGGCACACGCCTGCTCGTGCTCGGGCCGCTCATCAAGGATCGCAAGACCGAGGGCGATCGGATCTTCGAGGCGGCACGGAAACAGGGCTTCGTCCGCGTGAGGGTCGATGGCGAGCAGTACGACCTGGCCGACGCGCCGACGCTGGACAAGTACAAGCGGCACACGATCGAGGTCGTCGTCGATCGCTACGTGGTGCGACGCGCCGAGCCGCCAGCGGGCGAGGACGGCGTGACGCCGCTCGATTGGGCGCGCGACGAGCGCGGGCGTCCGGTGGATCCCGTGACTGGCGACGCGCTGGAGGATCCGGATCGGCCGCGGCTCGCGGACTCCATCGAGACCGCGCTGAGGCTCGGTGAGGGTGTGGTGCTCATCGCGCCGGCGCCGCGCGAGGGCGAGCCGCCGGAGTTCGAGGATCGCCAGTTCAGCGAGCGCTACTCCTGCCCGTATGACGGCACCACGATCGATGAGCTGGAGCCGCGCAGTTTCTCGTTCAACTCACCGCACGGCGCCTGTCCGACGTGCACGGGCCTCGGGACGCGCCTGGAGATCGATCCCGATCTCGTCATCCCCGATCGCGCCAAGAGCGTCATGCAGGGCGCGGTCGTCCCCTGGGCGCGACTCGCCACGGACGCGTCATGGCGGCTCAAGATCATGGAAGCCATCTTCCGAAGCCACGGCTGGGACCCGAAGACCCCACTTCGAGAACTCCCCGCGGAGGCGATCCAGCACCTGCTCTTCGCGCCGAAGGACGAGCGCGTGGTGATCCGCTACAAGCACGAACGCGGCGAGAATTCGTACAACGCGACGTTCGAGGGCGCCGTAGTCAACCTGGAGCGGCGGTACAAGGAGACGGACTCCGAGTTCGTCAAGCTGGAACTCGAGAAGTACATGGTTGAGCGACCGTGCCCGTCGTGCCATGGCAAGCGGCTCCGGCCGGAGGCGCTCGGCGTGACGGTCGATGGCCGGGACATCTCCGACGTCGCGGAACTGGCGATCACCGATGCACTGGAGTGGGCACTCGCGCTCCCGAGCCGCATCTCCGAACGTGAGAAGACCATCGCGCACCAGTTGCTGAAGGAGATCCGAGCACGGCTCGGGTTCCTGGTGGACGTGGGGCTGGACTACCTCACCGTCAACCGCAAGTCACAGACCCTCTCCGGTGGCGAGGCGCAGCGGATCCGGCTGGCGACCCAGATCGGGACGACGCTCATGGGCGTGCTGTACATCCTGGACGAGCCGTCGATCGGCCTCCACCAGAAGGACAATGCGAAGCTGATCGCGACCCTCACACGCCTGCGGGATCTTGGCAACACCGTGCTGGTCGTCGAGCACGACGAGGAGACGATCAGAACCGCGGACTGGGTGATCGACATCGGGCCGGGCGCCGGCGAGCACGGCGGCGAGATCATCGCCAACGGCCACCTGGATGCAGTCCTACGCGAGCCTCGCTCCATCACCGGCGCCTTCCTTCGCGGCGAGCGCGCGGTGCCGGTCCCACAGGAGCGGCGCAAGGGGAGTGGCAGGAAGCTCGTCGTCAAGGGTGCGAGCCAGCACAACCTCAAGGGTCTCGACGTGGAGTTCCCGCTCGGGACCTTCACAGCGGTCACGGGCGTGTCCGGCAGCGGCAAGTCAACGCTCGTGACAGAGGTGCTCTACCGCGCCCTCGCGCGCGAGCTGTTCGGCTCGCGGGAGCCGGTCGGGAAGCACGAGTCGATCGAGGGGCTGAAGCAGGTCGACAAGGTCATCGAGATCGACCAGAGCCCGATCGGCCGCACGCCGCGGTCCAATCCGGCGACCTACGTGGGGCTGTTCACGACGATCCGCGAGCTGTTCGCGGCCGTGCCCGAATCACGCGTGCGGGGCTACGGCCCGGGCCGGTTCTCGTTCAACGTGAAGGGCGGCCGCTGCGAGAACTGCAAGGGCGACGGGATCATCAAGATCGAGATGCAGTTCCTCCCGGACGTGTACGTGCCATGCGAGGTGTGCAAGGGCGCGCGGTACAACCGCGAGGCGCTGGAGATCCACTACAAGGGCCGCTCGATCGCTGACGTGCTCGAGATGACGGTCGAGGAGGCGCTAGAGTTCTTCCGGCCCGTGTCCCGGATCGCCGCGAAGCTCCAGACCCTGAACGACGTGGGGCTCGGCTATATCCACCTCGGCCAGCCGGCGACGACGCTGTCCGGCGGCGAGGCGCAGCGCGTGAAGCTGTCCACGGAGCTGTCGCGTCGCGCCACCGGCAAGACCGTCTACGTCCTCGACGAGCCCACGACTGGCCTCCACTTCGCCGATGTCGAGAAGCTTCTGCAGGTGCTTCACCGTCTCGTGGAGACGGGCAACACGGTCATCGTCATCGAGCACAACCTCGACGTGATCAAGACCGCGGATTGGATCATCGACCTCGGGCCGGAAGGCGGTGCGCGCGGCGGCGAGATCGTCGCGCAGGGCACGCCGGAGACGATCGCGAAGGCGAAACGATCCGCGACGGGGGAATACCTGGCGCGGGTCCTTCGCGGAGAGCCCCTCGTTCCACTGTCGGACGTGACGTTTGCTGAGGCGGCGGGGCGTGTCCGCGCGGTCGCGGTGCCGCTGGACCCCGAAGCGGCTAGCCTCGGCAATGGCAACGGCGCGGTCAAGCGCCCGAGTCGGGGTGGCGTGCCGGCCGCCCCCTGAGGGCCAGCCGCAAGCCTCAGATCCAATTGCAAGAGGTTGGGCGTATCTCTTGACAGGCGACAGGGTGGTCGCCAGCCACGATAGCGCTTCACCGCGGATGTCAGCTCGGATCAACCCCGACCGGCCGCGGTGCGGCATGACACCAGGAGGACAGTCGATGCGCAGGCTCATTACCCTCGTCGCACTTGCAGCGGTTCTCGCCCTGCCCGGAGCGGCAGCGGCTGGCGGACGGCCCTTCGTGGTCAGCCTTTGGGGTGCCAACGAGGTGCCCGGCCCCGGCGATCCTGATGGCAGCGGCACGGCGTGGCTCACGCTGAACTATGGCCAGGCAGAGGTCTGCTGGGCGATCTCCGTCGAGGACATCATCCTTCCAGCGGCCGCGGCGCACATCCATCTCGCGCCCGCCGGTTCCGCCGGTCCTCCCGTCGTGTTTCTAAGCGCCCCGGATGCAGATGGCTGGGCCTCCGGCTGTAGATCGGCCAGTCAGGAGCTGATCAAGGCTATTCAGCAGTCGCCCGGGGACTACTACGTCAACGTCCATGATGCCGACTATCCGGCTGGTGCCGTGCGGGGACAGCTGTCGAAGTAACACCCTCGCGACGACCCCTCGTCGACAACATGGACCGCCCTGGCACCAGCCAGGGCGGTCCTATTTCACGCGCCGCCGGGTGGCGGCGGCGCGCTGGGCCCGGCACGATCCGACCGGCCCCTGGGAAGGGACCAGGAATAAGCCATCCGGGTCGGCGCGGACCCTCCCGAGGGACCAAAACGACGCGGCCGGGCCAGCATTCGTCCGAAAGAGGTCGCTCTGGACCCGTGCAAGGGGCCATCGCGACGCGATGGGGCACTTTCTGGTCCCCTGCGAAGGCCCATCCGGCCCATCCGGCCCATCCGGCCCGCACCAGTGGGCATCCCTGCCGCCCCTCACCACCTCGCCTCGCGACCCGAGCCGAACGGGAATGGCACGGGAAGCGGTCCGCCGCAGGGTCGCCGCGCCGCAGGGTCGCCGCGGCGCGAGTATCGTTCGCGTCGCGGCCGATCGATTCGTGCACGCGATCACCGGAACGACGATCATCGCCGGACCGTGATTGGCCATCCTCATGCGTGAAGGTTCGGGCGCACCTGGGCCGGCCAGGCACGAGCTGCCGGAAATCGACGTCGCAGCGCTCGACGCTGCCCGCGCCGCCGACCGCCTGCTCACCGCAGCGAAGGCGATGGGCAACGAACGCTGGATTCACTACCTCGCGCGGATGCCTGAGCGCTTGCGTGACGATCCAGTGTCGGACCTGCGCCGCGTTGCGCGTCTCGGCAGGTCTGCATTCGGACCAAAGGATTCGATCCGCGACGCGCTCCCCGAGAGCGCCACCGAGCCCTTCCTCCTCGCCATCGACCGCCTGTTGAAGGCCCTCGCCCGGCACGAGCTCGAAGGCCATTCCCGCTAGCGCCGCCACTGCACCGCGTCGCCATTGCACCGGGAGCCTCAGTAGAGGAACGGCACCAGCGCCTTTGTTCGAGCCTGGTACGCCGGGTATGTTGAGTAACGCTCGGTGAGCCAGGCCTCCTCGCGGCGGCGCTTGAGGTCCAGCACGACAGCGAGCAGCGCTAAGGCAGCGAACGTGCCTGCCCAGGGCGTAATCAGTGCCAGCCCGAAGGCGCCGAGGATCAGGCCGCCATAGATCGGGTGGCGCACGAAGCGGTATGGACCGCGTGACACAAGTTGCGCGTCGTCGCGCGGGTGCGGCAATGCCGTCATCGACCCCGCGCGACGGAGCTCCGAGATGCCGGACCCCAGCAGCACCGCGCCGATCATCCCCACGAGGTACCCGGCGAGCTGCCGCGTCCCGATCTCAGTCGGGTCCGTCTCGGTCTGCGGCGG
>JBDSZH010000153.1:0-6313 GCA_039925225.1 Candidatus Limnocylindrales bacterium | reverse complement strand
CGCATGTTCGTGCCGAAGCCCGGGTACCCACCGCCGTGCCCGACGACCCGACCGAACCGCGCGTCGTCCACGACGAACAGCCCGAATCCATAGCCGAGGACCTGGATGTCGGGAACTGCATCCGCGGAGGCGTGCGTGACCCGAAAACCCGCGCTCACCATCGCCTGCTGCATCTCGCGGCGCGACGCCCGTCCCAGGGGGTGCGGCCCTTCCGGGCCGTCGCGCGCGGGCATGGCATCCAGGAAGCCGCTGACCCACTTCGCTAGGTCCTCGACGGTCGTGAAAACGCCGCCCATCGACGCCAGGGCCCCGTAGGGGTCCATCGGCTCCTCGAGATAGCTGCCGTCGCGCCACAGATAGCCCTTGGCCTTCCGCGCGTCATCGACCTCCGCCTCGAGGTAGCCGGTCGAATCCATGCCGAGAGGCGCGAGCAACCGCTCGCGGACCGCCTCGCGGTACTCAGCGCCGGCGACCTTGGTGATGAGGCGGCCCAGGATTCCGTACCCGGTGTTCGAGTATTCGAAGCGCGTGCCCGGCGCCCAGGCGAACGACAGGCCACCGGCAAGGAGCCTGGAGAACTCGTTGAGATCGAGGCCCTGCTGGCGGTCGCCCCACGGATCATCGGTGGGGAAGCCGGCGGTCATCGTGAGCAGGTGGCGGATCGTGATCGGCGGCGAATCCGTCGTCGGAGGCCGCACGTTCGCGAGCTCCGGCACGTAGTCGGCGATCAGGTCGTCGAGGCGGAGGAGGCCATCGTCGCGGAGCGCCAGCACGGTCGCCGCGGTGAAGCTCTTGGTCATCGACGCGATCCGGAATACGGACGACGCGGTCGGCGGAGCGTCCTCGCCGACCCGGAGGGTGCCAAGGCCGCGGAAGTGGATCAGCTCGCCCCCGAGGACGACCCCGTAGGCGATACCCGGCACGTGCCAGGCCGCGAACGCCGTATCCGAGAGCTCGTCGATCCGGCGCAGCGCGGCCTCGAGCGCGGATGGAGGACTGGCGATTGTCATCCGTGCAGGGTCGCGAGGCGGTCGTCGCGAAGCAAGCAAATATGTGTCACTCGCCGGGGAATCAAGAAGCCGCCGAATTCCCGGCGGCTTCGAGAGCAGGTGAGGGGTCGGAGGATCAGTGAGCGCAGGAGCGAGCGGTGCCGGAGTCTTCCGCCGTCCGGAAGCTCGAGCCACAGCCGCAGGCGGTGACCGCGTTCGGGTTGTTGACCGTGAAGCCCGCGCCCATGAGCGTGTCGACGTAGTCGATCTCCGAGCCCTTGAGGAGCGGGATGCTCTGGCCGTCGACGTAGACCTTGGTCCCGTTGACCTCGAGGATGTTGTCCTCGGGGGTCGGCTGGTCCTCGAGCATCATTCCGTAGCGGAAGCCGGAGCACCCGCCAGAGTACACGTAGACGCGGAGCCCAATGTTCGGGTTGGCCTCTTCCTTGGTGAGCTCGCGCAGCTTCGTGGCCGCAGCGTCGCTCAGGGAGAGGACCGTCGTGTCCACTGCCGGCTGCTGTTCGATCATCGAGTCGATCCCCTTCGAGGCGCGCGGTACGGTTTGAGGCAGGTGCGCTCGCGCAATCGTACGCAGCGCAACCGAATTCGACAACACCCACCACCGGCGGCAGCACGAAATCGATCGTCCTGCCCGCTGCGAGGCGGCATCGGGCCGCGTGGTCTAAGGTTTGCCGCGCCGCCCAACAACCGCATTCGGAGGCCCCTGGCCACGTCCGAGTCAACTCGAGCACGCCGCTTCGCACTCCCGGATCTCGCGGATGAGCGCGCCGGCGTATCGATCCAGGCGTTCCTCGATGGACCCGAGGTCCGCCGCGGCAGACCGATCACGAAGCTCGCGGCGGAGCGGTCGAGTGACACCGGCGAGACGGCGAACAACGCCGACGCAGCGACCGTCGCGGCCGCCGCCGATCCCGCGCTTATGCGGACGCCTGGGCCGGCTCGGCCGTCCAACGACCTGCGAACCCTCCCGGGCAGGCTCGAGTGGAACGCGGCCGTCGCACGTGAAAGCGTCCGGGCGGCCCGCTACGGACGACCAGCGGCGGTGGCGATCGTGGAGCTCAAGCCGGACCGGCCCGGTGCGGAGGTCGACCCGTGGCTGCGCACGATCGCCGGACCCATCGCGAGGGCACTCCGCCACGACTCCCGCGCGACCGATCTCGTTGCCCGCGTCGCGAGTACGCGTTTCCAGATGCTGCTTCCGGAGACGGACGAAGCCGGCGCCTCGAGATTGGCCGAGCGTGTTGCCGCGAGCTGCCGGAGCTTGATCCAGGGCGTCGGTGCGCCCGTGGCCGTCCGCATCTGCGTGGCCGGAACCGGCCTCGACAACTCGCTCCACGAGGCCCTCGAGGACGCCCTCCGCGCCATCGAGGCCGCCTGAAGCTAGCCCTCGACGCGCTCCACGACGGTCGCAATCCCCTGCCCGACCCCGATGCACATGGTCGCCAGCCCGTAGCGCCCGCCTCGGCGATTGAGTTCGTGGACCAGCATCGTGATCAGGCGCGCTCCTGATGCGCCGAGCGGATGGCCGAGGGCGATCGCGCCACCGTTGACGTTCACCTTTTCGGGATCCAGCCCGAGCTCGTCCATGCACACGACGGACTGGGACGCGAACGCCTCGTTGAGCTCCACGAGGTCGAGATCCGCGGCCGTGATCCCCGCGCGCGCCAGCGCCTTGCGCGCCGCCGGCACCGGCCCGATGCCCATGATCGCGGGATCTACGCCCGCGACGGCCGTGGAGACCACCCTCGCCAGCGGCTTCAAACCCAGCTCGCGAGCGCGGTTCGCCTCGACCACCAGGGTCGCGGCGGCGCCGTCGTTGATGCCCGACGAGTTGCCGGCCGTGACAGAGCCGCCGTCGCGGAACGCCGCCCGCAGTTTCCCGAGCGCCTCCATGGAGGTGTCCGCGCGCGGGTGCTCGTCGCGAACCACGACGACGGGCTCGCCCCTCTTCTGGGGCACGGCGACCGGCACGATCTGCGCGTCGAACAGCCCGCCCTCGATGGCCGCCACGGCGCGCTGATGCGACCGGAGCGCGAACGCGTCCTGCCGCTCCCGCGTGACGTCGTTGGTCGAGCCGTAGCGCTCCACGACGTTTTCCGCGGTCTCGCCCATCGTCCAGGGCTGGTACAGCGCCGACAGCGCGGGGTTGGTGAACCGCCAGCCGAGCGTCGTGTCCTGGAGCTCGCGCGCGCCGCGATCCCATGGCCCCTCCGCTTTGCCCATCACGTACGGAGCGCGGGTCATCGACTCCACGCCGCCAGCGATGAACGCGTCGCCATCGTCCGCGCCGATTGCGTGCGCGGCGGCGTTGATCGCCTGGAGCCCCGAGCCGCACAACCGGTTGACCGTCTGGCCCGCGACCTCCACGGGCAGGCCGGCCAGCAGGGCAGCCATGCGCGCCACGTTCCGGTTGTCCTCGCCCGCCTGGTTGGCACAGCCGAGGATCACGTCCTCGAGGAGCGAGGGGTCGATCCCCGATCGCTCCACGACGGCCCGGATCGCGACCGCGGCGAGGTCATCTGGCCTGACGGATGCGAGCGCGCCACCGTACCTGCCAACCGGCGTTCGAACGGCTGCGACGATCCACGCCTCGCGCACAGAGCGACTCGAATCGCGTGCCATGGCGTGGTTGCCTCAGGCCTGCGTCAGGGCAGCTTCGAGAAAACCTCGGCCAGCAGGGCGTCGGTGATGTCCGCCCCACCGACGGCGAAGACCACGTCCTGGGAAGTGTAGACGTAGGTGGTCTCCTCGCCCGTGTCGGTCGGGACGATCTTCTTGACCGACTTGCCGCTGATCGTCACGTCCGTGATCACCGACGGCGTCTCCTGCTGGAACTTCTTGAAGAATTCGGTGAGGATCGATCCGCCGGGCACGCCGGCGATCTGGAAGGCGATGATCGAGACGTTGGTGACGCCACCGAAGGCGACAGTCAGGTCGGACGGCGACTTGCCCAGCGCGGTCAGCGTCGCCTCTAGCTCCGGCGATGTGCCCCCGACCATGAACTCCGCCCCGGACATGCTCAGCACGGTGAGCGTCTGGCCGCCGATCTCGTCCGGGAAGAGATCCTCCAGCTGGACGTCGGCGTGGAAGGACGAGAGGTCGAGCGTGGGCGCGGCGCCGTCGGTGCCGGCGGGCGCCTGGGTGACGGGCGCAACGGTCGCAGCGGCGCCCTGCGACGAGCCGGGCGCCGAGGTGGCCGCACCGGGGCCGCACGCGGCGACGACGATGGCGAGCGAAGTGAGCGCGGCCAGCGGCAGCGCGAACGTTCGTGACTTCATGATCGGGTCCTCCGGAGTTGAGCGCGAGGTCGTGTTCGCGCGGATCGTACGCGCTGCCTCACATCGCTGCTCTCGCCTCGCGGAGGAGCGGCAGCGCAGGTCGGAACGTGTCGGCGTCCTCGTCGCTCAATGCATCGAGCATCACGACGACCTCGTGGATGCCCGTGCGCGCGGCCCACTCGAACGGGCCGAACGGGTGATTCGCGCCGAGTCGCATCGCCTGATCGATGTCGTCGGCACCGGCCACGCGGTCGCCGGCGGCCCGATACGCCTCGTTGACGATGGCGAGGATCACGCGTTCCGCGATCAAGGCGTCGTCCAGGACAGCCGCGGCACCAACTCCGGCGGAAGGCGCAGCCGAAGGCCCACCCGCGAAGCGCGCTGCCGGTCCCGTGGCACGCCCGTCCGGATACCGGTAGAAGCCCTCGCCGCTCTTGCGACCCAGCCTTCCTGCGGCAACGAGCTGTTCCTGGATCGGCGACGGCCGGAATCGCGGCGGACGCCCGAACGCCTCGAACAGGCCTCGCGCGGCAGCGAGATTCACGTCGATGCCGATGAGGTCCATCAGCGCGAACGGACCCATCGGGAAGCCGGCCTCGACCAGCGCCCGATCGATGGTCTCGATAGTCCCGGACCCCGACCTGAGCAGCCGCAGTGACTCGAGGGTGAACGGCCGGTTCACGCGATTCACGATGAACCCGGGCGAATCGGTGACCCGAATCGCGGTCTTGCCCCAGCCCTCGACGATGGCGGCGGCTCGCTCCACCGCCCAGGCCGCGCTCCGACGGCCGGCGACAACCTCCACGAGCGGGAGCACAGGCGCGGGATTGAAGAAATGGAGCCCGACGACGCGCTGCGGCAACGCCGCGGCCTCAGCGATCTTGGTGACCGATAAGGCGCTCGTGTTCGTCGCGAGGATGGTCTCAGCACCGGCCGCGTCGTCCAGCTCCGCGAAGAGCGCCTGCTTGAGCTCCAGCTCCTCGAGGGCGGCCTCGATGACGAGCTGCGAACCGGTCGCCGCGGCGGCGGGCGATGGCGCGCTCGAGAGGCGGGCCAGGTGACCGGCGACGAAGGCATCGCGCTGGGCGGGATCAGGAACGGTCCGCGCCGCGCGCCTCGCAAGACCATCGGCAACGCGTCGACGGGCGGCGTCCCCGGCGCCGGCCATCGGGTCGCTGAGCACGACATCCCAGCCGCCCTCGAGCGCGACCTGGGCAATCCCGGAGCCCATCGTCCCGGCACCAATGACAGCCAGCCTCGCGCGATCCACCGTGAGACGGTACGCCGTCCGAACGGCCGGCGGGCACGAAGGCGTAGGATGGCCCGGAATTTCCCCAGGCGAACTGCGCGGGAGAGATCGCCGGTTGCGGAGCCCTCGTGGCCAGGCAATCCGGCGGCGCCGACGGAGCAACGGTCCGGAACCTCTCAGGCACCAGGGACCGCGCACGGATGGGGACGCTGGAGAGCGTTGACGACGGGGCAACCCGCCAGAGCGCGCCGAAGGAGGAACTCGCAGCGCTTGATGCGCCGCGGGGACGCTCTCAGGCACCAGGACAGCGGGACACCGGGAGGTGCCGCGCCGATGTCCGAGCCCCAGGCAGCCGTCGGGTTCGTCGATCGCCATGTCGGTCCGGACGAGCGAGAGGTTGCGGCGATGCTCGCGAGCCTCGGGTACCCGTCCCTCGATGCCCTGATCCGCGCGACCGTGCCTGCCGCGATCCTGCGCGACAGCTCCCTTGGCGTGCCCGCGGCGCGCAGCGAGGCGCAGGCACTCGCCGACCTCCGCGAGATGGCGGATGCCAATACGCCGCTGCGCCCGATGATCGGGATGGGCTATCACGACACGATCACGCCGCCCGTGATCCTTCGCAACGTCCTCGAGAATCCGGCCTGGTACACGGCGTACACGCCGTATCAGCCCGAGATCGCGCAGGGTCGCCTGGAGGCCCTGATCAACTTCCAGACGGCGATCTGCGACCTCACCGGGATGGAGATCGCGAACGCGTCCATGCTCGACGAGGGCAC
>JBDSZH010000152.1:0-5955 GCA_039925225.1 Candidatus Limnocylindrales bacterium | reverse complement strand
CGCCAGCGGATGATCGATCGGACATTGCGGCTCGCGTTCATCGTCGTGCTCGTGGTGTTCACGATCCTCCGGCCCGTGCCGGCGGGCGATGCCCACGCCTATTGGGCGGTCGACGTCCTGAACCCGTACACGCGCCCGGTCGCGACGCAGGACGCCTTCACGTACCCGCCGCCGGCGGCCCTGTTCTTCGCAGTCCTCGGCCAGCTGCCGTTCGAGGTCTTCGAGGCGATCTGGACGCTGCTGATCGGTTTCGCGCTGCTCTGGCTGACTGGACCGTGGGCGCTCGCGTTCCTGGTGCTGCCCGTGGTCGCGTCGGACCTGTATCTGGGCAACCTCCATGTGCTACTCGGAGCGGCGGTCGTCGGCTCGCTCCGGCGGCCCGGCCTGTGGGCCATCCCGCTGCTCACGAAGCCGAGCGTGGGCGTCGGCCTGCTCTGGTACGTGGTGCGGCGTGAGTGGGGGCGGCTGGCGGTCGCGCTGGGTGTCACCGCGGCGCTCGCGGCCCTGGCGTTCGTGCTCGCCCCAACGCTGTGGGGCCAATGGATCGACTACGTCCTCGGGACCGGCCTCTCGCAGGACATCGGCCGCGCGTATGCCGTCCCGATCCCGTTCCTGATCCGCCTGCCCGCCGCCGCGCTCCTCGTGATCTGGGGCGCCCGCACGAACCGACCCTGGACCCTCCCGACCGCCGCGATGCTCGGCCTGCCCGTCCTCTGGCTGGTGGGCCTGGCGATGCTCGCCGGGGCCTTCGCTGTCTCCGCCTGGGGCCCCCTGAGAACGGCCGCGACGCGATGGATGTCAGGCCGCCGCTAGATCGGGGAGGTGTGGATCAGTCGAGGCATGAGAGAGCGGAACAGTCGGGCTTCCGGTTGCTCAGCCAGGCGTCATAGACCCGCGCAAATCCGTCGTGGGCGTCGACAATCGGATCGCCACCGTAATGCCTGCACACGACGTGGCCCATCGTGACTTCGCAATGCTCGTGCGTCGCCACGTCATACGCGGCGAGGAAATGGCCCTCGCCATGGCGATGGAACGCGCGGCGATAGTCGAGTTCCCGATGGCGCAGCTCGAACCTGTAGTCCGAGCGCTCGTATTGGTCGTGGCCCGCCGGTCGCCAGCGCTCGAAGATTTCCATGTCCACCGCAGCCTTACGGCGACTCGTCGGCGGCACGCATTCGAGGTCGATGACCAGTGAGCCATCAGGCTCCCGTCCAAGCGCGATCTGATCCTCGTCGTTCGGTGGGAGCACCGCGACCGCCAGTCGCTCGATCTCTTCCACGAGATCAGCCAGATGGGTGAGGAGCTCGTCAGCGCTGGCGATCACCGCGTGACGAGGTGACGCGCTTGCGGCAGCGGCTCACCCTCGCCGACGACCACCACGCGCCGCGCCGGCGCGATCGACACCGACCGTCGATGTGGCCGATAGCCCTCGCGCCAACGATCGAAGGCGGCGATGGGGATGCGTGTGATCCGAGGCGAGATTCGGAGGGCCGGCAAGTCGCCGCGATTGATGAGGTCGAGAACGGCGTCGTCGCTGATTGCCAAGATGTCGGCGGCTTCACGCGGTGTGTAGTAGAGCTTGTCCATGGTGTTGCCTCGTTAGCGGTGTACCCACGATACCGCTCATGCCGAGAAAGTCAAGTTGACCAAAAGTGAGGAGCAGCTGAGGGCCGGGCTGGGCGGCGGCGATGGCCGAACGCAGCGACAGTCGCACCGAAGGGGCGTGCCCCTCCTAAGTGAGGAGTCATCTGACAATCGGCGGGTGGCGCGTGCCGCTGGCCGACGCCGCAGCGACAGTCGCACCGAAGGGGCGTGGGTCGCGAGGCGGCGGTCAGCGGAGAGCGACAGGACCCGCCGTGTGCCAGGTATGACGAACGCCGGCGCCCCGAGCGCCGGCGTTCGTCCGCCCCATTGTCCAAGGGTGTGGAGGCCACCCTCGGCGTGTCGTTCAGGTGGTCAGAAGCCGTCCGTCGATCGAACGGGCCGCAATCGCGGTGAGGACTGCGGGCGAGCATCGGTGGCCACGCGCCCGCCGCCGGAGACGAGTGCCGGACGGGGGACGATCGGACCGTTCATCGCGGGCGCGAAGTGGCGGCCGTTCTGCTGGCCGACCTCGGCTCGCTGAATATGGTTCGAGTCGGTGAACGCACCGCCGAGCCGGCGCATGCGGACCGCGAGGTAGTACTCCATCACCTGGCGGACCTGCGCCTCGCTGAGCGCCTCGTCGGCGCGCAGGGCGTACTCCACCCGGGCCGTCGGATTCTGGACGCCGCCCCCGATGAGTCCGAGGTACTGCGGGCCGTCGTCGTCCTCGCCGAGCTCACGCAGCCCACGGGCGAGCTTCGTGGCCGTACCAAGCGACGGCATGCGGTCACCGCGGACCAGCCGGGAGATCGTCGAATGATCGACGCCCGACTGCTGCGCGAGCTGCCGCTGCGACATCTTCTTGGCCT
Source organism: Candidatus Limnocylindrales bacterium (assembly GCA_039925225.1). Lineage (GTDB taxonomy): Bacteria > Chloroflexota > Limnocylindria > Limnocylindrales > CSP1-4 > UBA5189. The sequence goes on along the minus strand of JBDSZH010000152.1, from coordinate 3,502 downwards.
TCAGCTGGGCACGCAGCCACTCGTTGAAGGCGCGACCGTTGGTGCGCGTCATGCCCGGATATTCGGCCGCGGCCCTCCGGGACTGTATCCCCCGTTCGTACATGCCCCTGCGGACTGATGGCGGCGCACCTGAAACGAACCGCTGGTCAGTCCGGTGAGGTCCGGAATCGACTGGTGCGGAACGCTGATGTCGCGCGAATCCTGGTGTTGCCGCGACCCGTCGCGCAGGCCCTGCGGGGTCGATCGACCTATCAGTCGGGCGAGGGCGTGACGCCGACCCCGCGGCGCTTGCCGGAGATCGCGTAGGCGATCGAGCCCAGGATGATGATCGTCAGCACGCTGATCGCCCGGTCGACGAGGGTGATCGCGAGCGCATCGGTCTCGGATACGCCGTAGAGGATCGTCAGCAGGCCAACGACGCCCGTCTCGACGAAGCCGATGCCCGCCGGCGTGAGCGGCACGGCGGTGAGCAGGGAGGCGGAAAGCGCGATGAAGAACGCGCCGCTGATTCCGAGGTGCACGCCCGGCAGTCCGAGCGCCTCGACGACCAGGTACAGGCGCATGGCCTCCGTTGCCCAGATCAAGCCGGTGACGAATGCCAGCTTCGGCAGGGCGCGCAGGCCCATCGACGAGAACACGCCCTCCTCGAAGCGGTCGTAGAACTCGATGACCTTGTGGGGGAGCGGGAGGCGAGTGATGATCCGGCGCCCGAAGTTGCGCAGCGTCAGGAGGCCGCCGGCGAGCAGCAGGACGAATACGACGCCGACGAGGAACACGATCTGGACGTCTGCGGGTAGGCCGCTCCGGAAGGACACGAACCCGGCGGCGAGGGCGAGGCTCACGATCGCGAACAGGTCCAGGACTCGCTCGATGAACACGGTCCCGAACGTCCGAGAGAGCGAAACCGGGCTGTTGATCTTGAGCAGGTACGCGCGGTAGACGTCGCCGAGCTTCGCGGGCACGAGGCAATTCACGAGCCACGAGATGAAGATGATCTCGGTCGCGTCGCGGACCTTGAGCCCGAAGCCGCTGCGGCGCACGAGCATCGCCCAGCGCAGGCCTCGGAGCGGGAAGCCGGCGTAGAAGATGGCGAATGCGGCGAGCAGCAACAAAGGGTTCGCACCGAGGATCTTGTCCGGCAGCTCCTCCAGCTTGAAGCCCGGCAGGCTCCTCGCGAACAGCGCGAGGAGCACGATCGGCAGGACCAGCGAAATGATCGTGCGCGGCTGCCGCAGCCGCCGGCCCAGCGAGATCTGATCCGGCCGGACCTCCGGTTCCGGGCGGACTTCCGAGTCGCCACTCGGCTCCGGCGGCGTCGCCGGCAGGTCCCGGTCCGTCGTCATCGGGTTGAGATGGGTGGTTGGATCCGGACACGGCCACGGCCGCGCGCACGTTGCACGAGCTTCGCCGCAGGCCCGAACAGGCGCACATACGCAGACGCACGCCCCGTGAGCAGCTCCAGGGGGCCCGCCAGGGCCGCGCGCAGTCCCTCGGGGGTGGATGCGTCACCGGACAGGATCGTCGCCGCCACGCCCAGCTCCATGGTCGCGTGTGCGTCGGAGACGGCCACGCCCGGCACTCCGACTCGTTTCGCAAGCTCCGCGGCCTGCGCATTCCCATCCCCGAACATCAGCCGGGCATTCCAGGTCTCGATCCAGTCAACCGTGCCGGCGAGCGCGTCCAGCTCGCCCGTCTCACCGCGACCGACTGAGCCGCGGAAGCGATCGAACGGGTGCGCGATGCCCACGAGGCCGCCCTGCGCCCGCACGGCGGCGACCGCATCCGCGGGCGAGAGGCCGGGCGGGATCGCCTCGTTGAGGAACACGCCGATCAAGTCCCCCGCGGTCGTGCGGATCTCCTGGCCCACGAGCACCGTCAAACCGGGCGCCTCGGTCGCAGCTCGCGATTGCGCCTCGAGGGCGCCATCGATGCAGTCATGGTCAGTGATCGCGAGGTGCGTCAGCCCGCGCGCGGCAGCGGCGCGAATCGCCGCGCCAGGCTTGGCAAGCGAGTCGAAGCTCGCCGACGTGTGGCAGTGCAGGTCGACGAAGACGCGCTTCCCCGGCGCGTCAATGGCCGGCAAAGGCTCCAGGATCGTGCCTGCTAGATGCTCTGGACGAGCGACTTCTTGAAGAAGTCGTAGTGCTTGAGCGCCTCGCCGGTCCCGAGCGCCACGCAGTTCAGGGCGTTCTCCGCGACGTGGCAGGGGACGCCGGTGACCTGGGTCAGCAGCTTGTCGATGTTGCGCAAGAGCGCGCCGCCACCGGACATGACCATGCCCTTGTCGATGATGTCGCTGGAGAGCTCCGGCGGTGTCTGCTCGAGGACGTGGCGGACGGCGGCGACCAGCTGCTGGAGCGGCAGCTCGATGGCCTCCATCACCTCCGACGAGGTGATGGGGATGGTCCGCGGCAGCCCGGCGATGAGGTCGCGCCCGCGCACCTCCATGGACAGCTCACGCTCCAGCGGGAGTGCGGTCCCGATCGTGATCTTGACTTCCTCGGCCGTGCGCTCGCCGATCATCAGGTTGTACTTCTTGCGGATGTACGAGGTGATGAACTCGTCGAACCGGTTCCCGCCAACACGCAGCGACGTCGACACCACGATCCCACCGAGAGCGATGACCGCGACCTCGCTCGTCCCGCCCCCGATATCGATGACCATGTTCCCCGACGGGCCGGAGATCGGCACATTGGCGCCGATGGCGGCCGCGAGGGGCTCCTCGATCAGGTAGGCCTCGCGAGCGCCTGCCTTGAGGGCCGCATCCTTGACCGCGCGCTTCTCGACGGAGGTCACACCGGCTGGCACGGAGATCATGACGACGGGGCCGCTGAACCGCGGCATTCGCCTGCCGGCCATGGCCTTGTTGATGAAGAACCGGAGCATCGCCTCGGTGATGACGTAGTCCGCGATGACGCCGTCCTTCATCGGGCGGATGGCGTGGATGTTGCCGGGGGTGCGCCCGATCATCTCGCGGGCATCCTCGCCCACGGCGCGGATCCGCCCGTCGTCATCGACTGCGACGACCGACGGCTCCTGGATCACGATGCCCTTGCCTTCGACGTGGACCAGGACGTTGGCCGTGCCGAGATCGATACCGATGTTCATGCGGGCGTGGAGCCCCCCTCCTGGACGCGCTCGATCCTGGCGCCGAGGTCCAGGAACTTCCGTTCGATGTTCTCATACCCTCGCCGAACGTGGTGCGCACCGCCGATCGAGGAGGTCCCGTTGGCGGCCAGCGCGGCGAGGATCAGCGACGCGCCCGCGCGCAGGTCGGAGATCTCGACAGTCGCGGCGTGCAGCTTGGACGGCCCGTGGATCACCGCGCGCTGGGTGCTCTTCAGGTCGATCCGGGCGCCCATCTTGGCGAGCTCGCCGGTCCACTCCAGGCGATCCTCGAAGATCGACTCGTGGACGTTCGAATCGCCGGTGGCCTGCGTGAGCAGGACGGTCGTCGGCGGCTGGATGTCCGTGGCGAGCGCCGGGTATGGACCGGTCTCGA
>JBDSZH010000151.1:0-3112 GCA_039925225.1 Candidatus Limnocylindrales bacterium | reverse complement strand
TCGTCGTCGGCGGCCCGTACTCCCATGTCCTGCTGACCGGGCTCACCGGCATGGGCCTCGCCTGGTACGTCACCAGACCGGACATCGCGAAGAGCCGACGGCTGCTCGCGGCGGTCCTGCTGTACGTGGCCGGCGTCGCCGCGCACTTCGTGTGGAACTCGCCGCTGCTCAACGAGATGCTCGGCGCAGACCCCGATGCAGCGACGTGGATCCTGTGGGCCACGATCAAGGGCCTGCCATTCCTCATCCTCCTTGCAGTCCTCGTGCGCGTGGCGATCCGGCGCGAGCAGGGCTGGGTCAACGCTGCGCTCGCCGACGACGTTGCGGCTGGCGTCGTGACCCCGACGGAGCTCGAGACGCTCGGCGACCTACGCCGCAGACGCGAGGCCCGGCGAGAAGTGGCGGCTCGCAAGGGCGTCGCCGGCGACCGGCTCACCGCCCGGCTGCAGCACGCCCAGGTGGCCTTGGCGGTCACGGAATCCAGCACCGCGCCTGATCGCGAGACGCGGATCGCGGCTGCTCGGGAGCTCATCACCGGCCTCCGCGGCCAGCGAGACGCCTTGCCCGATATCGGTCCCGCGGCTGCGGGATTCCCGCCCACTCCGCCCGCGATCTTCGCCCCGATGCATCGCGTGCCTCCCGAGGGACTGGCGTCATGGGCACTCCCAAATCCGGCAGGCGCAAGCACGCCGCTGGCGGGTGGGCTGGAGCTCCAGGTCGTCCAGCAGGTGGGCGACTGGGCGCACGTGAGCGCGTCGAACGGCTGGACCGGCTGGGTCGATGGTCGCAGGATCGTGCCCACCTCGGCTGACCGGTGAGCCAGGCGGAAGTGCGGCGGGACCGCCGGATCATCACCGTGTCTGAGACCATCCACGTCGATCGATCGCCCGAAGTCGTCTTCGACTACACCCAGGACTACGCGACGCGCACGGACTGGGACGACACGATCAAGCGTGCGGAGGTCCTGTCCGACGAACCGCGGCGCGTCCGGATCACCGCGCCGGGCCTCGGGACATTCACGCTGGAGTACCGGCTCTTCCGCCGTGGCGACCGGACGAGCGCCGCTTTCGCGGACCTCGAGAACGCGTTCTTCTCAGGCGGCGGCGGATCGTGGCGCTACGAGCCCCGCGACGGCGGCACGGATTGGACCGAGTCCAACACGCTCGAGCTTCGCCGGCCACGCCTGCTCGGCTGGCTCGCCCCGATGGTCGCGTGGAACCTGCGCAACGGGACCCGGCGCGCCATGGCGAAGGCGAAGGGAATCCTGGAGTCCCGCCCTCCGGGCTGACGAGCTCGAAGGGCCGGCAGCCGCCCAGGTCAGCCGGCGGCGACGGCCTGCATCGAGCCGAGTCGCGCGAGGACCGCAGCGGCCAGGTCATCGACGTCCCGATCCTTCGTCGGGGTCGCGAGCGCCCCCATGCCGCGCGGCGCGAGATGGAAGCCGTCGAGCAGCAGGCCCACGAACAGCGCGGCCTGCGGGCTCATGCCGTCGGGCGGGAGGAGGGTGGACCCCGGGAAGACCTGGAAGATCGAGCCGATCCCGCCGACGCGAGCGTCCAGGCCTTCGCTCTCGATTCCGGCGGCGATCGTTGCGCGCAATCGATCGCAGAGCAGCTCAAGCTCGGCGTACCGCTCTGGCGTGAGATGGCGCAACGTCGCCAGCCCCGCGGCGGCAGAGACGGGGTTGCCGTTGAACGTGCCGCCGTGGACGAGCGCGCCGGTCCGCCGAGCGTCGAACTGGGCCATTACGTCCTCGCGCCCGCCGAACGCGCCGGAGGGATAGCCGCCGCCGATGATCTTGCCAAGCGTGGTGAGGTCCGGCCGAACGCCCCCGAGCCGGCCCTGCGCCCCGTTCGGGCCGATCCGGAAGGCGATGACCTCATCGAAAACGAGCAGCGCCCCGATGCGCGTCGTCAGCTCGCGCAGGAATCGCAGGAACTCCGGCTCGGCCGCGCGCACACCGCCTGCGCCCTGAACGGGCTCGATGATGATCGCGGCGAGGTCCTGCTCTCGGCCGGCGAGGACCCGCTCCACGCCCACGGGATCGCCCCACGGCAGCTCGATGACGAAGTCGGACGTCGCGCGCGGGACGCCGGGCGTCCAGGCGACCGCGATGTCGTGCGTGCCGTGGTAGCTGAGCTCGAACTTCGCGATCAGGTCTCGGCCCGTGAAGGCCCGCGCTGCGCGGAGCGCGAACATCGTCGCCTCCGTGCCGGAGTTCGTGAACCGGATGCGCTCGATCGACAGCACGCGGGCGCGAATCACCTCGGCCAGCTCGATCTCCGTCTCGGTCGGGGCCGCGAAGGCGGAACCGCGACGGACCTGCGCCTCGACGGCGGCCACGACCTCCGGGTGCGCGTGCCCAAGGATCAGCGACGTGTAGTTGCCGAGGAAGTCGCGGTACTCATTGCCGTCGACGTCCCACGTTCGGATGCCCTCGCCGCGGACCATGTACGGCGGGTATGGCGCGCTGTAGATCGTCGTGCGCGTGGAGCCGCCGGGCAGGGACGCCGCAGCCCGTTCGAACATCGCCGCGGAGCGCGGGGTGCGGGCGACGTACGTGTCGACGAGCGTCTGGCTCATGCCCGGATGATCCTCCGCCCAGCGCCGCCTGTCACGCGCCAGGGCCCGCACGAGTTCCCTGGGCACGCATGAGCTCCGCGCTGCCGGTGCGCCGGATTCGCGCGCGCCACGCGCCCGCCTCTCCGTGCAGGTCGACCACGACCTCATCGCCGCGCTCGGCTGACGCGAGATACTCCAGCCGCCAGGTCTCGGCGGTATCGGGCGGGATGGGCCGCCAACCGGCCGCCTCGAGCGCCTCGTCCAGCCAGTCGACGTAGACCGCGTTGTTGACGTGGTCGAGCGGATCGAGGTCGCGCGGTCGGACGCCCAGCGTCAGCGAGAACGCGGGTGCTCCCTCCGGCGGCGGCACGCGCAGGATCTCGTCCGTCGCCTCCGGGTTGACGAAGACCACGCCGAAGTCGTCGGGGATGCGGACGATCCGGTTGCGCGCGTCGAGCAGCACCCAGTCCGTGATGACCCGTGCGGCGAGGCGCCCGTCCGCGAGGTGGCACTCGCCGAGCCGCCGGGCCCAGATCCGCCGATGGCCCAC
>JBDSZH010000150.1:0-5072 GCA_039925225.1 Candidatus Limnocylindrales bacterium | reverse complement strand
CCTGACCCATGTGCTGCTCGATAGCCTGGCCGGGCAATGCGTGCACGCGGCGGCGGAACGCGGACCAGCCTTCGTCCATCCGGGCGATGGTCTCGGCGCCGAGGGGCTGCCCGCTGGACATGGTCATGGTCGGATCAATCTCCCGGACGCCGCCGCTCGAGATGGCTGAAGAACTCGGCTCGGGTGCGATCGCGTGAGCGGAACAGGCCGAGCACTGCGGACGTAGTCATGATCGTGCCGGGCTTGCGGATGCCGCGCATGATCGCGCACAGGTGGTTGGCCTCGACCACGACACCGACGCCCTGCGGCGCGAGCCGCTCGTCGAGGAAGTCTGCGATCTGCTGGGTCATCCGCTCCTGCACCTGGAGCCGCCGCGCGTACATCTCGACCACACGCGGGATCTTCGACAGCCCGATGACCTTGCCGCGCGGGATGTACGCGACCGATGCCGTCCCGAAGAACGGCAGCAGGTGGTGCTCGCACAGCGAGTAGAACGGGATGTCCTTGACGACGACCATCTCCGAATAGTCGACGTCGAACACTGCGCCATTGATCAGCCGATCGGGGTCGACGTGATAGCCGGCGGTCAGCTCGGCATACATCCGATGCACGCGATCCGGCGTGCCGACAAGGCCCTGCCGGTCCGGGTCCTCCCCGATCTCGAGCAGGATCTCGCGCACCGCCTCCTCGACCGGCCCGGTCGGGGTGTGCAGCGACGGCGTCCCGATGATGGGCCGCTGGCGCTCCTCTTCGGCGTCGTGGCCGTCCATGCCGTGCACCTCGCCGATCTCCGTTTCGATCTCGGCAACGAGCTTGCGAACGTGGTCAGGCAGCGTGTCGGTCATGGCCCGGGGATGGTACGCCCGGTCGGCGGCACCAGACCTTGCAGGGTGGGTCAGCCGGTCTGCCGGACGCCTTCGGTCTGCCGGACGCCTTCGATCTAAGCGGACCGCCCCGCGGCGCCCCGGAGCCAGGCGACCGCGTTCTTGCCGAGATCGCCGACGTGGTAGCCGCCCTCCTGGAGGATCACCAGGCGGCGACCTAGGGCGCCGACTCTGCGGCCCATCTCGTGGTAGCCCGCCGTCGTGAGCGCGAGGTCGCCGATCGGGTCGTGCTCGTACGTGTCGAAGCCGAGCGAGACGACGATGACCGATCCGGGGACGTCGCTGATCCAGTCGAGCGCCCGATCCAGATCCGCGATGTAGGTGGCGTCGTCCGCGCGGAGGGGTTGCGGCAGGTTCAGGTTGTGGCTCGCGCCCGGACCCTCGCCGACCTCGTCCGCGTGGCCGAGGAAGAACGGGTACAGCCTGCGTGGGTCGGCGTGGAGCGAGGCGTACCGGACGTCGTCGCGGCGCCAGAAAATCTGCTGCGTGCCGTTGCCGTGGTGGACGTCGACATCGAAGATCGCGACCCGCTCCCCCGTCCGCTCCACGATCGACTGCGCCGCGACCGCCGCGTTGTTGAAGAAGCAGTAGCCGCCGGCCATCGCGGCCGCTGCATGATGTCCGGGCGGGCGACACAGCCCATACGCCACCGTCTCGCCTCCGAGCACGAGATCCGCCGCGGTGAGCGCGACATCCACGGCCCCGCGTGCGGCGTCGTAACTGCCGGCGACGAGCGGGTTGGATGAGTCCAGCCCCCACCAACCCACGCGGCCGCCGACCGCGGCGGGCTCCGGCCGCGCCGCGACGAACGCGTCGCTCATACCCGCGAACATCGATCGGGTCGGGTAGGTGTCGGCGACGAGGAACTCGCGCTCGATGCCCTGGCGCATCGTCTCGGGCCACGCTTCCTCAAGGAATCGGAGCAGGCCCGCGTCGTGGACAGCGAGGATGGGCGCCGTGCCGTGGTCCGTGGGTGCCCCGATCTCGAAACCGCCGTCCGCCGCCAATGAGGCGATGATCGCGTCGGCGCGGGCCGGGATCTCATTGGCGGGCACGGGCACGCCCAGATACGTTTCGACCGCCGGATCGTGGGCCCGGTGGCGCTCGGTATGGACGACTTTCATCCCCGGATCGTACGGTGCCGGGGAGAGGTCGCGGGCTACGATCCCCGCGTCATGTTCAAACGCACCCGCGGCTCAGCTCGCGGCACGGCTCGCTCCGAAGCGCGCGCGGCCGCGTTCGAGCGCCTTGTGGACCGCGCGATCGCCGCGATTCCGGACGAGTACCGCATCGCCCTGCGCGAGGTTGCCATCGTCATCGAGGACGAGCCGTCGCGCGAGCAGCTGCGCGAGAACGGCATCGAACCCGGGGATTCCATGTACGGCCTGTACGAGGGCGTCTCGCGCGCCGAGTACGCCGCCGATTGGGTCGCCGCGCCCAACCGGATCACGCTCTTCCGGCTGCCGCTCGAGGAGGACTTCCTCGATCCGACCGAGCTGGAGGACGAGGTCCGGATGACGGTCCTCCACGAGCTGGCCCACCACCTGGGGATCGATGACGACCGCCTCGACGAGCTCGGCGCCGGCTAGTTCAGACCCCCTGGTATCGGGTCCAACCAATATTTCCTCTGGCTGACCCTCGCTGGTCCGTACAAGGTCACCAGCTCCTCTTGCTGTGTCGCCGCGGCTCGATCGAACCGATGCAGGAGACTCGTAGGGCGCAGCTCCACCCCGATCACCGACGGGAGCCCGAGGACGGCACCGAGGGCCAGCGCGATCATGGCGACGAGCATGGGCACGCCCACCCAACGGAACTGACGCGGGCGCATCCCACTCGCGGACCTGGCATTGTCGAGGCCCCCGGAGTAATAGGTCAGGCCGAGGAAGCCGGCCACCTGCGGCGCCGCCACGATGGCGGCGATCGTGAAGGTGAGGCTGCCGAAGGCCACGATGAACGCCAGGACGATGACCGTAGTGACGAACAGGGGCAGCGGTCCCTGATCGAGGCTCAGGTGCATCACCTCGCCGACGCGAACCGCGGCGTCGGCGCCGGCGCTGATCGCAAAGGTCTGGATCGCGGACGTGACGAGGGTGAACAGGGTCACCACGAGCGCGATGCGCGGTCGCGCTCGGAAGAGCGCCATGGATCGCCGCAGGGCCTCGAGCGGGCCAACGTCGCCGAGCACGATTCCCGTGGAATAGAACGCGAACGGCGTGACGACGAGGGCCCCGACCATCGACCCGATGAAGCTCACGCCTGTATTCGTGTCGCCAGGTCGAATGAATGGCAGGGTGACGACCAGGGTGACGACCGCTGAGGTCACCCCGACGAGGAGGCCCGCTGCGAGGAGCCGCCAGAACACCTGCCGCGCCCGAACGACCGCCTCCCACAGTCGGATCGGCTGGTCGGACGCACGGCCGCCCAGGATCGAGATCGCCATCGCCTGGGCATCGATCGAGATCGCGACGAGCAGGATGATCCCGGCGAACAGCAGGAGGTAGATGACCAGGAGCGGCTCCGCGATCTCGGGGTGCTCGAGGAAGACGAGCATTGGGTCCGTTGCCATCGCGCCCGCGGTCGCGGGGTCGTTCAGGAGGCGGGCGATGCCGATGATCAGAAGCAGCACCGCAGGACCGAACGCGCCGAGCGCGAGCAGCCCGACGTAGATCGAGGCGCGGCGGATCGCCGAGTTCGACTCGACGGCGAGCTGGAGTCCGGAGCTGACGACCTTCCGCGCGGTCGGGACCTCATAGGCCCGGGTCCAGGTCGGCGCGGGTGGCGGTGCCGGGGCTATCAGGTACGCCGCCATTGGCAGGTAGCCAGGGCCCGCCGACGGCGGCTCGTGGGCGGCCTGTGGCTCGGCGGCGGGTGGTGGCTGCTCGGCGGCTGCCTCTTGCGGCGGCAGGTCGGCCATTGGCTCGGGCCTGGCGAGTGCCTCGTCGTGTGTCGGGTGCGGCGCCGGGCTGTTCGGGTCGTCCGTCATCGATCGGGGGCCGCAGCGGCGACGAACTCGCCGAGCCGGCCGACATCGACGTTCCCGCCCGAGAGCACCACGCACACCCGCTCGCCCGAGCGAACCGGGATTCGACCCGTGAGCAGCGCCGCGAGGCCGGCGGCGCCGGCGGGCTCCAGGACCTGCTTGAGTCGTTCGAGGGCGAAGCGAAGGCCGGCCAGGATCACGTCCTCGTCGATCGTGATGACGTCCTCGACGTATCGACGGACCATGTCGAGCGTCCAGGCGCCCGCAAACGGAGCGTTCAGGCCGTCGGCGACGCTCTTCGGCGCCATCGTGACGGGCGCACCCGCCGCGAGGGCGAGGGTCATCGCGTTCGAGCCGGTCGGCTCGACACCATAGATGCGAACCTGGCTGCGCGACTGGCGCACCGCTCCCGCGACGCCCGAGATGAGGCCCCCGCCGCCGATCGGGATGACCAGGACGTCGACATCGGACAGGTCCTCGAGCACCTCCAGCCCCACCGAGCCGTGACCCGCGATGACCACCGGGTCGTCGAACGGATGGCAGAACGTCAGGCTCCGCTCGGCTCGAATCCGCTCCATCGCGGCGAAGGCCTCGCCCGTGTCCGCGCCTTCGAGGACGACCTCCGCCCCATAGCCGCGAGTTGCCGCTGCCTTCAGGGGGTTCGCCGCGGCCGGCATCACGACGGTGACCCGAACGCCGACGGCCGCCCCGGCGTAGGCGTATCCCTGCGCCGCGTTCCCGGCCGAGATGGTGATGATCCCCGCCGCGCGCTCCGCGTCGGTCAGCGATGCGACCTTCGCGACCATGCCGCGCGGCTTGAACGAGCCGGTCTTCTGGAGATGCTCGGCCTTCAGGAACACGCTGCCCCCGCCGAGCGTGGACCCGGTCGCCGCCTCGACGACGGCCGCCGCCGTCAAGCTCGAGAGCATCGGCGTCCGATGGACCTTGCCGGCGATCACGCCGCGCGCCGACTCGATCTCCGAGAGCGAGACGTTTCGCGAGGTGCTCATCGGGCGGAGGATACGGGGACCGGGACCTGCGCGCGTGACTTGCGAGATTGCGCAAGTTGTGACATGATCCGGGGCGATGGCAATCGAGCTCACCACGACCCCTGCGGTCGACACGCGCGAGAAGGATTACGAACGGACGGCCGTCGTCGGCCGCGCGCTCGCCGACCCGAAGCGCCTGTGCGTGCTCGAATCGCTCGC
>JBDSZH010000149.1:0-9043 GCA_039925225.1 Candidatus Limnocylindrales bacterium | reverse complement strand
CGGCACTCGCGACCATCGCCCTTGCCCGCGGCGACGTGCCCGCCGCGGTCGCGGCGGCTGGTTCGGCCGTGGCCGCGCTCCAGGCGGCGCACCACGAGGACTCCAGCCTCGAGATCGTGGTTCCCGTCGCCAAAGCGATGTTCGCGGGTGGGCCGCCGGAGATCCAGGGCTTCCTGCGAGGCTATCTGCGGCTCCTCCTGGCCCGAACCGCACAGGGCACGCTCGACGAGAAGGTGCGCGTTCGCTGGCTCCGCGGGCCACTGGGGCGGGAGCTCGTCGGGCTGGTAGGCCCGCTCGGGGATGGCGACGCGTCGTCGCAAACCGGAGGCCCTGCCGGCGCGGCCGTCCCTGCCGGCGCCTTTTCCGACATCGACGACATCGATCGAATGCTCCTCCGCCTACTCACCGAGGGCCACACGAACGCCGAGATGGCCGCGAAGGTGGAGCTGACCGATGACGCTGTCGGCGTGCGGCTCGCCAAGCTGCTCGCGCGGCTCGGTGTCTCGAGCCGCGCCGAGGCCACCACACTCGCCTTCAAGGGCTTCTCCGGATGACGGGGGCGGCTCGATGACGCTCCGGGTTCGCGTGGATCGACACAAATGCATCGGCGCGGGCAACTGCATCACCATCGCCCCGACTGCCTTCGACTGGCTGCGTGGCGATTCCGGCAAGGCGGAGGTCCTCGACCCAGAGAGCGTCGACGACGAGCTGCTCCGGGAATCGGCGTTCGCATGTCCGACGGGCGCGATCGTCATCGACGAGGTTTCCGACCTGCTGCCGTGGCAGCTTCGCGGCAAGGCCGCGCCGCCACGGCGGGTGCTCAAGACGTTCATGTTCACGGACGTGGTGGGCTCGACCAATCTCGTCGAGGCGCTCGGCGACGAGGCGTGGGACACCCTCCTTCGCTGGCACGACACCACCCTGCGGGAGGTCTTTACGGCGCACGAGGGCCGCGAGATCTCGACCACCGGGGACGGCTTCTTCGTGAGCTTCGACTCGCCCGAGGCCGCCGTTGCAGCTGCGATCGCGATCCAGCGACGCCTCGCCGAACAACGCCAGAAGCAGGGTTTCGCGCCGCAGGTCCGGATCGGGCTGCACGCGTCTGACGCGCAGCAGGTCGGCGCGAACTTCCGTGGCAAGGGCGTCCACGAGGCCTCGCGCATTGCCGGCCTCGCGACGGGTGGCCAGATCATCGCCAGCCTGTCGACGGTGGGGGAGTCCTACCGCTCGGCGGGCGTCCGCTCCGAGCTCCTCAAGGGTCTCTCCGAGCCGATGGACGTCGTGACCATCGACTGGCACTGATCGCGCCTCAGGGCATCGTCATCGTCGACGGTCGCCTCGCGGCGCCTGCCGAGACTGCCGTTCCACCACCGACCGCGAGCGCGTCGAGCTGTGCCAGGAGCGGGCGTGCGCCGAGCTCCTCGAGGATGCCTCGACCTTCGTCGATGACCGATCGCGTCGCCGGATCATCGGGCCCGAGCAACGTGGCCATGTCAAACACGGTCAGGGCGAGCGAGAAGCGGAGGCCGAACGTGCGGTAGCCGGCGAGCGCGGAGCGATACAGGTTGACCGCATCGTCGCGCCGGCCTTCGAGGACGGCGATCCCGGCGCGAAGGACTTCGGCGTCGTGGTCTGCGGCACCGCCCGGACCAACTCCGGCGATTTCCAGCACGCGACGCGCGATATCCAGCTTCCGAGCGTGCAGTGCGAACCGCCCCGGCATGTCGAAGTCGGCGTTGTAGTCACCTTCGCTCGCATACCGGAAGAACGGTTCCGCGAGGTCGAGGGCGCGGGCCGGATCTCCCGCAGCGAACGCGCAGCGGGCGAGGAATGACGCGTGGCCTAGCTCCGCTTGGGTGTCGTTGTCGCGCTTGGTTCTCGCCAGGAGGCGCTCGCTGCGTGCGATATCCGGCATCCCCGTCCATGCGGTGCAGTAGTCCCTCAAGCTCTCGAGATACTCCGTCTCGTGGCGCTCGGGGTCACCCGCGAGCATCGCGTCCACCGCCTCGCGCAACCATTCCAACTCGCCGATTCGCTCGCACGCGCCGGCCGCGTTTCCGGCGTGATAGCCGTCGAACGAGCGCAGGCCCAGCCGGCGAACGGCCGCCATCCCGAGCCGGGTTCGTTCGAGCGACGCTCGGGGATCGCTTTCGGTCGTCATCGACGCGAGATTGTTCAGACCTCGCAGGACGGCAAGGTTCTGGCGGTGGGCCGTCGCATCGAGGACCGCGCCCTCGATCAATGCCATGCCCTCCCGCAGCTGCCCGGCCGCCGCCATGGCCGTGCCCTTGGTGACCATGGCCATCGCCAGCTCCTCGTCGCGCCGAAGCGGCTCCGCGAGCGACAGGGCACGGTCCGCCCAGCGCACCGAATCCGCCCAGGCCCGGCGCCGGAACTCCAGACGCGCCATCACCTCGGCGAACTGCGCGGCGCCCTCTCCGGCCTCGCGATCTGCGGCGGGACCGCGCTCCAGCGCCGCGAGCACGAGCCCCTCGGCCTCCTCCTGGATCCCGACCGCCAGCTTCGCCGCATCGGCGATCCGCCCAGCTGAGAGGTGCTCCCCCAGCAGGATGCCGGTCGCACGGACGACGCCGATCCGGTCGCCCAGCGCCACGTAGGCATCCACCGCAGCCGCCAGGTTGGCGTACCCCGGCTCCCAGTCGGAGTGGTTTGTCTGCAGCCGGCCAATCCGCTCGAGCAGCCGCGCACGCTGCACCGGGTCCGGCGTAACCTCCAGCGCCGAGCCGAGGGCGTCGACCGCCTGCCCGATCGCGCCGAGCTCCTGGGCGCGCTCCGCCGTCGCAAGCAGTGAGATCCGAGCCTGCGTGGCGACTGCCTCGCCCTCTGGGCCATCGGGTGCTGCCCGGAACGCCTCGACGAAGTGCGTCGCCACGACCCCGGCCACCTCGTCATCACCGAGCGATTCGAAATAGCGCGCTGCGGCGAGGTGTCGGGCTCGTCGGTCTCGCTTCGACAGGGTGGAGAACGCGACTTCCCGGAGGAGCGCCTGCACGAACGCGTGCTGCCCGCGCGTGGGCGCTCGAGGGTCGGTCTCGAGGGTCAGGATCTCGCGCCGGACGAGCGCGGTTAGACGCGGCACGAGTGTTTCTGGCGCTTCGCCGCTCATCGCCGTCAGCGCCTCCACCGTGAAGCTCTGCCCGAGGACGGCGGCATCCTGGAGCAGTGAGCGATCGGCGGACGGCAGGGAGTCGAGTCGGGCCGCGACCAGGGCCTGGAGGGTTGGCGGGACTTCGAGGTCGGCGAGGTTCAGGCCACCGCCGGCCGCGCTGGACGCCGCGACGAGGTCGCCATCGCGTTCGACGAGCTGGCCCTTGGCGACCAGCATCCGGATCGTCTCGACGGCGTACAGCGGAATGCCATCGGCGCGTTCCAGGATCCGCGCCACGATCCGAGCAGGAAGGCCCGGCGCGACGCCATCGAGCAGCTCTCGCATCGCCATGTCGGGCAGCGGGTCCAGGCGCATCGCCGTCGCGCCCCGCCGGTCCGTGCCCCAGCCGGTTCGTCGGTCCAGCAGCTCCGGCCGGGCAAGCGTCAGGACGAAGATCGGGCTCGAGCGGCCCCAGTCGAGGAGATGCTCGAGAAAGTCGAGGAGGCCGTCATCCGACCACTGGAGATCCTCGATGACGAGGGCCACGGTCCCGGTGGTTGCCAGCCGCTCGAAGAACGTACGCCACGCAGCGAACAGCTCGGCGGACCCACCGGACGTCGCTTCCCCGATGCCGAGGACGACGAGGATCCGCGGCTCGATCCAGGCGCGTTCGTCCTCGTCCGGGACGTGCTGCCGGAGCATCGTCGCCACGGCGCGCCGCGTGGTCTCGGCGTCGTCGCCCTCTGCCAGGCCGGCCCGCCTCCGGAACATCTCGCTCAACGCCCAGAACGTCACCCCCTCGCCATACGACGGTGAGCGACCGCGGTGCCACCACACCTGCTCGACGACGCCATCGAGGTACTTCTCAAGCTCCCATGCGATCCGGCTCTTGCCGATGCCCGCCTGGCCGACGAGGCTGACGAGGCGCGCCCGCCCTTCTCGGCCGGTCGCGTGGAACTGCTCCTTGAGGAAGCGCAACTCGTCGGCGCGACCCACGAACGGCGGCTCGATCGCATCGGGCCGTCGGGCGCCGCCACGTTCAGCGACGACCCGCATGGCACGCCACGCCGGGACCGGTTCGGCCTTGCCCTTCAGGATCTGGTCGCCCGCGGACTCAAAGGTGATCGCCTCGCCGGCCCCCAGCCGGGTCGACTCGCCGACCAGGACCGTCCCGGGCGCCGCCGCCGACTGGAGGCGAGACGCGGTATTGACCATGTCGCCCGTGACCATGCCCTCGCCCTCGGCGCCGACCTCGACCGCGGCCTCGCCGGTCAGGACGCCGGCGCGGAGCTGGAGCTCCACGCCCATCTCACGTCCGAGGACCGGCACCATCTCCACGAGGTCGAGCGCGGCTCTGACCGCGCGCTCTGCGTCGTCCTCGTGGGCAGTTGGCGCTCCCCACAAGGCCATCACGGCATCCCCGATGAACTTCTCGACGGCGCCGCCGTATCGCCCCACGATCTCGCGCGTCCGCTCGAAGTACCGGCTCTGGAGCTCGCGGATGGTCTCGGGATCCCGGCTTGCCGAGAGTGCCGTGAACCCGACGAGGTCCGCAAACAGGACGTTCACGACGCGCCGCTCGGTCGTACGGGCTGGTCCGGCGGACAACGCTGAGGACGCTCGGGGGGTTGGGCTCGTCCGGGTGGCCGCCGCGCTGGATCCGGACTCGCCCGCGAGCTGCGTTCCGCAGTTGGCGCAGAACCGCGCGTCAGGCACGTTTGCGGCGCCACATGTCGGGCAGCCCATGCGCGAGCCGCATCGAACGCAGAACTTGGCGTCCGCGGCGTTTTCGGCCGTGCAGTTCGTACAGATCACGAGACTGCCACTGTAATCGAGCAACGGTGGACCCGCGATGGGCGAGACCGGCATGTTTGCGCCCGAATTCCGGGGAATCAAGAAACGTCGCCGGCCCATTCCTGTGGAAGGGCGCGACGACGTCTGGTTTGGCCGGCCCGCCAGAAGGGCGGGACCGGCCGCTGCGGCGGCGAGGCCGCAGGTGCGGTGGTTAGGCCGCGGAGACTCGCGCTGCGCGCGGGCCCTTGGGGCTCTGCTCGATCTCGAACGTGACCTTCTCACCGCCGACGAGGCGATCGAAGTCAAGCGAGGAGTCGAGTCCGCCGCGGTGGAAGAAGTATTCCTTCGCATCCTCGGCAGCGATGAAGCCGAAGCCGCGGTCGGCGACGATCTTCTTGATTGTTCCGGTGGTCATGAGGACCTCCAACTTCCCGAACAGGGAACACAGCACGCACGGTCTGTTCGAGAAGGAGGGACCACACGGAGAGTCGCCACGAAAAGGCGGCGAGGTACAACCTTAGCACAAATGTTCGATCCGAACCAGCCCTACCCATCCGCCAACGAGGACAACCACGCCCGGAATCGGTCCGGAGCGACCAGGCGCCAATCGCCCGCGCCGAACCGAATTACTTGGCGATGACCATCCGGGGGACGGTGGAGGTCGCGAGGCGGTCCTCGAAGCGGGCGATCGACGCGTCCAGCTTCTCGAGGTACTCGGACAGCCGGCGGCGCGCGTCCTCGGCGGCGGCATCGAGGCCGTCCATCTCGAAGATCTTCCAATGCCGGAGAACGGGCATCAGCACCTCGTCTCGGTGAACCCTGAGGTCGTAGATGCCGGCCTTCGCGATCTGCGCGGCCTTGCGGATGAAGCCCGGGATGCCGGCACCTGGCATCTTGAAGTCGAGGACCTCGTCGACGATCGCGCGGACTGCGGCCGAAGGCTCCAGCTTGAGCGCGGCCGTCAGCACGTCACGGTAAAAGACCATGTGCAGGTTCTCGTCGGTCGCGATGCGGATCATGATCTTGTCAGCGACCGGGTCGTCCGAATATCGGCCCGTATTGCGATGCGCGATTCGCGTTGCCAGCTCCTGGAACGTCACGTAGGCCAGTCCATGGAGCGTGTCAGGCGCGTTCAGTTCGTACCCATGCTGGAGCTGGGTCATCCGCCCGCGCTCGAGCATGATCGGGTCCATGTTGCGGGTCACGGTGAGGTAGTCGCGCAGCACGATCGCGTGACGACCCTCCTCAGCCGTCCAGCGCCCAACCCAGCTCAGCCACGCGCCATCGCCGTGCCCGAACATCCCGTAGATCAGCCGGTGGTAGCTGGGAAGGTTGTCCTCGGTCAGCAGGCCGATCTCGAAGCTGGTCTGCGCCACGCCCGTCAGCCGCGGCTGGTCCGGCGTCCAGGGCTCCTTGTCGAAGTCCCGTCCGAGCCGGTACGGGATGAACTCGTGCGGGAACCACTCCTGGGCCATGCTCGCGTGCCGGTCGTACAGCCGCCCGACCTCCGGCTCCAGCTCGAGCAGCAGCGCCCGCTCATCGATTGTCGCCGGCTCGTGGTTCAGGGCAGGGGCGACGACGGGTGGCTCGATGACGGGAGCTTCGATGAGGTCAGTCATGACCTAATCCTAGGCGGGATTGCCGCTTCGCGCGCTCATATTGCCTGCAGGTTTGCACCGATCCGGTTACAGGGCGCTATCGATCTCTACTTGTGAGGCGCGCCGCCCTCGAGGGCGCGCAGGACGATCCGGACGATGACCGACCCGATCGTGGCGAACACAAGCGCGCCCAGGAAGCCGCCGACCTGGCCGTTCCCCGTCTCGCGCACGAGCCAGCCGCCGATGACCCCGCCGAGAATGCCCACGACGATGGTCGGCAGGCAGCCCTGGACACTCCGGGTGCCGCGCACGAACCAGCCCGAGATGGAGCCGGCGAGCAGTCCGATGAGGATCCAGCCGAGAAGATCGAAACCTGGCACGCCCCGATTGTGCCGGATCGAGCCGATCTCAGGCGGGCGGAATGTTCTGGTTGAGCCGGAAGAGGTTTGTCGGGTCGAAATCGCGCTTGACGCGTGCGAGCCGCCGCCAGGTCTCGCCCGGGTAAGCGTCGTGGATCCGCGCCTCGCCCTCGTCGCCGACGAAGTTGACGTACGCCCCCGAGTCGGATTGCCGAATCGCGCTCACGAGCTCCTCGACCCAGGCCTGACGTCGAGGCTTGTCATCGTCCCCGTCGTAGAACGCAGCAACGTTGACCATGATCGGGCTGTTCCGATGGGCGAATGCCGTCGCATCGACCGGCACGCGGGCCATCGCGCCACCCATGACCCGGATCTGGGCGACGCGGACCGAGGCATTCGACGTCTCGAGACGATCCATCATCGTGGCCGCGGTGGCGTGATCCACGCGATCCAGCAGGAGGTTGAGGCTCACCGCCGTGGGGTGGTAGTCCGGATCCTCGGGTGGGAACATCTCCGGATAGGTCATCGGCTTGACGAGGTCGGCGATGGGGGCGTCCAGGCCACCGAGCGCGGCAAGGTCACGGAACGGTCGCATGGCCGCCTCGCCCGCGGCGGTATCGCCGGCGAAGCACATGAGCGCGAAGATCACGACCTTGCCGTGCCATCCTTCGTCGACGAAGGGCATCGGGGGACAGGGCATCACGTTGGCGATGGTGGACATCTCCTCCGGCGCCTCGCCCGCGAGGGCTACGAAGCGTTCGACGGTCTCGGCCGTGGCGGGCAGGAAGAGCATCCCGCCCACGATCTCCGACAGCTCGACGAGCCGGTACTGGAACCGCGTCACGACGCCGAAGTTGCCGCCTCCACCGCGGAGCGCCCAGAACAACTCCGGATTCGTCGCCGGATCGGCGCGGACGAACTGCCCATCGGCTGTCACCAGCTCGGCGGCGAGCAGGTTGTCGATTGTGAGGCCGTGCTTGCGGACGAGATACCCGATGCCGCCGCCCAGCGTGATTCCGCCGATCCCGACGGAGCCGGTGTCGCCGAAGCCGATCGCCAGCCCGTGCGCCGCCACGGCCTCCGTAACCTCGGCGGCCGTGAGGCCGGTTTCCGCCCAAGCGGTCCGTGCGACGGGATCGATGTCGATCGCTCGCAACTCGCGGAGGTCGATGACGACGCCGCCGTCAGTCGTGCTGTCGCCCTTTGGGCTGTGGCCGCCGCTTCGCACCGCAAGCTCGGCGCCGGTCTCCCGTGCGAGGGCGATGACGGCACGGATGTCATCGATCCCCGCGACCTTCACGATCGCGGCGGGCCGCCGGTCGATCGTCCCGTACATCACCTTGCGGGCTGCCTCGTAGTCCGCGTCCGGGGGCAGGATCACGCGACCGTTGATCTGACCACGGAGCGTCGCGATGCGGTTCTGGAGTGTTGCGGTCGAGAGCGTCAAGACGTACCTCCTGCACCCGAATCCTGCCAAGGATCGGCGAGAACCGCCTTGCCTCGGCGCCGGAAGGGCGGGGCGCCCGCCGCGTTCCACAGCATACTCCCTGGGGGTATTGACAAGAGGCTTGTCAAGAGGGCCTTCGGGGCGTAGAATGCAACTCAGCGGCTTGTCAAGTCTTGACAGGCCGATCGGCATGTCCGGGTGGACATCTGGAGGCGAACGAGACGGCTGGCGGCGCAGCGGCAGAGGTCAAGAGCAGGCTGAACATCGTCGACGTGGTCGGCGAGACCGTTCAGCTGCGGAAGGCCGGCACCACGTTCAAGGGCTTGTGCCCGTTCCACGGTGAGAAGACACCCTCGTTCACGGTCACCCCGAGCCGGGATTCGTGGAAGTGCTTCGGCTGCGGCCTCGGGGGTGACGTGTTCAGCTTCGTGATGCAGCGCGACGGCGTGACGTTCCCCGATGCGCTGCGCACGCTCGCCACGAAGGCGGGCGTCGAGATCGACGAGCGGACCAAGCGCGAGGACGCGCACCGCGCTCGACTGCGCGACGTGATGGAGACGGCGATCGCGTTCTACCACCAGGTCCTGACCGCAACCTCGATGGGCAAGCCGGCGCTGGACTATCTCAAGGGTCGCGGCTTCACGGACGAGACGATCTCCACGTTCCAGCTCGGCTGGGCGCCCGATGGCTGGGACACGATGAGCCGCAAGCTGGTCGAGAAGAAGGGCATCAAGCC